>NZ_JAKKRS010000003.1:0-425264 GCF_025654025.1 Shewanella sp. SM55 | reverse complement strand
TCGCCGCGGGAATTGTTGGGATAACGCACCAATGGAGCGTTTCTTTAGAAGTTTGAAATCTGAGTGGATACCCGCCAGTGGTTATGGGAATTTTACAGAAGCAAATAAAGAGATCACAAATTACATCACTGGATATTACAGTGAGACCAGACCCCATCAATATAATGGTGGGTTAACGCCAAATGAGTCAGAACGTTTATATTGGAATGACTCTAAAACCGTGGCCAATTTTACTTGACCACTACAATATCACCTCTAAGCTATTGTCGTGCTTTGTTTTTGACTGCTTGCTGCGATAACATTTGGTGGTAATAAATTCTATTGCCCAACTCAGATCGGCCTTGAACTGCGTATTACCACGCATGACAGTAAAAAAAGCGGACAGCCATGAATTTTTTAAGAATCAACCATCTGACATACACAGGGATTAACCCAAATTAAGCACCATCATGGAAGTGACCATCCGTGGCATGGGCGCTTATTCACATCCATGTGATCGCGACATTATTATGTCCTAATACAGCAGATTCCATGCTCGAGCATCAAGGGACGGACTTGCTGCGTGTCACTGGAATGATAGTGCTTAATGGATATGCGGAATTAAAGCTCCAGCAATATTTACAAACACACGAAGGATTAAGTTGGCATCCCAACTAAACTGCTGACAAAACTGAGTATTCATGATCTCACCCTGCGGTAAATTGCATTAACTCACCAAAAGATTTTTTGTTTACGAAAAAGTCTTAACCAAACATATCCTCATTGATCAAAATAGGCTGAAAGAGCAAAATACGCCTCTTGAAGCCGTATGCCAATTCGACTAACACTCCTGTGTCTATGGCAAAATTAAATGTGTTGATTATGTGAAGGTAGGTGCAATGGATAGCTCAATATTAGTTTTTGATTCAGGTTCAGGTGGACTAACTGTCGCGGCCGAAATAAAAAAGAGAATCCCCAACATACGGCTGAGTTACGTCTCTGACGCTGGCTTTTTCCCGTACGGAAAAAAGCCGCACGATATACTAAAAAAGCGAATTTTAGACGTTATATCCAAAGCAAGCTCACTGACTCAACCCGATATCATCGTTATCGCCTGCAATACAGCGAGTACCATTGCGCTAGACTTACTTCGTACTGAACTCAATATACCTATTGTCGGCGTTGTCCCTGCGATAAAACCTGCCGCTTCGTTATCAAAATCAAAGGTAGTGATGGTACTTGGCACTCACACCACGGTGAACTCAGCTTATGTGAAGATGCTGATCACGAATTTCGCCACAGAATGTAAGGTTTTAGTAGAAGACTCTGAAGTGCTGGTTCTCGCCTCAGAGCAAAAACTTCTCGGCAATGGGTTTGATCCCGACATTGTAACTCAGGAAATTCAGCGTATTTTTAGCAAACCCGATGCATTTAATACCGATGTATTAGTGCTGGCTTGTACTCACTTTCCACTTATCCATGCAGAAATCAAAAATGCCCTTCCCCACCAGGTTACCGTCATTGATTCTGGATTCGCCATTGCTAATCGAACGCACTCATTGTTGAAAATCGAGCACCAAACGTGTAGCCCGATACTCGATCCAGAAATAACGTTTTACACCACAGGGAATGTAGATTCAGAACAAGCGAAACAAAGCAAAATTGAAGCACTGCTTCAGTGCCCCATTAAATTTAAGCAGCTGTTATTGTAATATTTTTAGCTCATTTTCTTTTAAAACCCGTTTTCAATAAAATCTAAATGATTACCCTAAAAGGCACCCGCGAAATAAATGCTATATCGCATCGCTGATTGTTAAATGTTGGATCTTAACAGGCCGCTATTGCGGCCTTTTTTGTATCAGCCACTTCCTGAAGTGCTTGTCTTCGCATAAAATTCGGCCCGTTTACTGGTGCGCATGAGGCGCAAGTTATCGGTATAAAAGGTGTAGTTAAATGGAACTTTCGATTCGCAGTTTATTCACTGCAGCGGGCATGATGTTGTTATCCTCTTTAACGGTTATTCCTGCGGCAAGCGCTGCGAGCAAAGCCGTCCATCCCACTGTCGATTTACCGAATGGCCAATGGCTTAATTTTCACCAAAAAGACAATCAAGTGTGGAGCGAAATGTCCGACGGCGATGCGCCCGGCGTACATCTTGATGATTATGGTGCGGCTGAAATTGTGGCCGTTTTTTACTATGACTTTGATAAGGGTGGCGACAAAGAAGTCGTGGTCATGCTTAAAGATGCTGATGGCCAGCATTTACGGGGTTATGGTTTTGAGGATTCAAAACTCACTAAGCTGCCACGCCTTCAAGTTGTGCTGGATGAAGTCGCCCCGACGTTATCGTCATTTACCGTCAGCGACACCCGCAAAGTGTTAAACCAAATTCCACCGCAGCAATATCGCATAACCTATGATGTTGAGGCGATTGAAGATCCCGCCATTAAAGCGATTATCGATGGCTCAACCAAGCTCAAACCAACCTTAATCGGCTATCGCAATGCTAAAGGTTTACCTGCCGATGTGAAAACCGCGGACGAATATAAATTACGTTACCCCCTCACCCGCAAAGATAAAGATGCCCAAGGCCGCGAGCATCAATACAGTTTAGTGACTCACTTTTATCGCAATGATTATCGCGAACAACAGGGCAGTTTTGTGTTGGTGAGCGTTGCCTTTGAAGCCGATGATGTAGACTGGCTAAACAGCGGTGAGGGTGAGATCCCAAAAACGAGCCCAGCTTATGATTACATGAATCTCGGTGGATCTTGGGCTGGACTTGCGCTTGAAAGTCATTATGCCCAAGGTCTGCTCGATGGCCCCTATATCGCCTACGATAACCGTAATGCCAATATCATGTTGAATGGTCAGTACAAACAAGGCAAAAAAGTCGGTAAATGGATGGAAGCTGACGGCCAAGCAAGCTATTGGGAAGGTGAATATCTTGACGGTAAAAAGCAAGGTAAATGGATTGCACAGTCCATGTTCGATGAGGCAGATAACTACGGTTTTGCCCATTACAATCAAGGAGTGCTCGATGGCCCCTATGAAATCTATGAGCCCGAATATGGCGCAGACACAGGTGAGAAGCGATTGTCTGAAAAAGGCATTTATCGCAACGGCGTCAAAGACGGTGAATGGCTTGAGAGCAATGGCAATAAAGGTCACTATCAAAACGGCATTAAACATGGCCCTTGGGTAGATAAAGTCTCGCTTGGCGAATACCGCAACTATGTGGGTCAGGGGGCTTACCTTGATGGCAAGCGCACTGGCCCTTGGGTATTTAAAACTGACAAGAAATCGCGGATCGAAGTGACTTATCTCAATGGGTTACGCGAAGGTGAAGAAAAACTAATCAGCGATGAAAATGTGCTCTTTGCCAATAAGCATTATAAACAGGGCCTGCTCGATGGTCAGAGTATTTGGTACTCAGCACAGGATGTCGTTAGCGGCATTAGGCACTATCGCAAAGGTGAGTACCATGGCATGCAGGCTATTTTTGATCCTAACCACAATCATAGGCTTATGGAGTTAAGTCATTATGAATATGACGAAACCCTGCCAGTCAAACCCTCTCAGGACGAGTGCATTATGCGAGAAAACCCCTATAGCAATGACTGTAAGGATATAGTGAATTCCCCCTATAGAAATACGCCATCGCTAAAGCACGGAGAGCAATATTATTATGATAGTAAAGGAAAATTATATAAATTTTCTGACTACCATCATGGTAATCTCATCAGAGAATTTGAATTCGATGAAGAGGGGCATGTCCAAAAGTTACAAAATAATGAACAGGGGCAAGACAGTCAAATCAGCATCCGCTACAAGAAGGATGGCGGTTATTCACTGTCCAATTACATCGACAATGAGCAACGTGGCTGGACATATGAAATCGATAACAAGGATCGATTACTGTCCCTGAAGTATTACCACGATGGTGACAAAAAGGGGTTTATCATCCGCTATAACACAGATGGAAGTTATGCGATTACAGAAAGGTAAACATTAATATCGAACATCAGGCACTGCTTCTCCTTTTATCCTAATGGTTAACTCAAGACCTTGAAGACAATTACCAGCAAAAAGGCAAAGTTTAAAATTGGGATATAGGGTAATGCGGATGCCCTTGATTAAATTGACCTATATAAGCCTAATTAAAGTGCGCTTTATTCAGGCTAAGTGAAAATGGTTATTTTACCAATCACTTAGTTTGTTCTTGTTAATAGATGCAATGGTGCGTCATCACTTAAATAAATATCATCCACCAGATATAGCTTATTGGTGCGGATCATCTGACGAATCGCCTCAACATAGGCGTGACCACGCTCCGAATATCGGTCTAACGTCCCTGCGAGTGCAGAGCCTGTCACAGCTTGATTAGCTTGTCTTGATTGGGCACGAAAATCTCGCATCTTCTGATAAGCATTATGGGTATTCAAATTCAACAAATACCCTTCCACCGAAGCAAATGGTGTATCGAATCGTGCTAAACCATAATTGCCTAAACCTTGGCGCTTTTGCCTAGGTTCCATACCATTACCCTTGAAATCCCACTGCCCAAATAATGCATTACCTTCACGGGCAAATCGCGATGTGCCCCAACCGCTTTCTTTTGCCGCTTGAGCTAACACTAACGATGGTGGCAGGATATCCACCCTTTCAAGTAGCATTTGTCTTTGGGCTTCTAACAGCGGTTTATCTTCACTGCTTATTACTTTGTACTTTACCCCTAAGGCTAATAACGCAATATCATCAAGGGGGGCAGACATAATGACCTGTCTTTCTTGTAAAATTTTCTCATTCGCCAATAAGACTAAAGGGGCAATCATTCTAAGAAACACCATTTTCTTTTGCTTCACCGGGAGTTGGCTTGACACTGAACTCCAGCCCTCACCCACGGCATCAAAGGTCAATCTAGGGACCGATTTATTACCATCACGAAAGCTTTCTGGCGTGTAATTAAGCGAGTCAAACAAGCCCATGAGTTCATCGAGAGAACTGATATTCAGACTCAGTTGTTTAGACTCTTGATTGTCTAAGGATGACTGCTCAAGTATTTTGGGGGATGAGAAATGTTCAGCAACCGTTCGATTTGCAACAGCACCTTGATTCGCTTGCATCAGGGAAGTCGTCATCAGTTTTGGCAAACTCTGCATATGATGCTGAGCACTCTGACTGACAACTAAAGGATTGGAAGCCGTCCGTGACTGAAAACCAAGAGCATCAACTGGCAGCCTATTTGAAATCAGCTTAGTCACTAGCGTTTCTTGCACATACACCGAAGAGCATAAAACAGACAAAGCAATGAGTGCGAGCATAGCAACGGGAAGCTTAAACTTTATAAACATGGTATCTCTTTAACTGAGGTAAAACGGTAGCAATGGGATTAGCCAATACATCGGGGGCGTAAGGTAACAGTAAAAACCTGACAGTTTGCTTAATAGATATACAAAATGACCTATTACGATCATTTATTAAGGAGAATAGGACGAGCGCCTTCTTGGCCACCTCTTGACCCAATGTCAGCAATTAAATCCAACACCTTGATTTATTTAAACTCAATATGAAAATAGCGAGCGTTCACTCGCCCATAGAGATTGGCGAAATAAAATCAACTTATTCCAGTGCCAGCAAAACGAGGTAATGCCTCTTCAAGATAGGCGACGCAGGTGCGAAGTTTGGCAGACGTTTCTAATCGTGAGGCATAAATTACATGAATTTCAGCGGATTGATGATACTCGGGGAGTACTCTGAGTAATCTGCCACTTAAGAAATCTTGCTGTAAATCCCAGATGGAGCGCAACATAATACCGTGGCCTTTAAGACACCACTGCTTAGCGACTGTGCCATTGTTGGTCATCAAGGAAGCCGCTAAATCAACCGAGGCTATGCCAGCCGCACTTTCCAATCGCCACACTCTATGGTTTTGATCGCGCTCGCGGATCCCTATGCACTTATGCTCGGCTAATGCCGCGAGATTGTTTGGCATGCCATGCGTGTCGATATAGGTCGGCGACGCCGCCAATACCCGATAATTACTCGCAAGACGCTTAGCAATCATTTGCGGTGGCAATTCGCCACCGACACGGATCTCCAGATCAAAACCTTCAGAGACCAGATCGACGGGGCGGTCGAGCAACTCTAAATCAACTTCTAATTCGGGATAGTGGAACACGAGGTCTGAAATAATCGGTGCAATGCAGTGGCTGCCAAATCCTGTGCTGGTTGCGATACGTAATCGCCCCCGTGGCACTTGCTGCTCTAAGCTAATTTCAAGGCTCATTTGCTCCATGGTATCGAGCAAACGTTCGGACCATTCCAAGGCAATCTTGCCCTCTAAGGTGAGGCTGACACTTCTGGCAGAGCGCAGAAACAAGCGCACTCCGAGCGCTTTTTCTAATAGGCCAATGCGTTTACTCACATACGCTGGAGAAAAAGATAATTGCTCCGCAGCGGCTGTAAATCCCCCGCTTGTTGCGGCGATAACAAAGACCCGTAAATCTTCAAGTGGCGGCAGTTGACTCACGATTCGTAATCCTTAACAAAACATTTAGCCTATTCATACACGATACGAATATGGAATAACATACTAAAAACGCAGAATCCCCTATTGGAGTCAAAGATGTCTAAGGTAAAAATCGCCGTAATTGCCGGAGATGGCATAGGTACAGAAGTGATCCCCGAAGGGATACGCACACTCGAAGCCGCAGGAAAAATCTTAGGTGTGGCGTTTGAGTGGACCTACTTCGACTGGTCCTGTGAAACCTACCATAAAACCGGTCGCATGATGCCAGAGGATGGACTTAAGCAACTAAAATCCTTTGATGCCATCTACTTAGGCGCTGTTGGATTTCCAGGAGTTCCCGACCATATTTCACTCTGGGGATTGCTACTACCGATCCGCAGAGCCTTTGAGCAATACGTGAACCTTAGGCCTATTCGGTTATTTGAAGGCGTGCCCTGCCCACTCTCGGGTAAAAAGCCCGGCGATATCGATTTTTATGTAGTACGTGAAAACGTGGAAGGCGAATATTCCGCCGTCGGCGGCATTCAATATGAAGGCACTGAACATGAGATTGTCTCCCAGCAGAGCATTTTTACCCGTCGTGGCACAGATCGCATCTTAAAATATGCCTTCGATTTAGCCCAAAGCCGCGAGGCAAAGCACTTAACCTCGGCGACCAAATCCAATGGCATATTTCACTCTATGCCCTATTGGGATAGTCGCGTCGGGGAAATGGCAAAACAATATCCCAATGTTAAGGTCGACCAATATCATATCGATATTCTGACGGCAAATTTCGTGCTAAAACCCGAGCATTTTGACGTGGTTGTTGGCTCAAATTTGTTTGGCGATATCCTGTCTGATCTTGGCCCTGCGTGCACTGGCACTATCGCCATTGCCCCTTCGGCGAACATCAATCCAAGCAAGGAATTTCCGTCGATGTTTGAGCCGGTACATGGTTCGGCGCCGGATATTGCAGGCCAAGGTATTGCCAATCCTTTAGGCACAATTTGGGCGGGCGCTATGATGATGCAACATTTAGGTTATGGCGCAATGCACGACCTGATACTCAGCGCGATAGAAAACGTATTGAAAGATAAGCAGTCTTTAACCCGCGATATGGGCGGAACGGCGAATACTCGGGAGCTGACCGATGCGGTTATCGCTGCGATTAGTCGCAATTAAAACGTGCATTAAAACCTAATGCTAAAAGCCCTTTAGCATTAGGATTGAAAGAATTTGAAACTATCAAGAAACTGATAATAAACGCATTAATAAGCTAGCCAATTAATGCGTTAATTAAAGGCCCCTCCTTACAGCGGCATTCTGTACTCAATGACTCCCGGTTTTTCACCAATCCAGTTATAGAGTTTTTGCGCGGTTAAATTTGTTTCCTGTGTATGCCAGTACAGGCGCGCACACTTGTGTTCAATGGCCGCTTGCTTTACAAACTCAATCAATTGTTTTCCAACATGTTGACCCCTTGCCGTTGGGGCAACAAACAAGTCTTCAAGATAACAATAATCCGTTTCGGCCCAAGTAGAACGATGAAAAACATAGTGCACAAAACCGAGTAAGTTTTGGCCCTCTCTTGCAACTGCGCAATAAATGGGTTCTTGGTCATCGAAGAATCGGCGCCACGTGGCTTGGGTGGTCGCTTCTGATAACGCCACTTTGTAAAAAGTCTGATAATCACGCCAGTGTGGTAACCAGAGTAAATAGTCCGTTTCTTTAACCATATCAATGGTCACTGTTAGTGATTGGCTGGACATTAGCGCACTCCTTGAAATTAAGTAAATGGTCTCAGTTTTACTGAAGCAAGATTCTAGATTCAATTGTGGTACCGCATAAGGTACACTTTTTGTATTTTTTACAGTACCAGTTAGCAAATGAAAAAACCTCAATCCAATTTCCCTCACTTGCAACTCAAAGATGGCATCCTCAAAGATCAGCTTTATCATGCGTTTAGAGAGGCCATTCTTGATGGACGTTTACATCCTAGAATGAAGCTCCCATCCAGCAGAGCCTTGTCGGAAACCATGCAGATTTCACGTAACTCAGTACTGCAAGGGTTTGAGCGCCTGATTGATGAAGGCTATCTGCTGACTAAACCGGGCTCGGGTACTTATGTTTCAGATACCATTCCCGATGAACTGATCGATATACCAAACCGTGCCAGAGAAAGCGCTCAAGTTTTTGATTCCAAATTAGAAATTAATCCACAGTTAATAGAAATGACGCGACTGAAAGCGAAGGCGAATACGGACCACAGCCATAGCATGTTTAATATTGGCGTCGGATGCGTCGATCTTTTCCCGCACCAACTTTGGGGGCGGCTGTTAGGCCGAGTTTGGCGGCAATCGCGTAAAACCTTAGGTAAATCAAACCATAGCGCGGGGTATTTGCCGCTGCGTGAGGCGATAAGTGATTATGCGCGTTCGACACGCGGCCTCAATTGCACACCTGAGCAGATCATCATAGTCAATGGAACTCAGCAGGCCATTAACCTCACAGCGCAGGTACTACTCCAACAGGGAGATGAAGTCTGGCTTGATGAACCTGGATATGACGGGGCTTTAGGCGCTTTTCTCTCGCAAAATATGCGGGTTCGTCCTGTAAGTGTTGATGATGAGGGCACAAATATTGCCGATGCGATCCAGCGGTGGCCCTCAGTGAAACTGGCTTTTACCGCGCCCTCACACCAATTTCCCCTCGGCGGTATGCTAAGTCTGCCACGACGATTGGCCTTACTCGATTGGGCCGCTGAGCAGAGTAAATGGATTTTAGAAGATGACTATAATAGCGAGTTTCGTTATAGCGCCCGTCCGATACAGGCATTACAGGGGCTCGATAAACATCAAAGGGTGATCTACGCTGGCACCTTTTCCAAGATGCTGCTACCCGAATTACGACTCGGCTTTTTGGTGGTGCCCCCTAAACTGATACAGGCTT
Source organism: Shewanella sp. SM55 (assembly GCF_025654025.1). Taxonomy (NCBI): domain Bacteria; kingdom Pseudomonadati; phylum Pseudomonadota; class Gammaproteobacteria; order Alteromonadales; family Shewanellaceae; genus Shewanella; species Shewanella sp. SM55. Next base: position 415,822 of record NZ_JAKKRS010000003.1, on the reverse strand, counting down.
TCCAGTTGGCAAAATATTATGCCGATACGCACACGGCTCACCTAGAGCAAGCAACATTAGCGTTGTTTATCGCCGAAGGACATTACGCGCGGCATGTTCGCCGAGTGAGAAAAGCCTGCTTAGCACGCCAAACGGCGTTAATCGCGGCAATTGAGCAGTATCTGCCCGACAAATTGTCCGTTCAAACCTCTGACTCAGGTATTCACCTCGTATGTTGGCTAAAAGGCAACTTAACCGAAGAGGAAGTGATCAATAAATGCCGCCAACTCAGTTTAGGTGCACAGCCTTTGTCTCGATATTGCCAAGCGCCCTATCCAAGGCAAGCAATCTTACTGGGCTATGCCGCTCATACGCCTGATGAGCTGCGGGAAAGTATCAAAAAACTGGCGCAGATCCTTTAATATCCAAGCTTAAAAAGCCTGAAAGAAAATCCCGAAAGCACTGAAGATGGCAACAAACCATGTGAGGGATCTTAAGGTGCCTTTGTTGGCAAGATAGAGGATGTGATACACAAAGCGGGCGCCGACATGGACGATTGCGAGCCACTCAGTGGTGGGATTTACTTTGCCGGTAGCAATCACCACTAATACGGCTAGGCCAAACACCAGCAATGATTCAAAGGCATTTTGATGTCCCGCTAAAGCGCGAGCGCCAAAACCGGTTAGCTGTGCTTGCTGAGCACGGGGATGATTATTATCGTAACCACCCGCCTTTGCCATTGCCCAAGCCACTGGACCTTTCGCAAGATATGGCAATAACATGGCGACAAATAAGCAAATAAGTAAGGTATTCATGGGGTAATCTTCCTTTGATTGTTGTTTTGAGCTCTACTGTTTGAGCTCTACTGTTTGAGTTCTACTGCTACATGTGCCTAAGTTACAAGTGTATTGGTTAGCGGCGTTATTTCACCATATACATGCCTTCACTTGCGGGACGACTAAATTTAAAGCCAAACTTTTCATAGAGTTCAGGCACATCCGCCATCAGGGTAATATACGCGCCCTCAAAAGCCTCACGATCTAAATAAGCCATGATGTGCTGCATAATAAGCCGCCCTAATCCCTTACCTTGATGCTCAGGATCCACTGCAATATCGACAATTTCGAAGTTGAGCGCGCCGTCACCAACCACACGCCCCATACCCACAGTCTGTTCGGCGAGCTTTATTTGCACGCCATATAAACTCCTTGGCAAAGCCTTAATCGCGCCCTCCAATGGTCTAGGGCTTAAGCCAGAAATCTGTCGTAGGCGAACAAAATCATTGGCAGAAGCAACGCCTTCAAGCACTTGGTACATGATATTTCCTATTGTTTTATTCAGTCACTTGCTTTCAGTCACTTGGCTTTCAACTATTTAGCTTTCTATCATCTCAAGCTCAAAGCCTTCATCCAGAGTCGGCGGCTGAAAATAACCACTCACATGCCAGAACATAGCCTCAGTATCGAACATGGCGCGCTCAGGGTGGCTTTGTCTGCGTTTATCGAGTTGACTCAAACAAAGCGCATCGCTGTGATTAAGATAAATAAGTTTATGGGCGGCGCAATCAGTAAAAATGCTTCGAAACCACAGGCGCTGATTGATAGTATTCGCGGGAAAGTCCATGACCACAGAAACACCCGAACAGAGCAGTTCCTGCACATGCTTTTTAAGCAAAGGCTTAAGGCGAGCGGAATAGCTCAAGTAAGTATCAAAATCTTTAATTTCATCGGGGTATAGCGCCGCCAGCCATGCGTCTTCCGAGATTAAAATACAGTTTTCGGCCTCAGAAAGTTGTCGCGATAAGGTTGATTTACCTGAGCCCATTTTGCCACAAAAGAATATTAACGTACCTTTACTGACCAATTGTCCTAACGCATTCTGCTGTGTCATCTTCACTCCTTGATTACTGGTCTTTTATCTCAGCCGACGATTTCACTCGCTATGACACCAATGAACGACTGTACAGAGCATCACATAAAGCATGAACACCGAGCAAGACTTGGGACGAGTTTAAGGTAATAAAATCCCATTAGATTAATGACTATCCTGTGTTTAGACAGCAGACGTTTACCGTTATTCGCACAATCCACCGTTAGCTTTTTTGAGATCTGACATCTCTTCGCCCGCTTAGATCGCCTCGCTCTCTGAGCCCTATCCTTGCCTTAAATCAGGGAAAAACCAAAGCATTTAACTCGAATAATAAAACAATAAACCACATTATTAATCTAATAATTAAGCACTAAAGTAGTAATTTACGCTTAGCAATAAAAACATTGCCACCATTCATGCTATGACATTAATTTAGGCGTATGCTAGGGTAAGAATGAAAGGATAACCGTCATAAGTGCAAAGGAGGCTCTATGAGCACTGTCGTTCCACGTACCGTCACTTCCCCTAAAAAATTCATTATCGGCAAGGGCCTATTAGCTCAAATGCATGATTATGTTAAGGACTTTGGTGACAATGCTTTTATCATCTGCGATGAATTTATCCTCAGCCGCGTGAAGAATGAAGCGGTCGCTGGGCTAGATCAAAATGGGATCAGCAGCCACCTCGAAAAATTCAACTATGAGTGCAGCGAAGCCGAGATAAAGCGCTTAGGCGCGCTGGCAGAACAGCATCATACCAACGTTATTGTTGGAGTTGGCGGTGGAAAAACCTTAGATGCCGCCAAAGCCGTCGCCTTCTATCAAAAACGGCCTGTCATCTTGTACCCCACAATTGCCTCAACCGATGCGCCTTGTACTGCACTTGCAGTGATCTACTCCGAAACAGGTGAGTTTGAACGCTATCTGTTTCTGCCACAGAACCCAGATGCTGTCGTTGCCGACACTGCCATTATCGCCGCGGCTCCGGCCCGATTTTTTGCGGCAGGCATAGGCGATGCACTGGCAACCTATTTTGAAGCTCGTGCCTGCTATCAATCGGATGGCGTCAACCTAGTCCTGAAAAAGCCTTCCCGCACAGGGCTGGGATTGGCCCAACTTTGTTATCAGTTACTGACTGAAAATGTTGAAGCTGCTATGGACGCCGTTAAAAACAAAATAGTCACACCTGCGCTAGAGCAAACCATTGAAGCCACCATCTATCTCAGTGGTGTTGGTGCAGAAGCAGGCGGGTTAGCCGCCGCCCATGCCGTAAACAATGGTATGTCAGCGGTGGCAGACTTACATAAAGCTCAGCACGGCGAGAAAGTCGTCTTTGGGCTGCTAACTCAGCTCGTGCTCGAAAATGCCCCCAAAGCCGAAATCGATAACGTTATCCGTATTATCAAAACGGCAGGACTGCCGCTCACACTCGCAGATTTAGGGCTGAAAACCTTTATCGAGGCCGAGTGGCGCAAAGTGGCTGAGATAGCCTGTGCTGAGGGCGATACTATGGGCAATATGCCGATGAAATTAACCGCAGATGATGTCTATCAAGCCATCATAGCCGCCAATGCCATGGCTGAACGCTATAAAACAGCTGAAGCTTGTTAACCGTAACAATATGACGTGTACTCCGTAGATGGCAACCATCTATCAATTTGATTTAATTGATTAATACTACTGAGATAGTTCCTACTACCACACGAGTTTACCGTTCATCCTAGGCTTCCTTGCCACATATCAATGGTAAGGGAGCCCACAACAAACAAGACATTTCCACCCTCGATGCCAAAGCTGGCATTTACGCTCTATTTGTTAAACGCTTGGAGGCACATATGGCTTATGCAACAACCAATCCCTTTACGGGAAAGCTCATTAAAGAATTTCCAAATGCAACAGATACCGAAGTCACACAGGCGATAGAATCCGCCCATCAGGCATTTTTAAGCTGGCGAACCACTCCCTTTGCCGACAAGGCCGCAATACTGTCTAAGGCAGCGAAGATCCTCAGAGACAACAAGTCCAAATACGCCAATCTACTGACCTTAGAAATGGGCAAGGTCACAGCAGAAGCCGAAGCTGAAGTCGAACTGTCGGCGCAAATTTTCGAATACTACGCCGAACATGCCGAGCGACTGCTGGCACCGCAAAAACTGCTGGTTGCCGATCCCGCCGAAGGTGAAGCAATACTGGTTAACGAACCGCTGGGCGTATTATTGGCTATCGAACCTTGGAACTTTCCCTACTACCAAATTGCGCGCATCTTAGCGCCGCAGCTTGCAGCCGGAAATACCTTACTACTCAAACATGCATCCAACGTGCCCCAGTGCGCAGCGGCCTTTGAAGGCTTAATGCGCGATGCCGGACTGCCCTCAGGTACATTCCAAAATCTGTATGCCACACGAGAGCAGATAGAACAGATCATCAATTCGCCCAAAGTGCATGGTGTTGCGCTCACGGGATCAGAAGATGCGGGATCGATCATTGCCGCTCTGGCGGGTAAGGCACTGAAAAAATCCACCCTAGAACTGGGTGGCGCAGATGCCTTTATCGTACTTGAAGATGCCGATCTGCCTAAAACTATCGACTGGGCTGTGTTTGGCCGTCACTGGAACGCGGGGCAGGTCTGTACATCATCTAAGCGGATGATCTTAGTTGAAGCCATTTACGATGAATTTATGGAGGGCTATATCAAGGGGATTGAAGCGCTAAAAGCAGGCGATCCTATGGACTCGGCCACTACGCTGGCGCCACTGTCTTCCCAAGGCGCAGCCGATGAGCTAAAGCAGAAAATCCGTGATGCCGTAAAACACGGCGCAACCGCGACCGAAGTGGGGCCTAAAGTGCCGCAGCAAGGCGCCTTTGTGCAGCCAACAATACTAACAAACTTGACGCCAGATAACCCAGCCTACTATTGGGAATTCTTCGGTCCAGTGTCCAGTATCCACAGGGTGAAAGATGAGCAAGCGGCGATTGCCATCGCCAATGACTCGCCCTTTGGATTGGGTGGCTCAGTGTTTACCGCCGATACCCAACGCGGGCTGGCGGTCGCTAAGCAGGTTTCCACAGGCATGATGTTTGTTAATCATCCGACTATGGTCAAGGCCGACTTACCCTTTGGTGGCGTACGTCGCTCAGGTTATGGCCGCGAGTTGATTGATTTAGGATTGAAAGAGTTTGTAAACCACAAGCTTATTAATGTGGTCGACATCAACGCGCCTTTCTAAACGCTTAGAAAATAGCAACATCTGACTAAACGCCTGACGGAATAATCTGTCAGGCGTTTTATTTAACGTGCTTTATCCAAGGCATCACATAAGGCTTGAACGCCGAGTAAAGCTCTGGGCGTCGCGCGATGTAATAAATCGGCATTGAGTTGATAAATATGCTGTTTCTTCACGGCAGGAATTTCTGGCCATTGGCGCCAATCAACCCCTTTCACATTACCTTCTTCCCCACTTTGCAAAATCACCTCGGGCAAGGTCAGCAAGACGTTTTCTAAACTGACTTGCGGATAATCACTGGCGGCATCGTAAAACACATTTTGTCCATGGCACACACTGATGATCTGTTGGATCCAACTGTTTTTAGAGACTGTCATCAAGGGGGTCGACCAGAGTTGATAGAATACCTTAGGTTCTGATTTTTTAGCATTTTCAACCCGCAATCGGATAAGTTCAGCGCGATAAGCGGCCGCAGCCTTGCTTGCTTCTTCAACATGCCCCGTAAGTTGGCCTAACTCTTCAAGCTCCTTGGCGACGCCTTCTAAGGTTTTAGGATCGCTACCATAAAGGTTAAATCCTAACGTCCTAAGCTGGTTGATATCTTCGGCTTTATTACCCGAATCCCACACCACAATCAGATCGGGATTAAGCTCCATCACCCGCTCCATTTGAATGCCATAGTAACCGCCAATACGCGGGATATTTTTTGCCGCCTCGGGATAATCCGCATAATCGGTTGCGGCCACAATCGTATCGCCCGCACCTATGGCGTAAAGCATTTCCACCGCATGGGGCGAGAGCGCAATAATGCGTTTAGCGGGCTGCGCCAATACGCTATGGGGAAGAAATAGACTGAGCCCCAAAAAGAGTCCAGCTAAGTGTCGCTTAATCATGATATGCCTTAGTATTTATCCCCAAACCGCCTGAAGATGCAGGCGTAGTCTCTTCAGGTCACTTGGGGTTATAGAGTTAAACTAGCTGCTCTGGCCAGCCATAGTGTTCGATATAAGTTTGTAGATTCTTCGGGCGATACTGAGGATCTTGATCCCAGCGGGCCTTCACCGAATGATGCAAAAGTACTGGGACTTGCTCAGGGTCGAGTGGTCGTAAATATTCCTGTTTTATCCGATAAAAACTGCGTCTCGAGTTATGTAAGGTCGCGAGCGGATTTGGATGCACACTCGCGGCTAAGTGTGGCTCTAGGCTTAAATTAAATTTCTGCGCCTCGGATATCATCCACAACAGTGCAATATCCGACAACAATGAACCGTCTTTATCGGGTTTATAACTGCCGCCAATATTGCTATGGGCGCCCGCAAACCACACTTGCTGCATGTCCATATTGTCGCGTAGTTGCCAAATAGTCGGCTCAAAATCACTGCGGTGTTCATCTATGGCTAAGGCATGGCGGGCAACGCGCACATTGCGGCCAATTTTAGTGTCGTAAAACTCGTCTTTATCTTCGAACAAGCCTAAAAATGAAATAGGGATCCCCATAGCACCCACGGTATCCCACACACCAACAAACTTGATTTCCCGTGATTCATGACTGTATTTAGCTCTAAATTCGAGGGATTTTTCACCATCAGGCGCAAAGGGCGCACTGCTTTTTTTATAGTGATCGAAAGCTTGTTGAATCAACGCCGCATCGGGGCGTTTAAGTATGCCGCAGTTATTAATCAAGCCACACAAACAACGCACAGTGTAAGCACCACGGCTAAAACCAAAGAGATAAATCTCATCGCCAGGGGAATAGTTTTGCACTATATAGCGATACCCATCCATGATGTTTTTATGCAAACCGCGCCCTGTCGCACCACCGATGGTTTGATCGTAATAGGAACCCACGCCCCAATCATAAAATACCTGCTGGGGTTTGCCATCAGCCGCTATCGGGCTGATAGCACGCGCGAGGCGCAGCACATTGGTTGGGAAATCGACCTTAAGATCTTTCTCGGGCCGATTCCAAGTCCCATCGGCACAAATCACGATACGCTTATTCATAGGATCATCCTTGAGAACGCTTTGAACACTGAACGGCTAGAGGCTAACCCATAGTCACTAACAACAAATTGTCGCTAGTTGCTAATAGGCAGTTAATAGTCCTCAAACTTAGCGCATTTTATGCCTGTGCTAAAGCCATTCGCGCGTCTTACTTAACATTGCAACCAACAATGCTGCGTCACTTATGCGCCGACATTTAAGGTTCAATTAGTAATCAAAACCTTGCTGTGCCTTGATACCCGCTTCAAAGGCATGTTTAATCGGTTGCACTTCGCTGACAGTATCAGCCAGCTCGATAATCGCGCGATGACAAGCGCGGCCAGTGATAATCACATGCTGCATCGGTGGGCGATTTTTAAGTGCGCTAAGCACGCGTTCCACATCCAGATAGTGATAGCTCACCATATAGGTGAGTTCATCGAGCATCACGCAATCTATGCTCTCATCTTGCAGCAGGGCTTCGGCGGCTTCCCAAGCGAGTACTGCGGCGGCGGTATCTTTTTCTTTATCTTGGGTTTCCCAGGTAAAACCTGTGCCCATTACATGAAACTCAACCCCTGCACCTTCGAGTAAATTACGCTCACCGCACTCCCAAGTGCCTTTGATAAATTGCACGACCGCGGCTTTTTTACCGTGACCGACGGCGCGGGCCACAGTGCCAAAACCTGAGGTCGATTTGCCTTTACCGTTACCGGTTAACACCAGCAGAATCCCCTTCTCCTCTTGGGCGGCGGCAATTTTAGCATCCACACCTGCTTTCACTTTTTGTTGGCGAGCCTTGTGGCGTTCGGCCTTGATTTGCGCTTGTTCGTTGTCGTTTTGTGCTGTCATGGTCTTCTCTTCACTCTGCTGCTAAAAATGTCTGCTTCTAAAACTTATGTTTCTAAAACTTATGTTTCTAAAATTGGCTGTAATTTTTGCATGTCTAAATGCTCAGCTAACACATCGGCTAAACGATCGAGCTGCTGCTCACGTATTTGATTGATATCTATCGCCTTAGCATCGTTTAATCCCGCCCAGCGTAAAATCAACTGACACGCATCCGGGCTATCAAACAGCCCATGTAAATAAGTGCCAAGGATTTGCCCATCATCACTTTGCAGGCCATCGGCAAAGCTCATAGATGTGGAATCAGGGATTAACTGCAAGGGCGCATTCGTTTGTTCAAGCCTAGGGATAAGATAGCTTGATTCACCGCAGTGGATTTCATAGCCCTTAACAGCAACCTTTTGCCCAAGTAACGTTAGCTCACCGCTCACTCGCCGTAACTGTTTTTCGGCTTTCAGTTCTGTGCTCAGCGGCAGGTAGCCAAGTCCTGCGGTATCACCCGCACTGTCTTCAATGCCTAAGGGATCGGCAATGCTTTGGCCTAACATTTGATAGCCGCCGCAAATGCCGAGCACTTTGCCGCCGTAACGCAGGTGTGTGGCGATATCTTTATCCCAGCCTTGCTGGCGTAAAAAGGCTAAATCGGCGCGCACATTCTTACTACCGGGTAAGATCAATACATCGGCAGCGGGCAAATGAGTCGCGTGACTCGCGGCTTGGGTTTGCAACGACACATAATCAAAATCAATATCGGGATGCAGCCGCAGCGGATCAAAATCCGTGTGATTACTGATCCTCGGGTACACTAATACCCGCACTTTTAAGCGGCTGTTAGCACCTTTAGTCGGCGAGCTTATCAGCGCATCTTCGGCATCGAGATGTAAATCATGCAGATAAGGCAACACGCCTAAAACAGGTTTTTGAGTATAAGCTTCAAGCCAATCGAGCCCTGATTGCAACAGGCTAATATCACCACGGAAACGGTTGATCACAAAGCCCTTTACCCGCGCCTGTTCGGATTCTGATAACAAGGCCAAGGTCCCGACCAAATGGGCAAATACGCCACCTTTATCGATATCGGCAATGATAATCACAGGGCAATCCACAGCTTCGGCAAATCCCATGTTGGCAATATCACCTTCACGCAGATTGATCTCCGCTGGACTACCCGCGCCTTCCACCACTATGGTTTGATACTGGGCCGTCAATCGCTCGAAGGATTCCAGCACAGCGCCAAGCGCCATTGCCTTATAATCCTTAGATTTAGGCCCAAAAAAGGCCGAGGCTTCGAGTGTTGTCAGGGCTTTGCCATGAACGATAATTTGCGCGCCCGTGTCCGAGCTTGGTTTAAGCAGTATGGGATTAAAATCGGTATGGGGCTCAAGATAACAGGCCACGGCTTGCAAGGCCTGTGCGCGGCCAATCTCGCCGCCATCAATAGTGACAGCGCTATTGAGCGCCATATTTTGCGGCTTAAAGGGCGCAACCTTAATCCCCTGACGAGCGAGCAAACGACAAATGCCTGCGACTAAGGTGCTCTTGCCCGCATCCGATGTAGTGCCCTGCACCATCAAGACTGCCGCGCGCCGAGGTGAATTAACCGCAAGCGTATTAACTACAGGTGTGTCAGCGGTATCGAGTGCATTAGCACAGGCTGTGTTGTCTGTGTTTGGAGAGGACATAGGTTTAAAAGGCTTATTCTAGTTTGCAGTCATTAACATAACAGCTCAGTCTAAAAATCACTTAAGTATGCAACTTAAGCTTAAAACGTGGACTGAGCCCAAAGTCTAAAGTGGTTTCAATGCTAAGGGTAAACCGGCGACCACTAAGGTGACATTGTCCGCTAAGGTCGCCACGGCTTGATTTAACCAGCCTGCTTCATCGACAAATTGTCGGCTCAACTCACCTAAGGGCACTATGCCAGAACCGACTTCGTTACTGATCAAAATCACCACTCCCTCAAGCTCGACGAGGGAATCCACAAAAGCGGTTTTCTCGGCCTGCCAACTCGCATGAGCTTTATCGTCAGAGGTTGAAGTGGCAGAGGTTGAAGTGGCAGAGGTTGAAACGGCAAAGGTGGAAGTGGCAAAGTCAGTCGCATTCCACTCAGTCGGCGCGGGTTCATCATCGATGTTAATGTTCGATGCAAGTAATTGATTCGTTAACCAAAGAGTTAAACAGTCTACTAAAATCACTCGCCCAGGTTTTGCTAACTGTTTTAACAGTGCAGTGAGGGCGAGCGACTCTTCAAACAATTGCCATTCGATACCATCGTCCGATCGTCCCGCTTGATGCTTGGCGATACGTGTCGCCATTTCATCATCTAGCGCCTGCGCCTGCGCCGTCGCCACATAGCATGCATCGAAGCCGAGCGCAGTGTACTGACGCACTAAGGCTTCGCCGTAGTGACTCTTACCGCTACGGGCGCCGCCTAGGACGAGATGGATCACAGTATGTTACCCACAACGAGCAATACAAAATAACACACAATTTCAGATATTTGCTGCGCCGCGCCTAAGGTATCACCCGTGTAACCGCCAATCTGGCGTCTAAAGATCACTATGATCAAACGGCGCAGTCCTATCATCACCAATAGCAATGACAATGCCGCTAACCCCTTGAGGAATAACAGCACTAATACGCCGCTGGCGATCAGGATAAGCAGCTCATTAATGCCTTGATGTTGCGATAGCGGCTTAGACTTACTGGTTTCGTCATCGCGGACATATTTTTCACTAAAGATGATACTGGCTGATACCACACGACTCACAGTGTGCGCGACGATAAGTGCTGAACCCGCCACGACAGGATCGTACAGAGCCAACTCGACTAGCAACTGCCATTTCAGCAGCAAGGCCAACATCAGCGCCAGTGCGCCATAACTGCCAAGGCGCGAGTCTTTCATGATCCGCAGCTTGTCTTCAGCCGTCCAACCCCCGCCAAAACCGTCGAAGGTATCGGCGAGGCCATCCTCATGGAATCCGCCCGTGAGCAAGACGCCAACCAACATAGCTAAAAGAACAGAAACGCCGGCGGGGAGCCAGTTCTGCGTCAGCCAAAACACTATGGCGCTTAACAAACCGACCAGAAGACCGACGAGACCGAAATAACGGCTGGCCTTATTCAACTTATCGCTATCGACTTCGACCCACTTAGGCATAGGAATGCGGGTAAAATAGCCCATGGCAACTAAAAATAAATCTATCTCTTTGTGCCAGCTTTCGCGTTCTGACATAAAGCATCCTTAGTGAATTCACACTTGCTGCAAGGTTTAAAATTAAAACGGTTGGCTAAAAAGCTATTATTTTAAATAAGTAAAATAAGCGACTTAGCAGAGCACATCATACAACAGCCTCAATCCCCGCATCACTAAAACTCGCCATTTGATTGTAAAAATTTACTGAGGCTTGAATAAGCGGCAACGCCAAGGCTGCACCCGTACCTTCGCCTAACCTTAGCCCTAGGGATAATAAAGGTTTAGCTTGCAAAAATTCTAACATTCGCAGATGACCTTGCTCATCGGATTGATGGGCAAAAATCAAATAATCACGCACATTGGGGGCGATTTGCACCGCGACTAATGCCGCCGCTGTCGCGATAAAACCGTCCACGACCACCAGCATTTTACGTTCAGTGGCAGCTAACATAGCTCCCGTCATCTGCACAATTTCAAAGCCTCCTAGGCAAGCTAACACTGACTTAGGTCCAGTTAAGGCGCTTTGATGCAGTAATAACGCGAGCTCAATCAGCATCAGTTTACGTTCTAAGGTTTCGCTATTAATGCCAGTACCACGGCCAACGCAATCAATCACATCCAGCTGCATAATCGCCGCCATAATAGCCGCAGCAGAGGAGGTATTGCCTATGCCCATTTCACCAAAGGCGACTAAGTTACAACCCGCTTGATGGTGACGTTCAATCAAATCGCGCGCCATAGCAAAGCCTTTATCGACGGTTTCCAGCGCCATCGCGGGTTCTAAATGAATCGCCCCTGTGCCCGCGCCAAGACGTTGATCGATAATGCCTTCAACCCCTTCAACTGGCGTTAACATACCGCAATCGATCACTTCGAGCTTAAAGCCCACCTGCCGACAAAAAACGTTAATCGCCGCGCCGCCATGGGCAAAGTTTTGCACCATTTGGTGAGTCACTTCGCTAGGGGCAATCGACACGCCTTCTGCGGCAATGCCATGATCCCCCGCAAACACTAACATGGTTGGACGGACTATTTTGAGCACATCCGTTTGTGGCTGCCCCGTTTGTTGCAAATCAGTCGCTTGCACGCGGGCAATCTGCAAGGCTAAGGATTCGAGCTGACCTAAGGCACCGGGCGGCTTAGTCTTAAGATCAATTTTCTGCAGAATCACCAGATCCTGCGCTTTACTCACAGGGCTTATTTGAAAAGACACGGCTGACTGAGACATCCACACTCCACTTTGTAATCTACATTAAATAACCACAACGCATCCCGCGTTTATGACGAACATGTCCAATTGTGCATTTCCAATCGCGGGTGGGATATCAACAGAAATACTGATTATCCCGTCAGTCTGCACTTACGACATGACTCTAGGATGACGACTTAACTCTGGGTTTACGTCCTGACTAGGTGCCTACGGCATGACCTTGTATTTACGGCATGACTCTACGCTTACGCAAAATCAGCAAAAAGAACATGCTACCTATGGCGGCCGTGATAATGCCCACAGGCAACTCTTGATTACCCAATAAACAGCGCGCTAATACATCAATCCACACCATAAATAATCCGCCCACCAACGCCGTTAATAAAATCGGCTGACGACCGGGGAACAGCATGCGTACTGTGTGGGGGATCATTAACCCGACAAAACCGATACCGCCACAGGTAGCCACCAAAATAGCGGTAATCAAGGAGCAGAGCAGCAACATATTGAGACGCAGCTTAGGCACATTCACCCCTAAGGTATGCGCCGTTTCATCCCCCGCCTGCAACGCCATGATCTGCCGTTTCATGCCTAAAATAATGAATAAACTCGCGCCAATCACCAGTGTCGGCAGTACTAACAAGGACCAACTGGCCTTAGCGAAACTGCCTAAACTCCAAAACAGCACAGAGGCTGTCGCCTGCGGACTGGCGAAATACAGCAGCAGACTCGTTAATGCGCCGAACATAAAGGAGGTCGCCACACCAGAGAGCAGCATGCGCTCCACTTGGCTATTGAGCCCTAAGCCTGACAAAGCAAGCACTATCAACACCGACAAACTCGCGCCAATAAAAGCGCCCAAGGGCAAGCTAAACCAAAGTAATCCAGACAAGGCACCCGAACCGCTAAAAAGCCCAGAATGTGCCGCCATGCCCGCATTATCAAAAAATCCAGAGCCAGTGAATAAGGTCAACATCACCACAGCGCCAAAGGACGCGCCAGAGCTAATGCCAAACAAATAGGGATCGGCGAGCGGATTGCGAGTCACGGTTTGCAACACACTGCCCGCCAGTGACAAACCCGCTCCCGCCACAAAAGCCAGTAAAATGCGCGGCAACCTGAGCTCCATCACAATGCGCTCAGTCATGCCATTGGCTTGAGTGAGGTTCGTCGCTTTATTGATAAATACTTGAATAACATCCGTAAAACTGATGTTCGCCGCACCAAAACTCGTCGCGGCAATAGGCGTTATCAAAGTGATGATACCTAATACGAGCAGCATCAGTTGTTGTCTCGTCAACGGTGTCACGATACGCCCCAAATATGAGATGAAATATTTTTTACTCCCCAGAGTCATCCGCCCTCGCCTCGCTCATTCAGGCCATGATCTACATGGTGATAACCATAAAAATAGCTGATTAAGGGCTTTTTATGTTGTGGATGGGGCGATACCTGAGCACACACGCCAAACACATCGCCAATTCGCGCCTCGGTTAATACTTCGGTTGGCGTCCCCATAGCGCTGACGTCCCCGTTATGGATCAACAGCAAACTGTCGCACAGGGCACTGGCTAAATTAAGATCATGAATAGAGGCAATCACGCTGATGCCAAGGCTACGCACCAATTCGAGGATTTGAATTTGATAGCGCACATCGAGGTGGTTCGTTGGCTCATCGAGGATTAAAAGCTGCGGCTGCTGCACTATGGCGCGGGCAATCAAGGCGCGTTGCTTTTCACCGCCAGATAAGTGCTCATATTGTTGGTGCATCTTATGGCTCAAGCCGACTTTCTCTAAAGCCTTAGCAATACGCTCAATATCACAGCTCGAATTGGTATCGAACATACCCTTGTGGGGCGTTAAGCCCATGCTGACTAATTGCTCTGTGGTGAGGTCAAAATAGTGCGGTGTATCCTGCTGTACTACGGCGACGCGACAGGCAAACGCCTTGGGCGACAAGCGCTCAATATCTTGATCAAAAAGGGTAATTTTGCCCTGAGTTGGGCGAACAAACCGATACAAACAGCGCAGCAAGCTAGACTTGCCCGCACCGTTAGGCCCAATCAGCCCCAGCATCTGCCCCGTTGGCAGCGTAAAGTTAATATCGGAAAGTATGGTTTTGCCATCGATACACCAGCTCAACTGGCTCACATTGAGCGCGACTGACGGGCTCAATGACGGGTTAGTGTCACTGTCATTCACGGGGCTATTAGTTTGGATTGCGGAAAGTTTCACCTAAGCGGCGCTCCTATCGAGTCCAAACCTGTATAAAAAAGGTTGTGCATATTGTCATCTGCTCCCTCGAGTCACCCGCTCGAGAACTAAGGCTGCACGCAGCGATAACAGAAATAGGCAGGTCTCCTGACTCGTAGGGAAGAAGATTCGAGATCTTTTTCACTACTCACAGTTGCGGGCACAGTTCGGGCTGACTGACGAGCAGTTCCCCGATTCCCTATTATGTTTGGGTTGATATGCTCTTTGTTAACAACGCCACTGTGAATTAAAACAACGGAGCGATTCGAACAAAGAGAGTCTATTCCCAACACCTATTTCTGCGACGTTATCACTCATTGCGCATGTAATACGCTATCTGGTTCAAACGTCAGGGAAAAGCATTATCCTACATCTATACCATTAGGCAATGCTGTTTAAATCAGAATATTTTCATGTCAGCTTATTCTCGCCAAACGATCACGCCTACATGATAGCGCCGAGATAGTGAAATAAGGCCTCAACACCTGCGCCCACTAGGCCAATCTAAACGCCAATAGCAGACACCCTGTTCATCTTGCAGCACATTAATGCTCACCACGGCCGCCACGGGTAAATCGAGTTGACTATAAAACCCCACCGCCCGTTCAACCCCTAGGGCACGCGCCATTAAGTGACGGATCACCCCGCCGTGGGTCACGACCCACACTTGAGTGGCTGGCATATTGTCAGCGGTTTCATTAACGGCACTGTTTTCATTACCCATTTTATGTGAGTCAAGGGTCAATCGTTCAAACTCGGCGGCGAGTATCTGGTCAATCGTCCCATTCACCCGCGACTCAAAACTTGCCATAGTTTCACCATTAGGCAGCGGAGTTTGCCAAGGGTTTTGCCAATACGCAGCTAAGCGTTCGCCCTCTTGTTGATACAGTTCATCGAGCCGACAACCGTCCCAATCACCAAAATCAATTTCCTGTAAACCCGACAAACACTGCGCCTGCAATGGCCTTGACTCAGATATCAGTGCCGCCGTCGAATGCAACTCGGCGGCAAAAGCGTGGGCAAAATCGGCGCAGCGGCGTGAAATCGAGCTATAAATCGCGCTACACACGCTGGCCTGTGACTCAACTGCTGCCGACATTTGTTGCCAACCCTTTTTACTCAAAGGCACATCCACACGACCCCGCAAAATAGCGCCGCCTTCACACTCACCGTGGCGTAACAATAACAACCGAACTTGTTTCATATATGCCTTTTTAGTTAGGGACTAGATGCTAGGAACTCAAGCCAAGTGCCTAAATTCTTGATTCTCGATTCTCGATTCTCGCTCCTAATGCCTTTGACTTTCATCTTGCCCTGACAATCATAAGTCGCGTATTATGGACGTCTATACGTTTAAATGTCCAAAGCAAATTTTTAAGAACAAGTATTCAAAAAATGTCGGCTGACGACAATAAAATGCACTTAGCATAACAATGGCCGATTTTTGGACTTAACTTAGCTGTATTTAAGGTAATTATTTATGACGATACCCTCAACCAAAGCCAGCCAAATATTAGCAGACATTCGCAAACAGCTTGCAGAGCGCATTCTGATCTTAGACGGTGCCATGGGCACTATGATCCAAGGCTACAAGCTGGAAGAAGAGGACTATCGCGGCGAACGCTTTAAAGATTGGCATACGGATGTCAAAGGTAACAACGACCTCTTGGTGTTGTCACAGCCTCACATCATCAAACAAATTCACACCGACTACTTAAACGCCGGTGCCGACATCATTGAAACCAACACCTTTAACGCCACCACCATCGCCATGGCAGACTACGACATGCAGTCGCTGTCCGCCGAAATTAACTTAGTCGGCGCGCGCCTCGCCCGTGAAGCCTGTGATGAAGCCTTTGCTGCCACAGGCATTCCACGCTACGTCGCCGGTGTGTTAGGCCCCACTAACCGTACGTGTTCGATTAGCCCTGATGTGAACGACCCAGGCTACCGCAACGTCAGCTTCGATGAGTTAGTGATTGCTTACAAAGAATCCACTAAGGCACTGATTGAAGGCGGCGCGGATATCATTATGGTCGAGACCATATTCGATACCTTAAACGCCAAAGCCGCGCTGTTTGCGATTGAATCGGTATTCGATGACTTATTCGGTCAGCATTCAAAAGACAGATTGCCAATCATGATTTCGGGCACCATTACCGATGCCTCTGGCCGCACACTGACTGGCCAAACGACCGAAGCCTTTTACAATTCCCTTCGTCATATCAAGCCCTTATCTATCGGTCTTAACTGTGCACTTGGGCCAAAAGAATTACGCCCCTATGTGGAAGAATTATCCCGCATCAGTGAGTGTTATGTGTCGGCGCATCCGAATGCAGGCCTGCCGAACGAGTTTGGCGGTTACGATGAAACCCCAGAAGACATGGCGAATGTGATCGAAGATTGGGCGCGCGAAGGCATGCTCAATATTATCGGCGGTTGTTGTGGTAGTACGCCTGAACATATCCGCGTGATCCGCGAAGCGGTCGACAGACATAACCCGCGCGTGTTGCCCGATATTCCCGTAGCTTGCCGCTTAGCCGGTTTGGAACCACTGACTATCGACGCCCAATCCCTGTTCGTTAACGTGGGTGAGCGCACCAACGTCACAGGCTCGGCTAAGTTTTTAAAGCTGATCAAAGAAGGCAAGTTTGAGCAAGCGCTCGATGTCGCCCGCGAGCAGGTTGAAAGCGGCGCGCAAATCATCGACATCAACATGGACGAAGGCATGCTCGATGGCGCCGAGATCATGCACAAGTTTTTAAACTTGATTGCCTCTGAACCCGACATCAGCCGCGTACCTATTATGATCGACTCCTCTAAATGGGAAGTGATTGAAGCTGGCCTCAAATGTATTCAAGGCAAGGGCATAGTTAACTCTATTTCCCTCAAAGAAGGCGAAGCCAAGTTTATCGAGCAAGCCACCTTAGTGAAACGCTACGGCGCGGCGGCCATTATCATGGCATTCGATGAGCAAGGTCAGGCCGACACTAAAGCGCGTAAAATCGAAATTTGTACCCGCGCCTATCGGGTGCTGGTCGATAAGGTCGGCTTTCCGCCCGAAGACATCATCTTCGACCCGAATATCTTTGCGATTGCCACGGGTATCGATGAACACGACAACTATGCCGTCGATTTTATTGATGCCATTAAAGCGATTAAAGCCACCCTGCCCCACGCGATGATTTCGGGCGGCGTGTCGAACGTGTCGTTCTCGTTCCGCGGTAACAACCCAGTGCGCGAGGCGATTCACGCGGTATTCCTGTACCACGCCATTAAAGTCGGCATGGACATGGGCATTGTCAACGCGGGCCAATTAGCCATTTACGACGATATCGATCCTGAGCTAAAAGTGCGGGTCGAAAACGTGGTGCTTAACTTGCCCTGCCCAATTGAAGGCTCAAGCAATACCGAGCAGTTACTTGAAATCGCAGAGAAATTCCGCGGTGATGGCGCGCAGGTGGGCAAGAAAGAAGATTTAGAATGGCGCAGCTGGCCGGTGAGCCAACGCTTATCCCATGCGCTAGTGAAAGGCATTACCGAATTTATCGATGAAGATACCGAAGCCGCTCGCCAAGAAGCGAAACGTCCGCTGGATGTGATTGAAGGCGCCTTGATGGACGGCATGAACGTAGTCGGCGACTTATTCGGCTCGGGCAAAATGTTCCTGCCGCAGGTGGTAAAATCGGCGCGGGTGATGAAAAAAGCCGTGGCTTACTTAAACCCCTATATCGAGCTAGAAAAGGTCGAAGGCCAATCTAATGGCAAGATTTTGATGGTGACAGTAAAAGGTGACGTGCACGATATCGGCAAGAATATCGTCGGCGTAGTGCTCGCCTGTAACGGTTTTGAGGTATTCGATTTAGGTGTGATGGTGTCGGTGGAGCGAATTCTCGACGCGGTGAAAGAACACAATATCGATATCATCGGCATGTCGGGCCTCATCACTCCGAGTCTGGACGAGATGGTGCATAACGTGAAAACCTTCCACCGTGAAGGCTTAACCATTCCGGCGATTATCGGCGGCGCCACTTGCTCTAAAATCCACACAGCGGTGAAAATTGCGCCCCATTATCCCCATGGTGCTATTTATATTGCCGATGCGTCCCGCGCCGTGCCTATGGTGAGTAAACTCATCAACAACGAGACTCGCCAAGCGACCATAGACGAAACCTATGCCGAATACGACGACATGCGCACTAAGCGCCTATCCCAAGCCAAGCGCAAAGAGATAGTCTCACTCGAAGCGGCCCGTGAAAACCGCTGCCAACACGATTGGGCCAATTACACCCCGTTCACGCCAAACGTGCTCGGTCGCCAAGTGTTTGATAATTATCCGTTAGAAGATTTAGTCGAGCGTATCGACTGGACACCGTTTTTCCGCTCGTGGGAATTGCACGGCCATTACCCTGAAATCCTTACCGATAAAGTCGTCGGCGTCGAGGCGCAAAAGCTGTTCGCCGATGGTCAGGCCATGCTCAAACAAATCATCGAAGAAAAGTGGCTCACGGCAAAAGCGGTTATCGGCTTATTCCCCGCCAATACCGTCAATTACGACGACATTGAGCTCTACACAGATGAGTCGCGTACCACAGTCGAAATGACTACACATCACCTGCGGATGCAGCTTGAACGTGTCGGCAACGACAACTTCTGCCTATCCGACTTTGTTGCGCCAAAAGACTCAGGCGTCGCCGATTACATGGGCGGCTTTGCGGTGACCACAGGCCACGGCATAGACGAACATGTGGCGCGTTTTGAAGCCAACCACGACGACTACAACGCCATCATGCTCAAATGCTTAGCCGACCGTTTGGCCGAAGCCTTTGCCGAGCGGATGCACGAACGCGTGCGTAAAGAATTTTGGGGTTATGCGGCCGATGAGCAGTTAAGCAACGAAGCCTTAATCCGTGAGAAATACAAAGGTATACGCCCCGCACCGGGTTACCCAGCTTGCCCCGATCACACAGAAAAAGGCTTGTTATGGGACTTGCTCAAGCCCGATGAAACCATCGACTTGAACATCACCGAAAGCTACGCCATGTTCCCCACAGCAGCAGTATCGGGCTGGTATTTCGCCCACCCGAAATCGCGCTACTTTGGCGTGAGTAACATAGGCCGCGATCAAGTGGAAGATTATGCCAAGCGTAAAGGGATGACTGTCGCAGAGACGGAGAAGTGGCTGGCGCCAGTGTTGGATTATGATCCCGAGTGATTGGGATCTGCAATCACCCGCAGGGCTTAAACTTTCAAACTTCGTTTGAATTAATCGTTAAAGTCGTGGGGCTTCACCCCACACCCGACCAAGGAGGACTGCTCGTCCTATCCTCCTTGGATTCTCCAAGACGCCCCTAGCGAAGTTACATGCATTGATTAGTGGCTTCGTGCTTATTCGAAAATAGCTAACGCTTCCGATGGGGCGTCCCTTCCCCCCGAAAGCTACGCAGACGTCCTGTCTGCGTCACGCTATTTTCTTCAACGCCCTTCAGCAACTTCGCAGGGGATCAGTGAACATGCAAGTATGTGAGCAATCTATATAAAATATATGATGTATTATCCATAAAAACAGAATTGATAAATATATAAAGTCACCATTTCCTAAGAGATCATTGCAGATTTATATTTAGTCGTATGTCCTTTATGTTCTTTCATATTCTTTTGGAAAATTTCATTTAAATTTTCCAAAGTATCTAAAGTACCTAAATGTGACATTTTTTCAATTCCAGATATCTTTTTCCCAATACCACCAATAGATGTTCCGATTTTAATACCGCTGCCTCCATCACAACTAAGCCACCACCTATCATGTATAACCGGAGACTTATCATTAGCTGTCCCACAGAATACGAATTCCACTCTAGGGTTTCTATCAGGGCAGATATTTTCTTTCCAAAACTTTTCAATATACTCATCTAGATCTGAAAAACCACCATCATTAACCATTGCATTTGACAATTCTGAATACGACTCTAAACTTGAAAGTATTTTTATGTCAATATCAAAGTCCATATCGATCGCCCTAGATATAAAAATCAAATCTTCAATTTTAAAATACGGTTCAGAAATAATTATTTTTGTCACATTACATGAACAGATCCAATTCTTAATAAAACACTCTGATTTGCCAACCTCAGAGTTCCCAACATTCAACGTAATTGAATCATTAACTATCTCTGACTTAGGCTGAAAAACTTCCTTAATCCTATATATTTCACAAAAATCTTTTGCATTCAGCACTAAAGCATCGAATATTGGCTGAAGATGTTTGTCACATAATTCTTTAGTCTTAAAGTTATCACCGTAAGCTTGAAGAAAAAACTTTAAAATAATGTGAGTATTTTCCGGTGAAAAGACTTCAATATTTTCTATAAATTTCATGAGGTGAGCGATTTTTCTACGCTCAGCTTTATTAGCATTCATTTTTGCTAGCTGATTACTACAAAACTTAGCATATTCATCTTGATCAATATATTTTAAATTTTTAGAACCATTCTCTCCAAAATCCTCTATTGTCCTTTCAAGCTCTTTCTTATCATTAATATTTTCCTCAATTAACCGTCGTCTGTAAGGGTCTGCATCAGTTAAAGAGGATATTGTACTAGACAACTTTTCATCGAGATCAAAACAAGCATTTATCAAATCTTTTCTTTTTGAAGAAAACTCATTTGAATCCTCCTCTGTTGAAATTAAAATAGCCTTATTCAATGCGTTCTTAACCGTTTTAACACATATACTTTTACATGAAGAATATATATGTTCAATCAAATCAATTCTTTCAACAGCGACATTAATTATATGAGTACTATTTATTACTTCTTCTAAAGCTCTTTTCCGCTCAGTAATTGGAAGATATGTCGAAAGTTCAAGAATACAAGTACGAGTATAAATACTATCAGCAATATTTGATATTTTCTCTGCTTTCTTACTTAAAATTAACCATGAAGATGACTTAGTCTCTTTCTTTAAGTTCAGTAAAAGTGCTTGTGCACAAATACTATATCCATCATGCTGAATACAATCCACCAATGGAAACATTGATATCACATCCTGATACATACCATACACATCAAGTTTTTGTGCTTCAGAAAAATTATTACCCTTAAATGAAACTTTCAAAGCATAAGTTAAACGCTTCAAATGAGAAAAAATCAACCAATCCTGTGTGGAGGAAGTTAACAGTCCAAAAATATTCTTTACATCGAGAAATGTTAAGTCGTAACTGTTCTTTTCGACATAATAGTATGGTTCCCATAACATTATCTTTTCAAATAAATATGAAATGGTCGAACTTAATATTTCATTCCTTATAGCATCATCATTAATCACACTAAGATAATCTTCAAACATACCTTTGTCATATTTATAAATACATGGAGCTATATTTAAAAGAACTATCCCATACTCTTTACTATACACTTTGGAGTAACTATCTAACATACACAAAACATTAGAGTTTATTATTGCTGACGCTTGTGACTCAAATTTATTAGTCTGGAGAGATGAAATTAACTTTGAAAGTAATCTAGAACGTTCAATATTCCCACTTAAAATAGATACTGAACCAATGACTCTATCAATATTACCATCAACTATACCAGACGACTTAAGAATTGAGCAATTAACGTTTATAATTAACTCAATACACTTAACATAGGACTCCTTTATTTCATATGCGTCTATATCAGAGTTCCGCCTTACATCTATAACCTTATTCTTAATTTCCTTTGACATATCATTCAATACTGTTGATAAAATATTTCCAGATTTGAACCCAACATTTATTTTATTCCAATCTCCATCAATATTTGAAAAACATTCATAAAATTCATCAACCAATTGGCGTTGAACAATATCATTCCTAAATTCCAACCTCATATAAACACACAATAGATATGCAACATACCTAATTCTATCAGCGTTATTAGTAATTTTATTTCTAACTTTTTTCAATCTATCAAACTGACTTTTATTCAAAGTTTTATCTTCGCAATAACACTCACTGACATACTTAATCAATGAAAATGCTGCACTAGTATATTCCACAGTTCCTTTTATAAAAGGTAACGTATCACAAATGAAAATTATATCAACATTATCAGAATGCTGAACATGACTAATTATAGCTTTAGATATTGCTTTTTCCATTCTACTTTTTGTATTTAACTTTTTACTTAGAAAAATTGCATTCTTTAAATTTACTTTAGCCTCTTCCTCAATTGATTCTTTTAAAACATTATAATGCTGAGCAGTCTCAGTAAGTATATTTTCAAAAACATCAATCTTAAACTTAGATATTTCCCCAAAATATTTATCATATTTTGATTTTAACCAAGAGGACTGAATACACATAACAGACCTTAAACAAACAACATAATCAGAGATTTCAGTCTTAACATATTTAAAGATCTCTTCATTTCTAGTTCCATCCTGTTTGTTTATAAACTCGAATGCTGATAAATTTAAAAGCACACAGACATAATCAACCGTTGGTCCAATCTCTTTTAACCTCGGAAGTTGCTGAATTATCTTTTTCCTAATTTCAGATGTAACCTCTGTTTCATCATGACAGGCAAGACATTGTGAAACATTTTTATAAGCTGAACAACTTCCTGAGTACTCTGCAGTTTCAACGATCATATTTAAGCAATCAAGAACAAGATTAGGCACTTCTTTATGCTGAGGAAATATTTTAACCACTTCGATTATCAATGATATCTTATCGCCATCTGATAATTTTAAATTTCTAATTTCATCAATAAAGTTATCAACACTTAAATTACCCTTAAGATCCTGAATGCTTTTTATTGACTGTTTAAAATTCTCATCAACATCCATACCTTCAAAATTCACATCATTTAAATCATCATTATTTTTTAACACCGCTTCAAAATAAAATCTTGCATATGCATAGTCTGATTTATTCTCGCCAGAAGCGCCCATTTTATCTATGTGAGATATAATTTCAAAAGAAAGCTTTGGAAATATTGGAAATATACAGACAGATATATCCATTGATGTTGTGACGTCAAGATGCTGCAAATCTAGACCGGAATACAAATACTCAATTTTAGAAATAAGATTGGCATCAGCTTTAACCCCGTGTTTTTTCTGATGTCCCGCAATAATAGAGAGTAACTGTATTTTATCCTCATCCTGAATAGCCTCTTCAGCTAAGTCTGTTGCTGATAAATAATTATTTTCCGATAAATAAAAGTCAATTTCACTTTTCAGCACAGAAATTTCAGAAACACCTTTAATCAAAGAGGCTAAATGACTAAACTTTATCTTATCTACTAAAAACTTTTTATCTACGGATGATTTTATTGCAATTTTCAATAGTTTTGAAATTGTATTCAAACTACTTCGTTCACGATAGACCTTTACTATTTCACCGTTACTTAATTCTGAAATAACTCCATCATAATCTTTTTCCGTATATTTATAATCTACTATAGACACAATATTACTAGCAGTTCGATCTCTACTACTTATAATACTTTTTATTCCATCCCTGAATCTTTCCCTACCTTTATACAGTTTACCTTCAAGGAAAAATTTAAATGCCTTGTTAACAAATTCAACTTTTTTATCAATACACTTTAAAAATGAAAATCGTGAAAAAACTTCAAATAATTCATCTTCAGTTAAATTTACGATTTCGGATAACTCATACAATTCCATAGGAAAAGGGCAATATGTAATAAGGCATAATGCTTCTATATTGTCATTTATCAACTGTTCATTCAATAACCACTCAGCATCAAGTATTGAACTATTATGCTCTCCACAGTCATTCAATAGTTTGTCGATACTATGACCTTTTTCTAAAATCCTTTTAATTGATGATAACTTTTCTGGTAATGGTTGGTAGATAGAGCAGAGATTATCTACATCATCTTCCGTAACTCCGTTCCCAAGCATTAAAACACACTCAGTCCTATTCATTAAAGGCACTTGATAATATACAGTTTTCTCTTTTCTTTTCTTGAATGTATCAAACACATCTTGTTTATTACTACTTATAATGAACTTAATACCAGATATGTGAAAGGGTATTAATTTTATGACTTTAACTACTAAGTCAGCATCCTGAATTTCATCTAATCCATCGATAATAAAAACAATATCCTCAGTGTTTTTTCGTACATAGTGACTTAGTACAGAGATATTTCTAGAGTAATTATCATTTTGAACATCATCTGTATTTGACCTCCCATGAATTAACCATGACACTTGTTCTGAAACATCGTATTTAATGGCTTCTTCTGTTATTGATAAGCTACTAACGGAATCAATAAATAGAGCTATTACATTCCCCCCTATTTCATTTGAAAACTGCTTCAGCAGTATACTTTTACCTATGCCACTCTCGCCATTTATGAATATAAATGCATTGTTATTTAGTAAGTAATGCAAATTATTTATCGCATCTACTCTAGTAACTTCATTCTCTGTATGTGGAATCTCATAAGATGTATGTTTAAAAGGGTAGTCAAGTTCAAAATCAGTCATATATTCTCACTAATAATTTTTATTAACCTAAGGTTTGTATGTCATTCAAGTAAGCTATAGTAATTTTTCACAGCATATAAAGTCTAAATAAAGTGCATTTTTAATATTTATTAACTTACTAAGGCATTAATAACTCACCTGAATCATACGCCCTATCAAATTCTGCTTTTGCATCGGCTTTGTGGTTGATGCAATTGACCATGTGTTCGTCGGACTTAAAGTTTTTACAGTCTTCGGGGACTAGATAATACTTGCGCCATGCTTCGGCTTTGCGTATTCGTGCGGCCTCATTTTGTTTGGCTAGTCTGGATTTTTCTGCCGCATTTTGCTGTAACTCTTGCTGAATTTGGTACTCAGCAAGCTGGCGATCTTTCGCTGCCTGCTGGCGAGCAAGTTCCGTTTGCTTTTGTTGCATAGCAAACTCATTAAGCCCTTGTGTCAGGCGGTATTCGACATAACTCAAATAGCCAATTCGCACCAACAAAGTGACTAAGCTCGCTAGCAAGATACCTAAGGTAATTTGTAGTATTAGTTTCATTGCAGCTCACATAACCCTAACTAAACTGAACCTAATGCTTTATCTGTTGCTGTCACTAATTCAGTAATAAACCGAATACACTTATCCACTTCATCACGCTTAATAATTTGAGGTGTTCCTATTTCAACCTGCGCACGATGAACCGCATCTCCACGCTTTCTTAGCCAAGTATTAAGGGTTTCTCTCGCTTGTTTAGGGATGTAATTCGGCCATTTCCAATGCTCTGTAACATCAATCCCGAAAAACTCTTCAAAAATTTGCTTCGTTTTAGCGGAGTCTGGGTTATGAAACATTTTCAAGCGGGTAGAAAACTGCTGCTCCATAAAGTTTCCAATTTGACACCCTTTTAGTGCACCAAACTTGTTGTTGAAAAGTTCTGTAGCAACATCTTCTACATAGGTTTCCCAAGCCGTCATAGTCATGATCAAAGCGGCTCTTTTTAATGCACCCAATGCTTGTGATTCCTGTTTTACATTTAGTTCGTCGTAGCATTCGATCAAAGCTCTTGCATCATTGATTGCACGCTTAAATGTATTTAGAGCAACAGACATTTTATTCCTTAGCCAAATAGTAGCCATACAAGTAACAATCTGAATTTTAATAAAGTTTTTTGAATAAACACTAATGCCAAGAGTTACACCAATACCCTGCGAAGTTGCCGACGGGCGTTGAAGAAAATAACGTGAGCGAGGCATGGATGCCGAGCTAGCTTTCGGGGTACAGGATGTACCATCGGAAGCGTTAGTGATTTTCGAATAAGCGCTAGGCCAGTAACTAATGCATGTAACTTCGCTAGGGGCGTCTTGGAGCATCCAAGGAGGATAGGACGAGCAGTCCTCCTTGGTCGGGTGTGGGTTGAAGACCCACGACCTTGATTCACCTCGGCCGTTAGGCCGCATTAACTCAATGCAAAACTGTTAACCCATAACACTCAGTACAGTGCGAAAAACACAGAGCAACAAGAAAATAAGTGCCAAAGCATATTCACCAATTTGCAGGAGGAGTTGGGTATCTAAGAAAGAGAAAAGACACATCGTCCTGATGCAAGTGACTCGAATCGCGGGTACGCGATTAAAGCTCATCCTTGTTAAAAACCTAAGATAGCGACATAGCGTACACTTGTCTATAACTTTAGCATTACAAATTAGATAGTTAAGTGATGACTAATTTGTGAATTAGCCTTATTGGTACTGGCCAACAACTCCTTAGTCGAAGGAATACACCTTCCCCTGCGAAGTTGCTGAAGGGCGTTGAAGAAAATAGCGTGACGCAGACAGGACGTCTGTGTAGCTTTCGGTGAAGGGGCGAATGAAAATTGATGATTTTCGTGCTTATGAGCGAGAGGCAGGGATTGCCGAACTGGAGGGCTTTACAGGGATGTAAAGCGGAACCATCGGAAGCGTTAGCTATTTTCGAATAAGCACGAAGCCACTAATCAATGCATGTAACTTCGCTAGGGTGAGTGCTGCGTAGCAGCGCTTCGAACGAGAGCCAGGGATGGCGAACTGGCAGTTAGACATGGACGTTGTTCGGCAAGGGATTTCCAAAAGGGGAATAGGCGTTTTTTCCCTTTTGGTCGACTCTTGATTGAAAATCAGGGGGGTGAAGCCCCACGACTTTGATTCACCTCGGCCGCTAGGCCGTATTAACTCACTATTACATGCGACCTAATTTTGGCGCGCAAATAAGCCCCAATTGAGCGCATTGCTCAAGGGCTCAGCGCAAAGGGTGCTGAACAAAATTCAGCCATAACGTAACTGAGTTGAATCACAGTGCGAACATCACTGCAGAAGCCTGATAACACGGGTTTTACACTCTGATTTAGCTTGGTCAAAACTGCAACGATTAACCGCCTAAATTTGCATTTTCGGCCCTACATGCTAACGTGGCTAATGTAAATTTACATTCAGTGTTTATCAAAGCTATGTCGCAACAATCAATAAAAAGTCGATCGACAACACGCTTATATCGGGCGATACCATGCAGCGCGGCTGATATTACACGGAAGCACAACTGAGGTTGAGATATGGAACCATCTAATACGTCACGCCGGACCTTTATCAAGCAATGTGTGATTGGCGGGGTTGCCGTATATTCGGCCCCTTTGTTGTGGGAAATGAGTCGCGCGAATGCGGCGATTGTCTCACCTGAACTGGCAGCCCAATGGCAAACTCAGGTTAATGGTCAATCCAAACCTAAGTTTCGTAACGACGGCATAGCTAAGGTCACAGGCCAAAAAGTCTATGGCCGTGATTACCGCGCTATGGACATGGAGGGCTGGCCCAAGCAGCAAGGTTACGCTTTTATACTTCGCGCTGCCGATGCCTCCCATGTTTATCAAGGCTTTTCACTCGACCACCTGCCCGCGTCGGCTAAGCCCTATAAAGTGATCACTGCGGCCGATCTGGCCCGTGATAAAATCAAGCTGCCCGATTTTTACGGTGACAACATGTTACTGGCCGAGGGGCAAACCGCTGACTACTTAGGTCATGCGGTGGCTATATTGTTGTTCGACAGTTTCCCCGCCTTTAAGCAAGCTAAGTCCTTGCTGCAATTTGACCAGACCTTACTGCGCTTTGGTGAGCAAACGCCGTTTGTGTCGGACTCTAAAGACCCTTACGCCAGCTGGCGCCTTATTCGAGTTGAAGGTGAAAATGGCGCACGGGAAGATTTATATAGCCCACTCCACGATGGGCTGTTTTTCCCCAGCGTAAAAGATCGCAAGCCTGAATGGTTAGGCAATCCGAATGCCAAAGGGACAGTGTCTGAGCGCGGGCTTTATTATGCGGGTGAGATAGATAAGCAGATTGCTAGCGCCCAAGCCAATCAACAATGGCAAGTGTTAGAGCGGGAATATCGCACCCAGATCATCGATCCTATGATGATGGAACCCGAAGCCTTTAACGGCTGGTATGACGCAACTAGCCAAACCTTTCATACGGTTATTACCTCGCAGTCGCCGCAGGACTTTCAAGAGATGGCAGTGCACATGCTGTTATCTAGCCCACTGGCAGGCAAGGTAAAACATCTTGTGGTGCACTCGCCTTATATCGGCGGTGGATTTGGCGCGAAAGACCATTCGATATTTCCTTATTACGGCGTGATCGCGGCTGTTTATGCCAAGGGGCCAATCCGACTCGCCAATGACAGATTCGAACAATTCCAATCTGGCCTTAAACGTCATCCGTTCCTCATGAAAAGCCGCTTAGCGGTGGATAAATCGACCTTAAAAATCCAAGCCTTAACTTCACAGATGACAGTCGATGGCGGCGGACGAGTCAACTTTACCCCGTCTGTGACCTCGGTTGGTGCGACAGCGATGCAAAGCATTTACTACACGCCGCGCAACGATATTATCGCCACCGCCTATGCGTCGCGTAATCCAGATGCGGGTTCGATGCGCGGTTATGGCACGCTGCAATCGATGACGGCGATGGAATGTATGATCCACGAGATAGCCGACGAGCTAAAGGTTGATCCCTTTAAACTGCGCGCCGCCAACGTGATGGAATCCGGCCAGCGCAATACTCAAGGTGCGATTCCTAACGGTACTTTACGTTACCGCGAAATGCTCGAGATGGCCGAGCAAGCTCCAGTGTGGCAAAACCGCGCGGTGAATAAAAAGGACTATGAGGCCAAACATCCGGGGATGCGTTACGGCGTCGGTTTTGGTATCGCCACCAAAGATTATGGTACGGGCGCAGCGGCGCCAAGTGCGGCGGTTCGCCTAGCTAAAGACGGTAAAATCACCCTAGAAATCGGCTTTATCGAAATGGGCACAGGCACGCAAACCTCGCAAGCCGTTGTGGTCAGCGATGCCCTTGGCAACTTTGCCGATGAAGTAAAACTCGCCGAAGTGGATATTTGGGATGCAATGCAATTAGTGCAAACCGATAATCCTTATATTATTTCGCAGCAACGCCAAGATGAAATGACGGCTAATCCACGCTGGACGCCCGTTAAAGCCATGGCATCGTCGGCATCTATGTCGGCCTATTATCAAAGCCATGTCAGCCGCATCGCCGCCGATATTATCTATCGTCACGGCCTGTGGCCTGCGGCGGTATCAATTTGGAACGAGTTGTATTTTAACACTCCGATGGGCTCGACTAATTTGCATAACTCACGGGATGGTCGCTGGGTCGATGGCAAGCTAACTGCCTTGGGCTTTCCGCCATTGTCGCTGGATATTCTCGCTAAACGCGCCCACGACATGGGTTTAGTGGTCGGCGTGATGGGCCATGCCTTTAATCGCTGGGCTTGGGCTGAAGCCGATTTCGACATTCTTGGCACTAAAGAGCGTTTAGCACTCGATGCGCTGGCGCTGCAATACGGCGAAGGCAACGCAACGTTTGCGGCCACCTCTGACACGACTATGAGTATCAAAGCGCGTCAAGCCAGCATGAAGTCTAATGGCTATCACTTGATCGATCGTCAAGCCATGAGTTATCCCAGAGCCGAACTGAACAATGCCATGGTGACTTACTACGCCCCCTGCGCCACTTTGGTTGAAGTGGCCGTTAACGAAGGCAATGGCGAAGTCACGCTACTGAGTTCTCATACTTGGTTAGAGGCGGGCAAAGTGATTGTTAAAGAATTAGTCGAAGGGCAAATTCAAGGTGGCCTTGCGATGGGAATAGGCCATGCACTGCATGAAGGCTTACCGCCATTTGAAGCAGGCGCAGGTAATGGTACCTGGAACCTCAATCGCTATCAGGTGCCGTTAGCGCGGCATGTGGGCGTGTGGGATCAACGTCATACCATATTGCCGCAGTTATCTGATAACGATCCCAGCCGTGGTATCGCCGAAGTGGTGATGATCCCTGTGGTCGCGGCGCTGATTGAAGCCGTGTATCAAGCAACCCATGTCCGCTTTTACGATTTACCTATGACAGCGAAAAAAATTAAGGAGGCCATGGCATGAGCCAGTCTATTAAACTGACCATTAATAACCAAGCCGTAGGCCCGATTGAAGTCGCCGATGGTGTGATGATGATTGAGTTTCTACATGAATACTTGAACCTCACAGGCACTAAGTTTGGTTGTGGCGCAGGCGTATGCCACGCCTGTACAGTGATCGTCGACGACGAGCAAGGCATGAGCGAAGTGGTGCGTACCTGCATCAATGGTGTAGAGCGTTTCAATGGTAAGCGCGTCCGCACTGTCGAAGGTCATGCTAGACAAAACTCCCTCGGCGAAATCACCGCCCTAAGCCCAGTGCAAGAAGCTTTTTTAGAGCACTTTTCGTTTCAATGTGGTTGGTGTACCTCGGGCTTTGTCAACGAATCAACCGCACTGCTTGAGCGATTAGAGCGACAACCTATCGCTAAAGATCAAGTTGAAAAAGTCGTTGAAGATGCCTTGAGTGAACACGTATGCCGCTGTACTGGCTACGTAAAATACTATGCGGCGGTCAAAGATCTGATCCTCAAAACTAAGGGGTTAACCCTGTGATGACATCAGCCAATCTGCGCTATTTCCAGCGCAATTTCTCGTACATTAGTAGGATAAAAAATCTGTTGAGCCACAATCTACTCCTGAGCTTAGGGCTAGGTTTGCTCGCCTGTTCCAGCAGCGTTGCCGATGAAGGCGGCAATACGAATAACGACATCGCACGCGGCGCGTATCTGATGAAGATAGGTGACTGCGTGGCCTGCCATACTGCGGTGGGTGGGCGCGAACTCGCGGGCGGTTTGCCGTTCGAAACGCCCTTTGGTGCTGTGTACTCAACCAATATCACCTCAGATAAAGAAACCGGTATTGGCAAATACAGTTACGAGGAGTTTTTTGATGCCATGCACCACGGTGTTGGCATCAACGGCAACCTCTATCCTGCTATGCCTTACACTTCCTACAGTTTGCTCACGGACG
The DNA here is from genome assembly GCF_025654025.1 of Shewanella sp. SM55. Lineage (NCBI taxonomy): Bacteria > Pseudomonadati > Pseudomonadota > Gammaproteobacteria > Alteromonadales > Shewanellaceae > Shewanella > Shewanella sp. SM55. Next base: position 384,339 of record NZ_JAKKRS010000003.1, on the reverse strand, counting down.
CAGACACTCAGGCGATTTATGCCTATCTGATGAGTACTAAACCCATCAAACAAGCCAACCGCGACAATGATGTGTACTTTCCGTTTAACCTGCGTTTTGGCCTAAAAGCTTGGAACTTAGTCGCCCACGATGCCAAGGAATTTACCCCGAGCAAGGAAAAAAGCGAGCATTGGAATCGTGGCAATTACTTAGTCAATGCCCTAGGGCATTGCGGTGAATGCCACACCCCAAGAGACACGCTGTTTGCCATGGAGCAGGACAAGCACTTTGAGGGCGCGATTATCGAAGGGCTAGAGGCATCGGACATTCGCCCCGCTGAGCTTAACAGGCAGAACTGGACCCATGAGGATCTTAAGTCGCTGTTTACCGAAGGCTACTCCCGTAAAGGCACCGTCTTTGGCGGCATGTATCCCGTGGTGTATCACAGCTTTAGCCACTTAACCGATGATGATATGCGCGCGGTAAGCAGTTATCTGCTCGATAACGACGATGATCTTAAACCGGATCCGCTCACCTTTAACGGCCATAAACCTGAACTGCCAGGCTATACGCTCTACAAAGGTTACTGCGCCGGTTGCCATGGTCAAAATGGTGAAGGTCGCCCTAATGTCGCCCCCGCGATGGCAGGAAACGCCACCTTAGATAAAGCGAGTCCTCATAATATCGTCGCCGTAATACTAAAAGGCATTCAGAGCCAGCATTACAACGCTACCACCAGCTTTTATGCCATGCCGGGATATGCTGATGAGTTAAGCGACGAGCAGATTAAAGACTTAGCCAATTACCTAAGACTCACCTGGAGCACACAAGCTGGTAATCTCGATGTAAAAACCATCCAAAGCTTAAAAGAAGTGATCCTCGAGCACGACTAACCCACATAGGTATGTGGGAGATTTAAAATAAAAGCCGACTCTAGAGTCGGCTTTTGCTTGAATGATTTAGAGCACGAAAATCTGTCAGTCAACGGCGTTTATTCTCACTAACCACGCAGTCGAGTATCAAAAAAGGCTAAGCTGCGCGCCCAAGCGAGTTCGGCGGTGGCTTTATCGTATCGGCCAGTGGAGTCGTTATGAAAACCGTGATTCACATTCGGGTAAAGATAGGCGACGTAATCGGCTTTGTTGGCTTTTAGCTGGGTTTCGTACTCGGCCCAAGTGTCGTTTACCCGCTGATCGAGCCCAGCAAATTGCAACATAAGTGGCCCCTTTACTCGGCTACGCAGTTCTGCAGCCGCGGGTGTGCCATAGAAAGGTACGCCTGCATTGAGTTCATCGGGAATCGTGGCGGCCAGCATATTGACGATATAGCCGCCAAAGCAAAAACCTACGGCACCGAGTTTGCCATTGCTTTGGGGATGGGATTTTAAAAACTGCGCAGCGGCAATAAAGTCTTGCTCGATTTTGGCTCTGTCTAAACTGCTTTGCATGGCGCGGCCCGCATCATCATTACCCGGATAACCACCGAGGGAATAAAGCGCATCGGGGGCGAAGGCGATATACCCCTGCGCGGCCAATCGGCGAGCCACATCTTCGATATAGGGATTTAGGCCACGATTTTCGTGCACCACTAATACCACAGCGGCTTTTTTACTGAGATCTAAGGTTTTCGGCTCACCTGCGGCACTGCCCGCGAGCAATAACTCATCGGGCATGACTAAGTAGCCGCGCCCTTCACCGTAACCATTTGGCGAGGGAAACTTAACATAACTGGCTTGAATACTGGGATCGTTAAAGGAGACTTGCTCAGCAAGTGCATAGTTCGGCAAGAGTGCGCCCGTGAGCATCGTCATGGTGAAACCAAGCGCCACCAGTCCTGCGAGCCGCCCCATAAACTCACGGCGATCGATAATGCCATGGGCATATTCGTCATACCAGTCAAAGGCTTCCTGCGGTATCGGTTGTACTTTCTGGGCATGTATCTGACTTGTTTCTGCTAAGGCTTGCTTGTCTTGTTGTGTCATCGTTATTCCTCCATTGAACAAGCTAACCACAGGTAACACGTCTTCCCTAGCTTGTGGGTGTTAAGATTTAACTCAAGAGTAAAGTAAGAATCGCACTTAGGGCAACTGACTTTAACGTGTGCCGTTTGGTAAGTTTATTTTGAAATAGCACACGATCGGCACAAACGGCTGTCGGTTAGGGCAAGGCTAGCTTAAAATAGCGATTTAGATTCTAGAGGGCCTAGCGTGATACAACATAGAGCTAGCCAGATGGTGATATTCCACACTCTGGTGACCAGTGGTAGTTTTACCCAAGCGGCGGCCAAGTTAAAAACCTCGACTTCCTATGTCAGCAAGCAGCTTGGCGCACTGGAAGCCGAGCTGAACTTACTGTTAGTCCAGCGGACCACTCGCACCTTAGTGCTAACCGACGCGGGCCAACAGTTTGCCCATTACTGTGAGCAAGTGTTTGAAGCGACGCAAAATGCCGATGCGATTATGCTGGATGCCCGCGATGACATTAGCGGTACGATTCGCCTCGGTTCCTCCCAGTCCTTTGGCACCTTACACATTATCCCCGCGCTGGAAGTGTTGCAGCAAAAGTACCCCGAATTGCGATTTGAGCTAAGCCTGTTCGACCATAAAGCCGACATGCTAGAGGAAGGTCTCGATCTGTGGATCACTAACCATGAACAGCTGAACGAAGGTTATATCGCCCAGCACCTCGCCGAGACTAACTTTGTGGTGGTCGCCTCTCCCGATTATTTACTCAAGTACGGCGTGCCACACCATCCACAGGCGTTAGCGCAACATAATTGCGTTATCTATCAAAGCAAGAGCCGTAATTATGATCGCTGGAGTTTTGCTAAGGATGACCTAGAACAAACCGTGCATGTGGCGGGAAATTACCGTGTCGATTTAGCCGAAGCCGTGCGCAATGCGGTGATTGCAGGGCGCGGCATAGGCTATGTGGCCACGTATTTACTCAGTGATGAGTTTCAAAGCGGAAAACTGATCCAACTCTTACCCGATTGGAAACCACTGCAACAGATGCCCGTTTATGTGGTTTACCCAAGGCGGCGCCATTTACCGACTAAGTACAAGGTGATAATCGAGTGTTTAAAGTCCCATATCGGCCACCCGCCCTACTGGGATAAAAAGCTCAAACCTTGGTTAGGTAAGACAGTCACTTAAACTGCAGTCACTTAAGCTGCATTTCAAAAAAGTACTGACTACGACACCAGCCTAAAGTCGTCTGTGGCATGATTTCGATTATTGCCGCAGACATAAATATTATTTCCTCTGGGCAACAGTAGCCGAAATTTATTTTATTCTCCTGCATAAACAGCAAGTTAAACTGTTGCTATTTTCGACACTTTTATCGTAACAGCCCAGTAACGCCCGCGACTTGCCCTTACGCTGACTCGGCCTACAATGCGCGACTTCTTCTATCACTCAAAAGAATAAACCCATTATGACCGCGATATTAGGCATGATTAGCATCTTGTTTTTTGCTTGGTTACTGTCAGTGAACCGCAAGAACATTCCCTACCGCACTGTGATTTTAGCCCTAGGCCTACAAATTATATTTGCCCTGTTAGTGCTCTACGTCCCTGCGGGTAAGGCCGTATTGCAGTCTGTTACGGCGGGCGTGTCGAGCGTGATAGCCTACGGCAACGAAGGGATTGGTTTCCTGTTTGGCGATCTCGCCACGGGTAAAGTCGGCTTCGTATTTGCGATCAATGTTTTAGGTATCATCATCTTCTTCTCGGCGCTGATTTCAGCTCTATACCATATTGGTCTTATGCCTAAGGTGATCAACATTATTGGTGGTGGTCTGCAGCGTTTACTGGGCACGGGCCGCGCCGAGTCTTTATCTGCCACGGCGAATATCTTCGTCGGCATGATTGAAGCGCCGCTGGTGATCAAACCTTATTTAAAGCACATGAGCGATTCGCAATTCTTCGCGGTAATGAGCTGTGGTTTAGCCTCAGTCGCGGGCGGTACATTAGTGGGATATGCCGCTTTAGGTGTCGATCTTAACTATCTGATTGCCGCCGCCTTTATGTCTGCGCCAGCGGGTCTGTTGATGGCAAAAATTCTTATGCCGCCTAGCGAAAACGATAAAAATAGTGCCGATGAAATCACCTCTGTCGAACTGCCACGCGCCACCAATGTGGTTGAAGCCTTAGCCGATGGCGCTATGTCTGGCATGCGGATCTCAGTCGGGATTGGTGCCACTCTGCTAGCTTTTGTCAGCGTTATCGCCCTGTTGAACGGCATGTTAGGCGCTGTGGGTGAATGGTTCGGTTACCAGTTAAGCTTCGAGTTCTTGCTCGGTTATCTGTTCGCCCCTATGGCTTGGCTGCTGGGTATTCCTTGGCATGAAGCCATTACTGCGGGCTCACTGATTGGCCAAAAAATCGTGGTGAATGAATTTGTAGCCTTCATCCAGTTAATGAAAGTCGAAGACCAACTGAGCGCCCATTCTCAGGCCGTTGTGACTTTTGCCCTGTGTGGTTTTGCGAACATTTCAACCATGGCGATTTTGATCGGTGGGCTGGGTAGCATGGTGCCAGAGCGCCGCGAATTTATCGCCCGTAATGGTTTTCGCGCCATTGCCGCTGGCGTATTCGCTAACCTCATGAGTGCAGCAATTGCCAGCGTGATCCTCTCGCTGTAATCCATCAGCTTGGGCTTTTTTAAGCACTCATCTCACCATTGAGTTAACCACTAAGTTAGCCACTCTCGCGCAGCAAAACCGCGATCAACACAAACCCAAATCAAGCAAGCTTGGTTTGGGTTTTCTTTTATGCCCCAGATATTTTTTGTGTATAATGTCGCCAGAAAAAGATTAATGAGTTTACATTTCAATAACATGCGTAGCCAAAGGAGTACGAATGGCCATAGTGAAATACAAGGCAGTTAACGCCGCAATCACACTGACAATGGCAGGTATAACACTCTTGTTAACCGCCTGCGATAACTCAACGTCACCCTCCAATTCAGTTAATACCAACATACCCACAGAGCGTGAATATCAGATTATCTCCACCATAAACCTCAATGATGGCTTTGAAACCCGCAAAGTGCTGCAGGCACGACTGCTGCTGGATTACCAATTACAGAATGCAGAGGGTAAGGCGACCAGCTTAACAACGCCGTTAACCCATAACGCCCGTTTTTTTATCCAACCTAATATGCTGCAAATTAGCGATTATGGCATGCCGATTCCGGTGAGTAATATCGACCCTAAAGGTAACTCTAATGAAATCTTTCAGTTGGTTAAAGATGGCTTTAATGTGGAATTTAACAATGGTGAAGTCCGCCAACTGACTCCCATTGCCAAGATGGACCAAAAAGATATCAAGGAATTATTTGACCACTGGGTGAATCTTAATAGCTTGTTTAAACAAGCTCCAACCTTGCCTGTAGCACTTGAGCCTAGGGTCGGTTATAGCATCAGCGCCCCCATGGATGCACGCCTAACTTGGACGGTTGAGCAAGTGACCGAAGATAAGTTATTTGCAGTAGTACAAGGTGAGAAAGACAACTTTAAGGCCTATGGCAAGTTCGAGCTTAACCGCAAAACCGGTTGGTTAGAGAGCATGGCGTTTTTTCAACAAGAAGTGCAGCAAGGCAGTACTCTCACCCGCCGCATCGCCATGGCGCCCAAGGATAGCCCTTATATTATGAGCATGCTTTGGCATGCCGACGCTAACTACGATGCGGAGCGTGATATAGATGATCTGCAAAAAGAGCTCTACCCGATTAGCGATGTTCCGCGGGAATATAAAGCCCATGATAAGGACTTTATAAAATCCTTATTAGCTGATCAGCAAGGTATTCTTGATAATATTGGCCCATGGGGCGCTGACACGCCAGAAGTGCTGCAATTGCGCTTTGTGCATAATATGAGCCCGCGATATGTGGTTGCTAATGTGAATTATGAAGACTTAGCCGCCTTTGATGCCAGCGGAAATCCGATAGACATTCACTTCTGGCAGCACAGCAGAGGTGTGGCGATGAATTTCAACCGCTCGATTGAGTCTTCGGTAGATCTTATCGCCACAGGCTGGGACAACACCGCCAATAAACTCAAACAGATAGACCATATCACCGCCAAGCTGACTCTTATCCCCGAAAGCAATAAGATAGTCGAAAAATCGTGGGATGAACTGGTCGCCACTCCCTATACCTTTGGCGATGCGAGCCTCACGATTCAGGTGCTCGACGCCGAGGCAAAGCTATTTAAAGTCGTGACAAAGCAGAGTAAGACTAAAAACATTAACCTTCCTTTTCAGCAATTTAAAGGAAAGATGGCCGAAGCCCGTCGCGATGGTGATTATCCTAAATGGTTAACGGTGACGGATAAGGAACTGCTGGGGGAATTAATCGGTGTCGATGATCCTCATCACCTTAGCACCCGCGCCCTGCTACTTAAGCTAGATGAAATCCCTAAAACCGTTGTAATACTGGAGAGCCAGCCACAGCCGGAGTTAAGCCAAACCAGGAACATCCGCTTTGTGACCTTTACCGACTACAACCAAAATCTGGCCAATCCCTTAAGCGAGTTTGGCGATTCGAGCCTCAATAACTTCCTCTATCAAGATCTTGAGCCATCAAACGCCGAAATCAGTGCGATCCAAGGGATAAAACCTGAGACTGAAAATGGCCATAATCTGTATATTCCTATGTCAGCCGCATTAGCGAGTGCCTGTAAACCTGAAATAGAACAAGGTTTTAAAGAGGGGAAACACGAAGTCACTTGGCTGTTTGAGCATAATGCCCCAAACGGACCAGCCTATACCCTGATGACGCCCGACCGCGAGCGGCAGTTTTTCTACGATAAACACATCCAAGGAAAAATCCATTGCCAAGGTGATATCAGTTGGCAACCCTTAGAGCAGGCAGCTAACCCACGTCCTTGGTTAATCGATTTACAAGCTTGGCTAACAAAAACCGGTTATGGTGACGAGCCGAGTAAAGATCTTAAGAACTACTTTAAAGTCGAGGATGCCCAAGGCAAATCCCTAACGATTCGACTGCCCGAAACCACCGAACTGCGGATTAAAGAGGCGCTGGTCGATGGCCGCTATTTGAGTGTTGCGGGCCCTGCCGCTAAGGTGAGTTATATGACTCTCTCTCAAAACCCCGTCGACATCCCCTATGAATTCACCTTTAAACCTTTGCCATAAAAAGGAGCGGTTATGCGTCTATTTACAGTAAAACTGCTCCTTGGAGCACTGGTACTTATTTGTATCACTATCAGTGCCAATGCCAATGCACAAAAGGTGTTACTCGATGCCCATTGGAAGGTTGTCAAAGATGAAAAACAGGCTCAATACTATCTAAAACAATCGACCGAAGTTATCGACGGCAATTATAAGGCTGAGGTTTATTACAAAAATAACGATATGCTTTTCTGCGCCAGTGCCCTCGCCGATAACAAAATTGGCAAAACCCTCACGAGCGAACAATTCCGCGGTGCTTATCAATGTTACTTTGAGGATGGCAAACCCTATGAACAAGGCTTTCGCAATGGGCAAGGCCAACTTCATGGTTTGCTTAAAAAATACATTGCCACCGGCCAATTGTATGTTGAATCGCACTATGAAAATGGCGTTAAACAAGGCCTTGAAACGGGTTACTGGGAAGGTGGAAAGATCCGTTACAAAACGACCTATAAAGATGGCAAAGAGGTCGGTATAAGCGAGCTTTTTGATAGCGAGGGCAAGCTTAGGGGCAAGGTCTGTAATAGTGGTACTTGTGTTACCCAGTACTATGACAATGGCAACTTACACGTCGAAATCCCTATGGTGGATGGGCTTACACATGGCAACGAGACCAATTGGAGCTTTGGTAAAATCATTTCGACCCAAGCTTATGTCAAAGGTAAGAAACACGGGGATTACTTCGAATATTTCGACGATGGCAAGGTAAAGCGCCACTACCGCTACCACAATGATTATAAAGTCGGTGAACAACTGGATTACTTTAAAAATGGCCAGATAGCCCAAAAGGAAATCATAGAGGCGCCATGGAATGTGAAGTTATCGATTAAATACAATGAAAAGGGCGAAATGCTCAGTTCAACCGAAGAAAAACACCAAGACAACAACTGGGTTTACCGTAAGCATCAACGCTTTAGTGAAGGTCAACTTACCTCTAACATCGAAGAAGACAAGCTTAAAAAATGGGTTCTCAACGAAATATTTGAGCAAGGTGAGTTAATTAGCCGCAGCGAGCATATCGATAACCAATTGACCGGTTTATATCTGCAAACCCTAAACCGCAGTCAAACTGTAAAAGTGATTACCCGGGAATATTTTAAAGAGGGTAAGCGCGAAGGCCCCTACGAAATGCTGAAAATTAACCATGAGACAGGGGAACAATGGCTGGCCGAGCAAGGCCAATATGCCAACGACAAGCCCTCAGGCAAATGGAAAAAACAACAAGAGGATGCCACCCTCACCTTTAGCTATGATGCCCAAGGCGAGCTCGATGGTGAATTCCGTAATGAGACAAGTTCTGGGCAATTGCTTGAATTAATCAACTTTAACCATGGCAAACCCGAAGGATTAGTACAACGCTACGCCACGAACGGCCAATTGTATGAAAAGGGCGAATACCGCAATGGGCAGCAGGATGGCGACTGGGTGTACACCCATGGTGAGTTCGGTTTCAACCCAATGCCAAATCCTGAGAGACACTATTGGTACGGACGCTTCGACCAAGGTAAACAAGTCGGCCACTGGGAACTGCGTAATACCGAAGACTATGTGCTTGAAATAGCGAATTATGACGAGCAGGGCAGGCTTCATGGTAAACAATACGAATTTAGGGATAATGGCTGGATAGAAGTGATCAATAGCTTCCATCATGGCGAGTTTTTAAATCGGGAAATACCGCCGCCGGTGATTACCTCGGACCATGTTTTCCCTATTTTTTAGCCTAAGCATATTCGCTTAATCGATTAACTTAACCCTTGGCACTGTGCACTGTGCACTGTATATAAGTGCACAGCCCGATAAATAAACTCAACAGCAAAAAATTAGGATTCTTGTATAGGCCGCAAACGGCGCGGCCTTAAGACCCAGAACAGAGCAAGGAATCAGCATGTTCAATACGCCATTTCGCTTTATCAGCCTCGCGATTGCGGGAGCCAGCTTAACCAGTGTCCATGTACAAGCAGCGCAAAATCTCTCCTCCATGATGGTCGAAATCCGCCAACAGGACGGAATTCCCAGCTATTACAATCTCGCCACTGGCATGCCCTTAAATGGCGATATCGCCATAGTGCGCGATAACCAAGGCTATACCTTAGGGCAGTTTTCCGAGGGGATCCCTAATGGTAAATGGCAAGTATTTCATACCAATAACAGCAAGCTAGTCGAAGGAAACTATCAGCAGGGTTATCAAGATGGCACTTGGCATATGTTCGATTTGAGCGGCGCCGTTACTGAGGAACAGCAATTTGCCAAAGGCGTGCCCACGGGCGAATGGAAGGAATACAACAGCAGCGGCCATCTCAGCCAAACGACGCGCTATAAAGACGGTAAAAAGGAGCAAGTAAAACGTTTCTATAACAGTGGCAAACTGCAAGCCCAAGAAAGCTACCTCGATAACCTGCGCCACGGGAAATGGGAAAGTTTCTATGAAAACGGCACCTTGTCCCAAAGCCAGAGCTATGCGAACAACCAACTCTCAGGTTCTTATTTAGAACAAAATCCCAATGGACAAGCCACAGTGACGGGCCGCTTCGATGCAGAAGGCCGTCGCCAAGGAGCATGGGAAACCTTTTTCGATGACGGGACTAAATCAAGCAGCAGCCAGTTTAATCTCAATCTGCTCGAGGGTGAAGAACGGACATTTTACCCCAATGGTGAACTCGCCAGCCGCTGCCAATATAGCGCTGGGCAACGCCAAGGTAAATGCCAGCAATTTAATGATGCAGGTAAATTACAAGTTGAAGAACAGTATGTTAATGGTGCATTAGACGGGCCACAGCAATATTTTAATGCCGAGGGCATTCTCACCAGTGCTCTCAACTATAAACAGGATCAACTCGCCGGTACGCAAAAATATTTCCACAACAACGGCCAACTTAAAGAATTACGTAACTACCAAGACTCAAAGCTGACTGACAATGGCCAATACCCGCTTCATGGACCATCGGAGCGTTATGATACCGAAGGCAATTTGCTCGAAAAAAGCCACTACGACATGGGATTTAAGGATGGTCTATTTGAGCGCTATCACGCTGGCAAGCTGCAATCCTCCGAGCAATGGCGACAAGGGCAACGTCACGGTGAATCACGCCGTTACCACAACAATGGCAAGCTGCGGACGCTAGATCAATACGTTGAAGGTAAACCAACAGGGAAATCAGAAACCTATTTTGACGACGGCACAGTGAGTGAGCGCGGCGAACGTATCGATGGCCAATGGGTCGGAAAATATGAGTCATTTTACGATAACGGTAAACCTCGGGAAGTATCTCACTACGCACGGGATAAAAAAGACAATACCAGTCGTTACCCTCTTAATGGCCATTTCGCCCGCTGGTATGCCAATGGTGATCCCAATGAAGAAGGCACATATCAAAACGGCAATAAAGAAGGCCTATGGATACAGTACAGCGAAGGCCTGAAACAACGGGAGCAAACCTTCGCCAATGGCAAACTTAATGGTAACTATGCAGAGTATTACCACGGACGCCGCCGTGTGACAGGGGAGTATCTGGACGACCAAAAAACCGGTCTGTGGACGGATTATCGCTACGAAGAAAAAGACCCTACCTATGGCACAATCCCCGAGGGGAATATCCAGCAAAAAAGCCATTGGCAGGAAAACAAGCGCCACGGAATTCGCGAGTTTTACAGCTTTAAGCAAGTGGTTTACCGCTCAGAAACCTATGATAAAAATGATAAAACAGGCCCATATGCCGAGTACTATCCCAACAATGGCCAGCTAAAACTCAGCGGGGCTATGGATAAAGGTAATCAAACTGGATTGTGGGAAAGCTGGTTTGAGGACGGTATGCAAGCTGCTAGCACTGAGTTTTTAGACGGTCAAAGCCATGGCCAAACGAAAGAATATTACAGTAACGGCCAACTCAAATTAGAGGCAACTTATGCTAAGGGTTCGCTTGATGGTCAAGTGAAGCAATATCACCAGAACGGTAAGCCAGAACTCGTTGAAACTTGGGTGAAAGGCCAAAAAGAAGGCGATGCCAGCTATTACCACAACAATGGCAAGTTAGCCGAACAAGGCACTTATCTTAGGGATCGCAAGGAAGGTCTATGGCAAAGTTTTTGGCCTAATGGTGAAAAACGCACTGAAGGCAGTTATCTCAGCGATCGAGAATCAGGGGATTGGAATCATTATGATCAACTCGGCAAGCTGATTAAAACAGAACACCATGGCTAGCTTAAAAATGGGGTTTTAGATTAAAAAGCGATCTAGTTCAAACATTTATCCTTAACTCCAAATCTAAAGGAAGTTTCATGCAAAGTGTGCCATAACCAGTGTCTATACTAACGGCCTTTTTTTTCGTTTAGGACAAATTGCCTATGAAGACATTTATGAAAGACGAGTTAGCCCTGCTACTGGGAATACTGACCTTAGTATTCTTTAAAACCGGTGGCGATAGCTTACTCGCCGATGGCACCGCCCTCTCGACCTATATTCCCGTTTCACTCGCCCTATTGGGTGTAGTGACTTGGGCTATTTTCTCTGTGGTACGCCACTCAGATGCACTAGCGATTAAGCTTGGCGATCCCTATGGCACCTTAATCTTAACTTTATCGGTCATTTCACTCGAAGTGGTGATGATCTCCTCCGTGATGCTGACCGGAGAACCCAACCCTGTCATGGCGCGCGACACTATGTTCGCCGTCGTCATGTTGATCATCAATGGCTTAGTGGGCTTTACATTATTACTTGGCGGCTGGCGTTACCATACCCAGCATTTCAATTTAGATGGCGTAAAATCCTATCTCGTGGCGATTATTCCCCTCGCCCTACTCTGTTTAGTACTGCCCAATTTTACCGAAGGTGGCACTATTGGCGGCATGTCTAAAGCCATGTCTTGGATGCTGATCATTATTTCGATTCTGCTCTATGGCGTCTTTTTAGTGGTACAGACGAAGAGCCACAGCCATTTCTTTGTCGATGCCGATCATGAAGACCATGAGGAACACCACGGCATACTACGCAGTAATGCTTACCATACCATTCTATTAATTGGCTACTTGCTCGTGGTCATTTTGCTGGCAAAAACCTTAGCTATGCCTATCAATTACAGCGTAGCAACCCTAGGCGCTCCACAGGCATTAGGGGGCTTTATTGTGGCCTGCTTGATTTTATCCCCCGAAGCTGTGGGAGGCTTTAAGGCCGCGTTAAACAATCAATTACAGCGGGCAATGAATCTGTATTTTGGCTCAGTGCTCGCGACGATTGCACTCACAGTCCCCGCGGTATTAATTATTGGCAGCGTGATAGATCAAGAAGTCCATTTAGGCCTGTCACCCGCCGACATGGTGCTGTTAATCACCAGTTTAATGGTCTGTAAGGTAAGCTTTAGCAGCGGTCGCACCAATGCATTGCACGGCGCGACTCATATAGTGTTGTTTATCGTTTACTTGTTCTTAATGTTTGAACATGCCTAAACTTTATTAAATCCAAGGCCGAGCGTGATTTATTTGCGTCTCGGCTTTACGCTTTTCTCATCCAGATTGACCCGCAGTAAGAGTACAAACCAGACTAAAGCGCCAACAACAAACCAGATAAAAATCCACACTAACTTATGGCCATTACGAGCCTCAAATGGCTCAAATTTGGGCATAAAAATCGTTTGATGTTCAGCTTGATAAAGCGGACTTTTTTGTGCGGCGCTGAGCAACTCTGAACGAAGTGAGGATGGGGCTAATCGTTCAAGGTAAACAAAACTCTGGGGGTCCAACTCATTGAACTCATTTAGGGATTTAGCCAAAAACGCTTTGAATTGCGCTTCTTTCTCATCGGGTTCAAGTCGATTACTGATCTCCTGCTGATAAACTTTACCATACCAAGCGAGGGCCTTAGCATGCCAACTGTCTGCACGCTCTGCAAAAATCGGCATAGCGATATACAGCGCCATATTTAAGTGACTACTATGTTTACCTGTAACCTCTAGGCTTCGCTGCAAACCAATTTGCGTCTTATCAATATAAGATTGCTGCAACTGATAATACTGAGTATTTTTATGGAGATACAATTCTTGTATCGATGATAATTGCGTTAACTTCCCCGTGGCAGTCTTGAGATATTCCTGCGCCACGATGCAAGGAACAGCCATTAATTGCACCGCGATCAATAAATAGAAAAAGCGCGAATTATCTTTAACAAACTTGAGTCGTTTTAGCCTAGGTCGAATATAAATGATCGACAATAGCCAAGACAGTATCTGCGGCAGCCACAAATTAACGATATCTTCATCTAGGCTAAAAAACTCAAGGTTAACCAACAACAGCCAATGGACAAAACTGTAACCAGAAACAAATAACAGGCTGAGAAATAAGAAGGGAAAATAGATAAGTTGAATTTTTTTTAAAAATACATCCACACGAATGTCATCCTTGAGAACATAAAATAACGACTATGGTACGCTCAAATCCATCATAAATTTACCAAAATTGAGTAGCAACTCAAAGCGTTAAAACATAAAGGCCAGATTGATTGCTCATCTGGCCTTTATGTTTGTACTTTTATAAAGCTGCAACCGAGAAACTAGGTCTCACTCAACTTAGCTAATTGCTGCTGGCTACGTTGTTTCTTGTATTGCTTAGCTTCAGCAGGAATAGGAGTGACTTTGCCAGTCTCTAACCAGTTACGTAAACGGTTAGCATCCGCAATATGAGTATATTTACCGTAGGCATCGAGCACGACAAATGCCACTTGGCGTTTTGCCATTTCAGTACGCATCACAAGGCAGTGCCCTGCTGCATTCGTAAAGCCTGTTTTGGTTAGATGAATATCCCAGTTATCTTTATAAACCAAACGATTGGTATTACGAAAATCTAAACTGTATCTTGGGTTGGCAAAGGTAACCGTCTTCTTCTCGGTCGAACTCAGCTGGCCTAGCATAGGGTACTTTTCACTGGCCTTAAGTAATACAATCAGATCACTGGCACTCGAAACGTTTTTATAGGATAAACCTGTAGGTTCAACATAGCGGGTATTTTTCATTCCCAGCGCTTTTGCTTTGGCATTCATCGCCTTAATAAAAGCTTTATGACCACCGGGATAATGATGTGCAAGACTTGCAGCGGCACGGTTTTCCGATGACATTAAAGTCAGCAATAACATTTCTTTACGGCTGATTTCACTGCCGATACGAACTCGAGAATAAACACCTTTCATTTCTTTGGTATCACGGATGTTTACCGCAAGCTTTTGCTCCATAGGTAACTTTGCATCCAGCACCACCATAGCTGTCATCAACTTAGTGACAGATGCAATTGACATTACTGCATTAGGATTATTGGAATAAAGCACTTCATTGGTTTTTAAGTCCACGACTATCGCACTACGTCCTGCAATTTCTTGCTTTAATGGTGCTTGCTTCGTTTTTGCTGTCGATTGAGTTTTGGTGCTTTTATATGCGACAGAGGCCGAATCGGCTGAATGCGCTGTCGTGGCAACGGTGAGACTGCTGCACGCAAGAATAAAACTACTGAGCAGAAAACGGATCTTCATATAGATTTCACTGAATAGATAAGGGATCGATTGTGCTATGGCACAGGTTTTGGCTAAGTATAGGAGTTCTACAGTGAAAGAAATAGAATGCAATTAGACTTTTATCAGTAAGATCAGCACTTTCTTCTCAATTTTTTTATATAAAACCAGCTTAACCTGTCACCAATTCAGAGCAATAAAGCATCTAGATCTAGGCTTTTCAATTACAGTAGAGACAAAATCTTAGGAATAGGCTTTTTTCAGTATAAAAATTTGAAATGAAAATAATGGGCGACTTTTTGCACTTTTAACAAAAGTCCCTGTACAACAGTGGTTTCAAGCATCTAAATACGTCATTTTAGGCGAATGAAAGCGTTAACATACGCCATAAAATGTCGCGTTATAGCATCTTATCCGCTAGCGTAAGACAAATTCGAGTAAAGCTTCAGTATCTTCGCTCTCTTGTATCAGTTGGTCTGTCAGCACAAAACCGTGTCTGAGCAGCACTCGCTGTGAAGCTAAATTATGTTTAGCCACATGGGCAAAAAGGGGTCTTAAACTGACTAAAGGCAAAAATTGCGCTAAGGTCTGTGTCGCGATACCTTTGCCCCAATATTCACGGTCAATCCAATACCCTATCAGCGCTTGTCCATCACTTTGCCAATGCCCAATATTGCCCACAAACTTGCCATCAACCACTATCGCCCTTGGTAATACATTCACTTGTCCCAGAATATTTTGATGCCAATGTTTAAAAAACGCTTCTCGATCCCGAGGAGGAAATTGAGCAAGCTGGTTAGCAATGGGATCGCTTTGATGCACAAAAATAGCTTCAAGATCACTTTCAATAATCGGGCGTAAACTCACGCTGTATTGCGTGTTTGGCTGTTTATCTGACTTACTAGACATAGGTATCACCATTAATACTATGTATTTCAACTTGGTACAGCATGCCACATTTTATGAAGGTAAGCTCAAAAAAAAAAGCGCATAACCGAGAAGGAGTTAGCGCTCGAAGAGGCAAATTTGCCGAAATTGAGGTGTGTAAATTCAAGCCATAAAACTCACACGATAGCATTCAAAGCCTAGATAAAAATCAATGCAAAAACGGGTGCGCCTAACACCATAGCGATACCAATAAAAATCATAGTCAAACTGGCGATAACGCCCTCTTGCTTGCCGATTTCATTGGCTTTTGCGGCGCCCGCACCATGGGCAGATGCCCCTAGAGCAACACCTTTACCTAACGAAGTACGAATACGCATAAATTTAAATAAGGGATCGCACACCAAGATGCCAATGACGCCTGTGATTAACACCATCATGGCCGTCAACTCAGGCACGCCGCCAAAGGCACTAGTCGCCTCCATCGCAAAGGGCGTCGACACCGAACGTACCAGCAAACTCTTAGACAATTCCACCGGCAAGGGCACAAACTTCACCAACAGCCAAGAAGACATCATCCCCAGAAACAATCCGGCCGTTACACCTAACCCTATCGTCAGCGGATACTGGCGGATCAAGTTACGCTCACGATAAATCGGCAAAGCAAAGGCGATAGTTGCTGGCGCTAACATGGCCATTAACCAATGGGTGTATTCAAAATAGGTTGGCAGCGGGATTTTAAGATTAAACACCAATAAGGTAATCACTATTGGCGCTAATACTATGGGCGCTAACCACCAGACTCTATGGTACTTATAGAGACGCTTGGCACCGAAGTAACAGAATATTGTCAGCAATAAGCTGAATAAGGCTAATCCGGTCTGCGACAACACAAAATCCACCACTTTTGAGTCAGTCATCATTAAGCCGCCTTAGCGTGGCGACGGGCTTGCTTTTTGATGTTCAGTTGGCGCTCAAAACGAAACACTCTATCGACCACAAAGCCTGTACCAAACATCACACACACACTGCCCATCACTAAAGTGAACAATATATTGGTGCCGTATTGCTCAAACAAACCTTCGTACTTAATAACGGATATCACTGGCGGGATGAAAAACAGCAATAACTCACCAATCAACCAAGCAGCGCCCAGTTGCACGGCATTTTCAGGAATAAGTTTAAAACCTAATAAAAATAAGAGTATGCCTAAGCCAATCACACTTCCTGGAATAGGAGAATGTGCCCAAGTGGCGAACCAGTGACATGCGAAGGACAGTAAACAGAAGAGGCCGATTTGGCTTAATAACAAAGCCCAATGTCGACACTGACGTATTGCGGCTTGTGGAAATGACATGATTTTCTCGGTTAGAACAAAGTTTTCTATAGGGCTATTCTAGGCTTGCCTATTTGATAAAAAAAATGAATATTAAGAATGTAATGCATGAATTTTAAGAATACATTTAAAGGTGAACCTTAATGGACCTCAAAGTTATCCGCTATTTTATCGAAATCGTCGATGCTGGAGGCTTCGGTAAAGCCAGCGAAAAAGTCCACCTCACCCAACCTGCACTATCAAAAGCCGTACGCCAATTGGAAGAGGAGCTAGACCTCATCTTACTCGAACGCGGTAAACGCGGCACCCAAGTCAAACTCACGCCCGCGGGCGAAGTTGTTTATCGACATGGCAAAGAGTTACTCGCTGGCCGACAACGCATGCTCGCTGAACTCACGGCCCAACGCAGTTTAACCGCGGGCGAACTCAATCTCGGATTGGCTCCTCTAGGGAGTGCCGAAATTTTTGCCCCGATTATTGCCAAATATCGCCAGCAATATCCGCAGATAGAGATGCACTTACTCGTCCGTGGCGGTGTAGAGCAAACCGCGGCAATCCAAAAGGGCGAAATTGAACTGGCCACTGGGATTATTGATTTTGATGAGGGTTATGACGGCATACGCGTGTTTAACGATCCTATGGTAGTAGTGCTGCCTAAGGAAAATCCGTTATCCACCCGACAGATATTATCGTTTAGCGATCTCAGTGCCGACCCTCAGGTGATGTTCGAAACCGAATACACTCTCTATCAATTAGTGCTCAATGCCTGCCGACACGCCGGATTTGTCCCTAAAAACATCACCCGCGTTAGCCAAGCCGATTTCGGGATTGCCTTAGTCGCCGCGGGCACAGGGGTTATGGTATTACCGCGCTCCATCGCGCGGCGCTACAGCGTACCCGGCGTCGTAAATATCCCACTGGCGAGTGATGAGCTGCGCTGGGAGCTATCGCTCTTTTGGCGCAAAGACCAAGTCTTATCCTTCGCGGCTCAAGCCATGATCGCCTTAGTCGAGAAGCACTTAACCCATAAATAACCCTATTCTTACCAAGGAACCACTAAGCTTAAACGCACTAGCGTATCGCTATCCCATGGCAGAATAGGCAAATACTCAGCCGAGTTGACATCGACTTTAGCATAGTGGTCTAAATTGTATTGCGTGTGTTCGGCGCTCAGCACGAGCAGGCTGTCAGGCCGCCAAAAATCGGTTTGGTAACTCAGCTCAAAGCGATATTGATTCTCTAACCATTGGTCTTCGTCTTGCCAGGTTTGTGCGGCCACTTGCATATGTAGCTTAGGCGTCACATTTGCCCCTACACTTCCCATAAAGGTATAAGCAAACGTACCATTCCCAAAATCGCCACGATCGTAACCTCGAGTTCTAGGCACATCATCATCGATTTCGAGATAGTAATAACCCGCACCCGCCTTGAACTGGGCCTGTAATGCTTGCCCATCAAAGTTAGCTGTCAGCCCAGGAAATACCTTAGCTTGTTTCTCAACCGAGCTAACGGTATTACGCTTTCCCTGTAAATCGAACTGCCAACCGAATGAAAACGCGGGATTAACACGATAAAGTTCACCGCTCGCGGCATAGGCAGACTTAAACCACACAGGGATATGGTCAGGGTCGAGTTTATCGACATCTACGTCTATATAGGCATCCAGCGCCGCCGTCAGCAAAATATCGCTTTGGGTTTTATGTTCTAACAATAGACTCGCATTTACCCCTAAGGTGTGAGAATCCTCGACCACAAAATCATGGCTGCCTAAGCTGTAATGCCACTGAGTTTGCTCTTCGGCCTGCAGTGCACTCGATAAGCACAGGGCTAAGCACACTAATGCTGAGTTGAGATAGTTCACTTTTGACTCCTGAAACATCGTTTCTAGCTTGATAAGCAAATCAGCCAGAGGATTAAACTGCATAAAATAGGAATAACACCAACTAAAGTTGCCGTTAAAGAGCGGCTAAACTAGCCAATTTAATCAAAGAATAATAGGCGATAGTTCAAATTATGACACTCTCATTGAGAAGCCGCTAATAAACACCACAGAAGTATAGATAGCCAAAAACCTAACAGTAACAATAGTTATAGACCAAGGCACAATAATTCAACCCAGAAAAAACAACTTACACACAAATTTGTACAGGAAAGCAGCTGGCCTCAATCTTGCGACTGAAAACTGCAAAATAGAAATGAATTTTTAATCAAATTAAAAGCATAATTATTGACACTTAATGCTCATCTGCCTATAGTCGCCACACTGATAGTGAAATCGAACAAGAGAGTCTTAAATGAAAAAGTCCATGTTATTAGGCGGCCTGACCTTAACTGCCACCTTGTTGTTAGCTGGATGCGGAAAAAGCGATGACGTGTTAGTCGTTGGCACTAATGCCGCCTTCCCTCCTTTTGAATATGTTGGCGGCCAAAGTGGCGATGAAATCAAAGGCTTTGATATCGATCTGGCCAAGCAAATCGCTAAAGATGCGGGCAAGACGCTGAAAGTCGAAAACATGAAATTCGATTCACTGATCGTCGCGCTTAATTCAGGCAAGATTGATTTTATCGCCTCAGGTATGACGATTACCGCTGAACGTCAAGCAAACGTAAACTTCTCTGAGCCTTACTACGAAGCGACTCAAGTCGTACTCGTCAACAAAGATAACGATAGTATTCATACGCTTGAAGATATTAAAGGCAAACACTTTGCGGTGCAGTTAGGCACAACCGCTGACATTATGTCGAAGAAATACACCCAAAATATCACCGCCTTTAATACGGGTTTCGAAGCCATTATGGAGCTTAAAAATTCAAAGGTAGATTTAGTGTTATTCGACAGCGAACCTGCCGCTAACTATCTGGCTAAAAATCCTGAATTAAAGATGATCAAACTGGATTTTCCTGCTGAGTTTTATGGTTTCGCCGTATCAAAAGAGCAACCTGAACTGTTGGCGAGCATCAATAAAACACTGGCTAACATGAAAGCTGACGGCCAATATCAGACGCTCGTTTCTGCCCATATAAAGTGATATCAGCATGATAGACGCAATTAATACCTCGCTGTTTAGCCCGATTGGCGAAGATGGCATGATAGGCATACTGCTGATATTAAATGGTTTGAAAGTGACATTAATCGTCACTTTCTTCGCCATGTTATTAGGCGCAGTGTTAGGCATTGGCACCACCTTTATGAAGATGTCGTCTAAGTGGTATATCCGCTTCCCCGCCAATCTTTATGTCGGTGTGATCCGTGGCACCCCAGTAGTTGTGCAATTAGTGATCCTTTACTTCATCGTGCTTTCAGCCTTAGATGTCGATAAGATCACCGCCGCCATTATCGCTTTTGGTCTCAATAGCGGCGCGTATATTTCTGAGATAATCCGCGCAGGGATTCAAGCCGTTGATAAAGGTCAAACCGAAGCAGCCCGTTCACTTGGCTTGTCCCAAGCAATGACCATGAAGTCGATTATTCTGCCCCAAGCGATTAAGAATATTCTGCCCGCACTTGGTAATGAATTTATCGTGCTCCTCAAGGAAACCGCCGTCATTGGCTTTATCGGTGGTGTTGACCTTATGCGCGCCGGTGAAATCATCCGTAGCCGTACCTTCGAGGACAGTGTGCCCTTATTTACCTGCGCCCTTATTTATCTATTCCTGACCTACAGCTTCACGTTTGTACTGTCGAAATTTGAAAAGAGGTTGAAACAAAGTGATTAAAATAACCAACCTGCATAAAAACTTCGGCGATAACCAAGTGCTCAAGGGCATCAGCGAGCATATTCGTCAGGGCGAAGTGGTGAGCGTGATCGGTCCAAGCGGCAGTGGCAAGAGTACCTTTTTGCGCTGTATCAATCTGTTAGAGCAGCCAAGCCAAGGCGATATTGAGATTGAAGGTCAATTGATCACAGCGCCAAACGCCTGCGTAGATAAACTGCGGCAAAAAGTGGGCATGGTGTTTCAAAACTTTAACTTGTTCCCCCATAAAACCGTCATCCAAAACATCACCTTAGCGCCTATTAGTCTAAAACTGATGACGCCAGCTCAAGCCGAGACCAAAGCCCTCGACCTACTGGCACAGGTTGGTTTAAGTGACAAAGCCAATGCCTACCCCGCCAGTTTATCGGGCGGCCAAAAGCAAAGGGTCGCCATTGCCCGCGCATTGGCTATGGAACCAGACTTGATGCTGTTCGATGAGCCAACATCGGCACTCGATCCCGAAATGGTCGGTGATGTATTAGACGTGATGAAAGACTTAGCGCTAAAGGGCATGACCATGGTCATTGTCACCCACGAAATGGGCTTTGCGCGCGATGTATCCGATCGAGTGATCTTTATGGATGGCGGCTATGTTGTCGAATCAAGCCCACCCGATGAACTATTTAGCCACCCGAAAGAAGCCCGTACCCAAGCGTTTTTAAGTAAGGTACTGCGCTAACTCAAACGGATTCAGTCCTGTCCCTCACGCTCACTGCAGTGACTTTAATAAGTGCCTGCAGTGAGTAAATGATTCAAATTAGGATCCTAACATTCAACGTTTATGACAAAGACTAAATTAAACAAGTCAGGATACAATCATCTTTCACAACACCATAAAAATTATGCCTTTGAATTAATAGGTATTGAACAAAAGCTAAATAGCCGTTTATCTGTTCAGGGAGTTTATTGTCATTGTGTCTCCAGCGACACGCCGTGAATATGTCCTTATAGGCTCGACGGCGACATCCATGTCGCCAACGGTCACTGGTGCCCCAATGCCAATTTTAACTACCAGTTTTGCTATATATACGTAAAAAGCTAGTAGACATAAATGGGTTAGAATTCTTGCTCTAATCTATGATTTTCGGATTAAATTTTCTATGGATTAACGCCGCGCTCTAGGACAAACAGAAGCGCAGCGTAGATTTGTCACAGAGCGCCTTGTTATGCGCTTGCCGCTTCACTTAAATCAATCTCCATTGGAATCTGATATGAATTTGTGTAAAGGCTAGCTTTAAATGATGCCCTCGGCGTGATCAGGACTTTTCCATCTTTTACTGAAATTGTACCTACCAGAGGAAATATATCCGATGGCCCCTTAAGATCAACAAACCTTTTAGTGAAAGTAGTACCTGTTTTGTGGTTAATGTATTTTACAAGCCCATGAGATGCTTCGCCATTTGGGCGCAATTTATATGAAACCAGAACCGAATATGACTTAGTATGTTTTGCCTTAACCGGAAGCTCGACCGCAGAACCAAATCTTTCCACCTCGTTTGAAGCAAGCTTGATTTTTTCGGTTTTTTCTATGCTCAACTTACAAAGGTGCTCAAGACACTCAAAGGTACTGCGAATTACAAATTGTTCAAGTTCGGACTCATTTAATGATTTTAATTTCTCAAAATTTACACCACAGTCTATATACCTAAGCCACTTTTCTGGTGTTCTATCGGAAAAAACCATCGTGCCTTCTGGAATAGCATTTGTGTAGTTTACATATAGGTGATCGAATTCTCCGAGGGATAATCCATTTTCACCAAGTATTGTTGCTATACGAGCACCCCAGTAATGAAGCAGCTTAGGAAATTTGAAAAATCTAGAACAACTCGAAGGTAGACTCTTACCTGTCTCATATAGGGAGTCGCTAGCGTAATACCTAATATCTATTAATGCTTTTTCCATTTATATATCCGATCTCTCTTAACGCATAAGCTGCAAACAGCTGCTTTGTAGTGGATTGTTTTGCGGTAGCGTAGCAAAACAAGGAACGAAAAAGCCACCAGGCTGGTTTGCATTGTTATGTGTTACTCACAGAATGGACAAAATAAGTTGTTCATGAAGTCTAGTGGATCAATATTGGAGCTAGGTAGTAGAACCGTAACTCTACCGTGCTTTTGACATTCTATTTCTTGGAAGCCACCTTCTGCTTTTAAAGTACTTATTTCCAGATCGCTCCAGCCGCACCAAGGGCAACATTTTATCTCAGCTTCAGTGATAGCAGCTATTTCCTGCTCCCAGTTACACTCTCCGCAATGGACTTTGCGAATCGTTCTGGCTTCTGTGAGGTTTATTACTTTGGGTCTTTCGATCATTAAGATTCCCTTACACATAACGTTGGGTATAAGCGGATCCGCGTTAGCGAATAATAAATCAAGCCATCCATTTTAAACCAACAACATAATGCACTTTTGGTTTGCCTTCAACCAGCGATGACTTTGTTAAGTAACTGAAATCATTAAGCTGTGTGCTAGGCTATATGCAGGGTGAACACTGGAAGCGAGATATTCCGATAATACCTATTCTTACTCCCAATTATCCCCTTCTCGGCGACAAACATAGTCATAGTAAAGGGTGGAACCAAAGGGCTGAAATTCCATCTCAATGCCGTTTTCGTAATACTGACCATTTTCGC
This sequence comes from Shewanella sp. SM55, assembly GCF_025654025.1. NCBI lineage: Bacteria > Pseudomonadati > Pseudomonadota > Gammaproteobacteria > Alteromonadales > Shewanellaceae > Shewanella > Shewanella sp. SM55. Next base: position 361,071 of record NZ_JAKKRS010000003.1, on the reverse strand, counting down.
AGTCCATTCTGTCATTAAGTCGTACTAAGGCATCATGAATACCACCATGTCTAGCATTAATAAGCATCTTGACGAGAGTCTCTCTTTGCTGGACAGTTAGTGACGTTAAGAACTCATTTATTTCTGAATTTTCCTGCCTGTTTGGATAGCTCCCTTCTTGCAAGACCCATTTTTCAAATACTCCATCATGTAACTGAGCAAACTCGTCAACAAAGCTTTTCCACAATTCAACTGAACTCATTTTTTCTCCTGAAAGCATAACGCAGTGCCCATGCGCGTAAACTTGTAAATGCCGCAGGCCTCGAATGCCTCACTCTGTTATATATCTGCTGCTTCATTAAACAAAATCCTGTTTGAAAACGGATCTGTTACAGTAAAGCAACGATCGCCCCAAGGCGCATCTTCAATACTAGGTTTGTTGTATTTATATGGCTTAGAAGTCACATGAGCAAATAATTTATCAAGTTCACTCACATTCACAAAAACCTTACAGCCAGGAGTACAGTCGCCTGAATGTTCACTCAAGTGCAAAACAAAATTGCCAAGTGAAACTTGTATATAAATCGGGTAGCCATCCTCAAAGCGATGTTCCCAATCTAATTCCATCCCCAGAAAGCCAAGGTAAAACTCTTTGGCTTTATCTTCATCAAAGATCCGCATAATTGGGATTGTCTGAAACTTCATGCCATCTACTCCATCACACATAAGCTTTGTCTAGTACGCATAAGCACCCAGTTTCAAATTTTTTTTGAAACTAATACCTGCCTTGATCACATTGTTTTTTACTTAAACCTGCTTAAAATGCTGCCATTGAATTTGTATTCCTTAATGATTTGGAGCCGTTACATGAGTGATTTAAGTTTCTTCGCCAAAAAGCGCTACACCACTAAGGCCTTTGATCCAACTAAGACGATTCCTGCGGATAAAATAGCAGAAATCAAAACCTTATTGCAGTACAGCCCATCATCGACTAACTCACAGCCTTGGCATTTTGTGTTAGCGAGTACGGCGGAAGGTAAAGCGTTAGTTGCCCAAGCGACCGAAAACTATGCGTTTAATACCCAAAAAATTCTCGATGCTTCCCATGTACTCGTACTCTGTGCTCGTGCTCAATTAGATGAAGCACACTTACTGCAAGTACTCGAGCAAGAAGCAAAGGATGGCCGTTTTGCTAATGAAGAAGCCAAGCAAGGCCAACATAATGGCCGCTCTTTCTTCGCTAATATGCATAAATTTGAGCTGAAAGATGCCCAGCATTGGATGGAAAAACAAGTCTACTTAGCACTTGGCACTTTAATGCTCGGTGCAAGTGTATTAGATATTGATGCGTGTCCGATCGAAGGTTTTGATGCCACTAAAATGAATCAAGTCCTAGGCTTAAGAGAGCAAGGTCTATGTGCCTGCGTGGTTGTCGCCTTGGGTTATCACTCAGAAAATGATTTCAACGCTAAATTGCCTAAGTCTCGCTTAGATCAAGAAGTGATCTTCACCGAAATCTAGTCCTTCACTCTATGTAAAAATAAGCATGCCCTTGATTTTATGTGATATAAACAAGGGCATCATGTCTAAAGCTAGCCCTCTCTTAACTACCTTCCCCTAAAACCTAACTGCTGTTAACGGCTTATTTACGCCGAGAAACCATCTAAAGTAGGAGTCAACCATCACGGTATTGCTCTAAAATTCATCTTTGCCTACACTTTGGCTCTGTGGCATAGTTTGCGGCTCAACTTAGTGAATGATCATTTATCATCGCCTTTCGAGTCATCTTTGTTGCAGCACAGCGGTTTTATCGGCGCATTGGTAACACTCACAATTTAGGATGGGACAGTCAGTATGTTATTTGCCAAACCCTCACTCACTGAAGAATCTCAATCGATTCGAGTTGCAAACACTAAGGGCGATAACCCACTGATTTGGCCGTTGCTTACGGTTTTACAAGCTTCAAATCAAAGTTGGAAAATCCATCACTTAGCCACTGAATTACAAACCCAAGGGCTGATCCACCAGCTTGATGAAAATCCGGGTAACGATTTATTCAAACGTAACTTCCTACTGATGAACGCCCTGTTTGAGCTACAAGAAATATTACTGCCCAAGCAATGGCTGCAAGTCAAAGCCATGGAAATTCAAATCTTCCGCTTAGTACCATCAAACGTTAACCTGCTGATAATGCAAGATACTTCCCTGCGTGAGTATTACCTCGATTGGAATAACTACGACACCAGCGAAAACGTAGTACGAGAATTACTTGAGGCATTCTGGAGCAATTATAAGAGCTATATTGGCTTAAATATCAATCTGATGAACAAAGGTAACGCGCTGCGAGTTTTCGAATTAGACGAGAGTGCTACCGCCCGTGATATCCGCAAGCAATGGCGTCGTTTAGCGCTCAAATGGCACCCAGACAGACCCGATGGCGATGCGGCGCGTTTTCGCGAGGTGTGCGAAGCTTGGCAGTCGCTTAGGGATATTGCGTAAGAATTTAGCCAGTGGTGATGCAGAACAGGGCTTTAATCAACATGCACCGACTTAGCAATGCGATCCTGCCTACAGTCCTGCCAAATCTAAGGTAAAACTTCCATTTAGATCACAGATTTAGCCTACTAGCTTCATGCCAATTCAGTCATAATTAAGCCTTTCCATTTAACCTGAACCTATGTGTCAACGCTGCCATTTTGGCTAGCTTAAATCCTAGGTTGAAGCTCACTCTATCTCTTATGTTGACCGTTGAATACCAACGATAACAACGACTGACATTGTGAATTCAATCCCACCGAATTTGAGGAAACTATGATTAAACAATTAGCCTTGGCTGTAACCTTAGCGATTGCACCATTGAGCACCTTTGCCGCCAATTTTGTTGAAGGCACACATTACACTCAAATCTCGACCAAAGCGCCTAGCAGCGAACCAAAACTCACTGAATTCTATTCATTTTATTGCCATAACTGCTTCAATATGGAAACCAACTATTTGCCTGATATCAAGGCGAACCTCAACAAACAGATAAGTTTCGACAATAAGCATGTCGACTTTATGAATAGCGACATTGGCACCGAAGTGATGCGTTCATTAGCCGTGATCCAAAGCGTTGATAACAAAGACGCCTTAACCCATGCCATGTTTACCGCAATCCAAGGTGCTGAGGGCGCAAACGGCCACGATCACAGTGCACCTGGCCATCAGCATGAGCCGCAAATTAACAGCCGTGATGACATCAAAAAAGTCTTCGCCCAATTTGGTGTCGATGCTGCTAAATACGATGAATTAGCCGATAGCAAAAGCACTAATGAAAAGCTTTCCCTGTGGCGCACCCAGCAGAATGAATTCAAAATCGACAGCGTACCCGCCTTTATCGTGAACGATAAATATGCGGTAAATTTAAACAGCATCAAAACCTTAGATGAGTTAATTGGGTTAATTAACTACCTTGCTGTTGAGAAAGATGCCGCCCCCGCTAAAACCTCATCGGGTGGCAGTCTAGGCTGGTTATTTCTAGTCTTCGCCGCCGCAATTGGTGTGACCCGTCAGCAACGTCTTAGCTAATTTAAAACAATCGTTGAAATAAAAAATGGCCTCCAAATTAGGAGGCCATTTTTATGCGTGTTCAATCCAAGCTATCGATATAAGCGCTCAATATGGGTTCTGCAGTTTATTGCCGAATAAAATCAAGAATATGGCTCGCTGCCAAGACGAGATGTAGGATCAAGAAACCAATAAAAGCCTGCGCAAAGACTTGATGATAACCACGCCATGTCAGTGCCGTTGGCGTCCCTTGAACGATAAACCAAACGAGGCCCGTAACCCCTGTAGCCACTAGCAACAGCATGCCGATACCTTCTATGGCACTAAACAGCCCTTTGCCACCAGCGACGGGGAATTTGCCTTTAGCAAGTCCAACAATATCTTGCTTTAACTGTGCCCAATCGCCCGCCAACCAGCCAAAGTATTGGTGCCACTTGCCACGCAAGGTATTGCTGAGTAAAAAAAGAATCCCAAGCACAGTGCACGCTAAACCTAAATATACATGCAAATAATCCCAAAAACTGGCGTTATCGGGTATCCGTCGGCCCATAAAAATCCACGGACTGGAACACACGAGTAAAATAGTCGACACGACAATCCACACATGCAGTTGCGCCATAATGACTCGGGATAAGGAGCGAAGTTTAGTCATCATACTGATCATATTTAATGCTCCTTTGCCCTTGTGACTAAGGCATACATACAGCTTGCAGGGCGCGAATAGAATAGGGCTAAATGAAGCACCGAAATTTGATATCAAGCTTAAGCGCTGTGGATCTGCTCACCAAACTCAGTCACTTTCTGCCAATCCGTGTATTCAACATTGGTAACAGGGTCAGTAGGTCCTTTAGTTAACCACATGATGAAACGGATAATATTTCTATCTAAAGCGTTATAGCCTTGGTAATTCAAGTTCCCCCCAAAAACGCGCAACAATTGTGGCCGCCAAGTGGTTTTACTTAAAAATGCCTGCATGTAAGGATTGGTCTCTGGGGTGTTTTTCTCGGGTTTACGTGCCACTAAGCTGACAGAGAAAAAACCACTGACCTTATCCGTCAATACGGCTTGATGCTTTTCAATAAACTCGTACAAACTTGGGTTATGTTTACCATGGCGAATACTGGCACCTATGATGATTTTGTCGAACTCAGTGAGCACTGGAGCGGCCTTGATATCGGCAGTAACCACTTCATTACCCAAAGCCATTAACTGCTGTGCGAGCTTTTTAGCAATCTTTTGGGTTTGGCCGTGAACACTAGAGTAAATGATAAGAATTCTTTTCAATTTAGCCTCGATTAATCCCAAGCAAAATAACAATAAGCAGCCTAGAAAAGACGGTGCAGGCGACTTAATTTCGACTCTCTATGCCCGTTTGGCATATCAAATGACATCACAACGCTCAGACTAAATGCGCTAAAAGTAGCAATGGACACCCAGAGTCATTGGCATTCCAGTGGAATTTAACTTGGTATGCAAAAGTAAAATGACAATTATGATATTTCATACTAGGTGATTTACCCGCCAATTTACATGAAATAGATCACGGGCTTAGCGCCAAACACCCCAAGTATATGCGGTAGTTTTAACTGCCTCACAAAAATAACGCCTTAGGTATATTCTCGCTTTAGCGTCTTTGTAACCGAGGGAGTTAATTCGCCTAAACATTGTTACAAAATTGAAAGGGATAAGTCACACCTTATATAGCCAACCTAAGAAAAAAGCATTAGCATTTGAACACTTATCGCCTGAGTCCCTTATCCATGAAAGCTATTCAAGCAAAAGATCCTAAAACACTCTTGCTGTGGATGACCTTTGTTATGTCACTCGTGTTTGCCGTTTGGCAGGCATTGCTCAACAACTTCGTGATTGAGAAAGCCCAATTCACTGGTGCTGAAATCGGCATGTTACAAAGCCTGCGCGAAATCCCCGGCTTCTTGGCTTTTACGGCAATTTTTGTGCTGCTGCTCATTCGAGAACAAGCCTTCGCCCTGCTCTCGCTCGCCATTTTATGTATCGGCGTAGCGGTAACAGGTTTCTTTCCTCAGGTCATAGGCCTGTATCTAACGACTGTGTTGATGTCTGTCGGGTTTCACTATTTTGAAACCATCAACCAATCGCTAACGCTGCAATGGGTCGATAAAAAAGACGCGGCTGGATTTATGGGGAAAGCACTGGCGTGGCGTTCGGCGGCCGCTTTAGTCGGTTATGCCAGCATTTGGCTAGTAATGACTTGGTTGAAGCTAGACTACCTGCATATGTATTTGATTATAGGCGTATTAGGTCTCATCATTGTGCTAACCATAACATGGTATTACCCCAAGTTTGAGACAACGGAAATACAACACAAAAAAATCATACTGCGTAAACGCTATTGGCTCTATTACCTGCTCACCTTTTTTTCAGGTGCGAGGCGGCAAATCTTTATGGTATTTGCGGGCTTTATGATGGTTGAAAAGTTTGGTTATAGCGTCAGTGAAATCACTGCGCTGTTCTTAATCAACTATGCCGTTAATCTACTGTTTGCGCCTGCTATTGGTCGTTTGATTGGACGTATTGGTGAGCGTAATGCGCTTACTGTGGAATATATTGGACTCATCTTAGTCTTTATCAGCTATGCCCTAGTCGAACAAGCCCATATGGCGGCAGCACTCTACGTCATCGATCATTTACTGTTTGCGATGGCAATTGCGATGAAAACCTATTTTCAAAAAATCGCCGACAGCAAAGACATTGCCGCCACTATGTCAGTCAGTTTCACCATAAACCACATAGCCGCAGTGATTATTCCTGTACTTTTGGGCTTATTATGGTTAACCGATCCCGCCTTTGTATTTTACATAGGGGCGGGCTTTGCCGTATGTTCGTTACTGCTAGCGCTGAATGTTCCGCGCCATCCTGAACCGGGTAATGAAACCTTATGGTCTTGGCCAACTAAAAGTGCGAAATCAATCGCTAAAGTCGTTAAATAAAACGGCATAATAACGAACCAAAGAATTGGCTTAACGAGATGCTCAAACTAAAGAGATGATCATCTAAAGTAAGCTACAACCGAATGTAAGAGTTCACTAAACCCTCACCTCAACCACAGTGTAGGCTCAAGGATTAATAACGCGATGAAGGATTCAGATATTTTACTGTTGGCAGAAGAAGGCGAGTCAGCATCCGAGGTATCCGCTCGCAAAAAAGCCCTGCTACTTGGTCGCCAATTAGGGCTCGCCAGTGAGCAAGAATATCGCCCTGCGAACGCCTCAATTGCCGAGCGAGCTCAACATAGAGCACGAAAGTTATCGAGCGAATATCAGGCCAATGTGGAAACCATTTTTGCCTTAGCCCTCAGTTATACCCACTCAGATGTCACTGGGGTCGATCTTGATCCCGATTGGAGCCATCAATTTTTCTTGATGGCGGAACAAATCCATAACCGTAAGATGCAAGATTTGTGGGCTCGGATATTGTCGAGCGAAATAGTGAATCCGGGAAACTTCAGTCTACGTACCCTAGCGCTGCTCAAGCAACTGACTCACAGAGAAGCACAAATTCTTGAAAAAGCCCTTGGCATGGCGGCTAAGGTAAATAACGAGCAGCGCCTAAAACTCATCAGTGGCTACCGCTTGTCAGGTGGGATTGGCCAGTATTTCCGTAAAAGCACCTCAGTCAATTTAGGCTTATCCCAGTTTGGGCTACCTTATTCCAGTATTTTGACCTTAGTCGATGCGGGAATACTTCACAGCAGTGAGTTCGAAACCGGCCTACTCAATAACAAAACACCGATTCAATTTGCCCTACAAGGCATACAAATGAAGCTTACGCCCAAGAGCGGTAATCTGCTTTTTAGCTATTATCGCTTAACACCGATTGGTGATGAACTCGCCCAACTCGTGCAACCTAAGCCGGATCAAGAATACTTGAAGGCTCTGCAGCTCTTATTTGCTAAAGACTTTAAAATAGAATAATGCTCACGCCATAAAAAATTATGAATCAATGGTATAGGCGGTAAAGCCCGGGAATAACAAAGGAGCCTAAAGGCTCCTTTTAAGCAAGATAAGGGCTAAATGTTAAGCTAGCGCTTTTGCCTTATCGGCATTGATAACATTGATTGCCGTCAGATAATCAATTAAGGCGCGTACTTGAGTCACTAAATCGCCTTTGCTGGTATCTATGGTTAACTCGGCGGCCAATGGCGCTTCATAGGGTGATGAAATACCAGTGAAATTGCTAATCTCGCCACTGCGCGCTTTCACATATAACCCCTTAGGGTCACGCTGCTCGCACACACTCAAAGGCGTAGCTACATGCACTTCAATAAACTGCCCCGCAGGAAAACGGGCACGAATACCATCACGTTCTTCACGGGTCGGTGATATAAATGCCGATAACACCACAAGCCCCGCATCCACCATCAATTTAGCCACTTCACCCACACGACGCAGGTTCTCATCACGGTCTTCAACCGTAAACCCTAAATCTTTACACAGGCCATGGCGCACATTATCACCATCGAGTAAATAAGTGTGGAATCCCGCCTCAAATAACGCCCGCTCTAATGCACCCGCCAGTGTTGACTTGCCCGCGCCAGAAAGTCCGGTAAACCAAAGTAGTACCGGGTTTTGGCCTTTCTGCTCGGCTCTGGCGGCTTGGTCTACAGGATGTTGATGCCACACGATATTTGTCATAAAAACTCCTCAATCCCCATGTTGACTAACCGCTAACATAAGGGCAATAAACTCAAGCTAATCACTAAAATGGAAAGATGATCGGCACCATAAATATCACTATCAGGGAATAAAGCACAGATAACGGCAATCCAAGGCGGACAAAGTCACTGAAGCGATAATTACCCGCATTAAATACCATCAAATTGGTCTGATAGCCGTAGGGTGAAATAAAGCTCGCGCTGGCACCAAAGACAACGGCCATAATAAAGGGCCTTGCATCGACACCGTAATTAAGCGCAATCGCGTAAGCGATAGGAAACGCCAGCGCCGCCGCTGCGTTATTGGTCACCAGTTCAGTCAGCAATAAAGTCATTAAATACACGCCGACAAAAGCGCCAAATACCCCATAACCGTTAATAACTGAGAGTAATCCTTGGGCTAAACTGTTCGCAAGGCCTGTACTCATCATCAAGTTGGCAAGCCCTAATGCACTCCCCACGATCACCACTAATTCCAATGGGAAACGGCGTTTAAGCTCAGCCAGTGTGACTGCGCCTATGGCAAAATAACTGAGCAGCAATATCACTAAACCCTTAGCCAAGGGTAATATGCCAGTGACACTCAGGATGATCGTTGCCGCAAAGCCCAGCAATACCCAACGACCACGACGACTGTCCAGACGCACATTCAAATCTAAGCCGCTAATCGCCGCAAATTCTGAACTTAATTTTGCGCTATTGCTAAAACCATCACCTGGCGTCAATAACAACACATCACCGGGTTGCAGAATAATGTCACCGAGTCCGCCCTTCAGCGGATGATTTCCGCGGCGAATGGCCATCACAGCCGCATCAAATTGCTCACGAAAACGCGATGCTTTCAACGAACTGCCCACTAAACTGGATGACGGTGCGAGTACAGCTTCAACTAAATTTTGTCCTTTGGCTTGATGTTTACCAAACCAATCTAAACCATCGAATTGGTGCAATAACTCAACCGATTCCACCGCGCCACTAAAGCGCAGCACGTCGTCCGCTTGCAACACTAACTGGGGCGGCACAGGGCAAATACAAATGCCACTGCGTTCTAATTCAACCAGATATAACTTTTTCAGCGCCCTAAGTTTATTATCCACCACACTGCGACCGACCAAGGACGAACCTTTCGCCACATGGGCTTCGAGCAAATATGGCAGCGCTTCTTCACCTGATTCTTCCCGTCTGTCGGGCAGAATGTTCGCCAGTAAGGTCAGTAACAAGATGCCTGCGACGACGATCACCACTGCAACTGGTGTAAACTCGAAGAACCCTAAGGCGGGTAAGCCGGCGTTTTCCACAAAGGAGTTCACAATCAAGTTGGTCGAGGTACCAATCAGGGTCAGTGTGCCACCTAAAATTGCCGCATAATTTAACGGCAATAATAACTTAGCCGGCGCGTGTGCCTGATTGCGGCGCACAACACCAATCAGTGATGCCACAACTGCAGTGTTATTGGTAAATGACGACAGTAAAGCCGTCGAAAAACCGAGCTTTGCGATTGTCATAGGCAAAGAACTATTGCCTATGACTTGACTCAACTTTCCCAGCAGGGACGTTTTTTCTAATGCTGTCGCGGCCAACACCAACAGGACAAGCGTGACTAAGCCAATATTGGTAAAGCTTGTTAATGCGGTATCGAGCGCAACCATGCCAAGCAAATAACAGAGCAAAAATGCAAATAAAAACAATACCGCTGGATTGATACGGCCACTAATTAAGCCAGCCACAAGCCCTATCAAAATAATCGCTAATAGCCACAAGTCACTCACAAATTAAGCTCCAAGCTTAGTGATATCTATCGCTTGCCAATGGGGGAAGTGTTTACGCACTAAGGCATTAAACTCGACTTCAAAGGCACTAAATTGTGATGCTGTTTGCTTGTTAACATGTTGACCCGACACCACCATAACCGCGGCAACCGTCGCATTACTCAGGCGGTCGATTAAGATCATTCCGCCGGTATCGCGTACTAACGAATATGCATCAAACACTATGTCTTCGGTCAGTTCTAAGGTCACACGCGCAATGGCGTTTAACCCAAGAGTGTCCGTCGCACTGCGTGCTAAGGTATTAACGTCAACCACATAATCGATAGCAGTCACAGAGGCTTGCGTCTTCTTACCGGCCACTTTGATGTCGTATAACTGACCAAGTTGTAATGGCTTTTCATCCATCCACACTATGTCAGCGCTGATCACGTTAGCGACGGCTGGCGCAGAATCGGGTTTTGCCAGTAAATCGCCACGGGAAATATCAATTTCATCTTCCAGCGTGATAGTCACAGCTTGGCCTGCAACCGCTTCTTGTATGTCACCATCGAAGGTCACAATACGTTCAACCTTGCTGCGTTTGCCCGATGGCAAAGCGACTAACTCGTCGCCGACATTAATGATGCCAGAGGCTAAAGTGCCCGCAAAACCGCGAAAATCTAAGTGAGGGCGCGACACATATTGCACAGGGAAACGCACAGGCAATGAGCTGAGTTCACGCTGAGTATCAATGGTTTCTAACAGTTCAAGCAGTGTACCGCCTTGATACCAAGGGCTTTGGGTGCTGCGCTCAACCACGTTGTCACCATTAAGCGCCGATAACGGCACAAAGTGGATATCGAGATTACCGAAATCTTTAACAAAATCCGTAAAATCGGCACGAATACGGTTGAATACTTGCTCGTCAAACCCAAGCAAATCCATCTTATTCACGGCCACAACAAAGTGACGAATACCCAGTAATGACGCGATAAACGCATGGCGCTTAGTCTGAGTCTGCACGCCGTAGCGGGCATCGACTAAAATCACCGCTAAATCACAGGTTGATGCACCCGTTGCCATGTTGCGAGTGTACTGCTCATGCCCTGGCGTATCGGCGATGATGAACTTGCGCTTATCACTTGAAAAATAACGATAAGCCACATCGATAGTGATGCCCTGCTCGCGCTCAGCTTGTAGGCCATCCACCAGTAAGGCTAAGTCAATGGCTTCACCTGTGGTGCCCATCTTAGCGCTGTCGCTCTTTAGGCTCGCTAATTGATCTTCATAGATCTGGGCGCTGTCGTGTAACAGACGGCCGATTAAGGTACTTTTACCATCGTCAACACTGCCACAGGTTAAAAAACGCAGTAAGCCTTTGTGTTGCTGCAGGGCTAGATATTCTTTCACACCATGGAGGGTAATTTCTGCCGCCATGAGATTGGTTTTATTGACCGCTTTGTCCATCATATTCTCACTCTTGATCTGCTTGGCTGAAGATCGCGCTGATTAGCGCCACCTTCGCGAAATAGGGTTAACCCTGTAGAGATTAGAAGTAGCCTTGACGCTTCTTCTGCTCCATAGAGGCGCTTTGATCTGAGTCGATCAATCGGCCCTGACGTTCGCTCGAACGGGTTAACAGCATTTCTTCAATAATCTTTTCTAGACTGTCGGCCTCAGAATACATGGCGGCCGTGAGTGGGTAGCAACCTAAGGTTCTAAAACGCACCACTGCTTCTTTAATCTGCTCGCCCTCGGCTAACTTCATCCGCTCGTCATCGGCCATGATTAACTGACCACCGCGCTCAACCACTTTACGTTTAGCAGCAAAGTACAAAGGCACTAACTCAATGTTTTCTTGATAAATATATTGCCAAATATCCAGCTCAGTCCAGTTAGATAATGGGAACACGCGAATACTTTCGCCCTTGTTCACTGCGCCGTTATAGGTGCGCCATAATTCTGGACGTTGGTTTTTAGGGTCCCATCTGTGGTGACGGTCGCGGAAGGAATACACGCGCTCTTTGGCGCGGGATTTTTCTTCATCGCGGCGAGCCCCACCGAAAGCCGCATCGAAACCATATTGGTTAAGTGCTTGCTTTAAACCTTGGGTTTTCATGATGTCAGTGTGTTTCGCACTACCATGGTCGAAGGGGTTAATTCCCTGCGCCAAACCTTCTGAGTTGATGTGCGTCAGTAACTCGAAGCCAAATTTCTTTGCCTGCACATCACGAAACGCGATCATCTCTTTGAATTTCCAACCTGTATCGACATGCAGTAGCGGGAATGGGATCTTGCCTGGATAAAAGGCTTTACGTGCTAAATGCAACATAACGGAAGAATCTTTCCCGATGGAATACAACATCACAGGATTATCGAATTCGGCTGCAACTTCACGAATGATCTGGATGCTCTCAGCTTCCAGTTGTTGTAAGTGGCTTAGTTCACGCCCGGCCATACTATTCTCCGTTACCTTAAATTCGCCGTGTTACCACAGCATGGATTAGCTTAATTTGTTTAACTGCTTAATAGCTTTAACTGTTTACGGCTTAGCTTATCGACGCGCCCGAGACTCTAACCGATTGAGTCTGTTCATCGCTGACCTGAGTCGATTCAATCGCTTCAGGTTTGAACCAATGCAAGGTGTCACTCAGCGTGACAACTTCACCTATGATCATCAAAGCTGGCATTTGTAATTCTGGATCGGCGGCAAGCTGTTCAAGCTCACCTAAACGGCCGATAAAACGACGTTGCTCTTTAGTGGTTGCCTTTGACACTATCGCCACGGGCGTTTCAGGGCTTCGGCCCGCATCGACTAGACCTTGACGAATAATGCCTGCGTTCAGAATCCCCATATACACGACTAAGGTATTGTTAGGATTAGCATAACCTTGCCAATCCATAGGACGACTCTCTAACTGACAATGGCCAGTGATAAAAGTGACGCCTTGGGCATGGTCTCTGTGGGTTAGGGGTATTCCCGCATAGGCTGACGTGCCGCTGGCAGCGGTAATGCCGGGAACGACTTCAAACTCAACCCCAGCTTCAACTAAAGTTTGTAACTCTTCGCCCCCGCGACCGAAAATAAAAGGATCGCCACCTTTAAGGCGCACCACATTTTTACGGGTGTAGGCTTTAGTGACAAGTAACTGATTAATCTCGTCCTGTGCGGCGCTATGCTTGCCCGCACGTTTACCTACGGCAATCTTCTCAGCGTCTTTGGGAATAAGATCGAGGATATCTTGGCTGACTAAAGCATCGTATAGCACTGCATCAGCGGTTTTAAGGATGCGCCATGCCTTTAACGTCAATAACTCAACGTCGCCGGGACCGGCACCCACCAGCCAGACTTTGCCTTTGGCCGCTTGGCCCGGTAAAGAGAAAATTTCCATCAGAATCCCCAAGATCACTTTAGTCTGTAGAAATATAGCGCGTCTTATATTCCATAATAAATAGATAATTATTAGTTTTTATATCATTTAGATATAAAAGAATGAGTGACCACTCACTTAAAGTGGGGAAAACCTTGGGTTTCAAAATCAAAAATGCCCTAAATCCAAGTTAACCCATTGAAATAAAAATGACTTAATAAGATTAAGCGAATTGCATCAAAATAATTTCTGTCCGCTAAGTGCATGATTTTGGCACTATGTTATTGCCAAAAATTCTACCTAAACATGTCTCTATGGGACTAAAAATGGCTGACTACAAGATTTGTCATTAAGTGACGCCGGATTTTTCCATAACCATAAATTCACTTTCTAATGTTAAGCTGGAAATAACTATCTTTGTTGAGTACGACTGACAAATAAATAAACACATCAAGGAGGGCAGATGAAACCACTTTACTCAGGTATTGCATTGGCAGGGCTATTAGCCTGTACGGACATAAATGCCGAAGAATCATTAGTCAAAGGAAGAGTAAAAGATGAACTTGCCACGGCGGATCTACCTTTTGTGATTACGCCACATAAAGTGAATTACCTTTTACCAGTCACCTACAGCCCAGATCCCAACATGGCACCTTTCACCGAAGATGCAATACTCAACCCCTATTCATTAGATGAGTTTGAGGCTAAGTTCCAAATCAGTTTTAAATTTCCTATTTGGTACAATGTGTTTGGTGATAATGGCCATTTATTTTTTGCTTACACCAATCAATCCTATTGGCAGGTTTATAACAAAGACACTTCATCGCCTTTTAGGGAAACCAATCACGAACCTGAAGTTTTTATGCTGTTTAATAACGATTGGAAAATTGGCAGTGTGACCAATTCCTTTTGGGGATTTGGTGCCGTACATCAATCGAATGGTAAAGCAGGGCCACTTTCCCGCAGTTGGAATCGACTCTATGCCACTATGATTTTTGATGCAGGCCCACTCGCCTTCTCCACCAAAGTGTGGTGGCGTATTCCTGAAGATGAAAAGACAGATCCATATAAAGCCAGCGGCGACGATAACCCTAATATTGATGACTATATAGGTAAAGCAGAGTTTATTGGCGTTTATGGTATCGATGAACATAGATTCACTTTAACCGTTAAAACGAATCTAGAAGATATCGACAGAGGCTCAGCAGAACTGACTTGGAGTCATCCTATCGTCGGCAACTTACGCTTTTATACTCAATACTTTAATGGTTATGGCGAAAGCCTAATCGATTACAACTATCACAATCAACGTATTGGTATCGGAATTTCACTCAACGATATTCTTTAAGAAAGATATACCCACTTGATCCCGCTATTTAAGATTGTTTGGGTATATAAAGTGACTAAGTACAAAAATCGACCATAATTTGCTGCTAATCTACCAAACCTGCTGCTAAATTGCTCAGATGGACCTGAGTTTATGGCTCAGCGGGACGATTTACATTGATCCGAATGGCATTTAAGCCGATAGTCGCACACCTTTTTGTGCCCTGAAGCAGAGCCTTAACATCATGGAGGAATATGAGTTTTAGCTACCGCAGCATAGTCATGCTACTCAGTGTCATTATTTTCGCGAGCTTACTTAAGCTCGCGTTTTTCGCTGTGCCAAAAGATAGCGCTGCACCAGTGCTGAATGCACAAGAGGTACGCCAAGATCTCTATGCCTTATTGGATCAAATCGAGCAACACTCAGCGTTTTATGCCTTAACGGCCGACAAAGCCAACCCGCAGCTTAAATTTATGGCTAGCCTTATTGTTGAACAGTATCAAGATATTACTCCCAATGATCGCTTTGCTGCTGAAGTCACTAAATTACTCAATACCCTCAAAGATCCAGGCGCTCAAGTGCATAACTTCGATGATCAAAGCGGCGATCTCCCGTTAACGCTAAGGCCAGTCAACGACCAATGGTTAGCCTTGGATAACGGTAATAATCCAGTCAACAACGACTTCCCCTTTATCACTCATATCGATGGTTTACCTATGAGCAAATGGGTAGCGACCAGCCAAGCCTACTTACCTGAGCCGACAAAACAGAGCCAAGAAATGCAGTTACCTTGGCTGAAAAAACTTAACCTACTGCGCGAAGACTTAGGACTCAGCATAAAGCCCTATGTAGTCATTACGCTAATTAATGATGACCTGCAAAGCCAGCAGGTGACTCTCGCCCTGCCAAGCCATAAACCGCAAGTTCAATTAGCAACTATCAGTGAAAAAGACGAGACTCAAGATATTAATGTGCTCGAGTTTATTAACCAATTATCTCAATTTGAACGCACCGAATTTCAAGACATGCCAAATCAATTAGAGACGGTCAACAATACGACGGTCAAACTTAAGATCAGCGATCTCTACGCCTTTGAATTAGATAAAGAACAACAGCAAGAACTGCTCAAAGGCATGACACATCCATTACTGATCATTGATTTACGTGATGCCAGTGGCTTTAGTCCGAAATTATTGACTATGCTGTCGCGATATCAAGATGCGGATTTAAATAACACTTTAGCACCTAACGTGATGGGATTTGCGCACTATCGCCGCTCACCAGAGCTGAGAAATGACTATCTACAGCCGCTCAATTTTATGCCTCTGGATGCGTTAGAGTACAGTCAACCTAAGCTCAAATCTCTCACCCGTAACTTACCCTCTGTCGATAAAGAGAAATTCAGCCCTTGGTATGTTCGCACTAAGCCTGCGGTGGCTCCTGAAGGGCGAAATCGCTTAGCTCTACTCGTGAGTCCCCATTGTCGCCAAGAATGCGAGTGGATTGCCTATCGTACTAAATCTTGGTCTAGGGCAAATTTGATTGGTGAAAAAACCTCAGGCGACTTTGCACGTCAGTATCATTTCAAACTGCCAAACAGTGGATTAAACATAAGATTCAGCAGTTCGTTAACCTATGATGCACAGGGGCAACTCCTGTCCGGTATCGGGACTGAACCGGATATTTTGCTCCCTCAGAACAGTGATATTCAATGGCAAGGGCTCGTTAGTTTAATGCGCTCCGCCAAGCCAAAAGCACAACTTGTACTGCCAGCACAGCACACTAAGTTGGCTCAAGCTAAGCTAAATTAAGCCAAAAAAAGAGCCAGCAATCTGCAGGCTCTTTTTAAGCAAATATGAGTTTACTAACGCATTACTTCTTTTCAGTCGCTTTAGAATTGGCGACTGAACCTATGACCAAGCCTTGCTTATTCACATCAAAGCTCATTTGAACTCGCATGTTGTAATCTTTAAGCATTTGCATTTCTTCAGGGATCGGCTCACCGCTCATTTCTAACAGTGTAAGCACTGGCGTAAACATCTTGCCGTAATCAGCAGACAAGCTGTACATGCCATTCGCTGACAGTTTCTCGCCTGCTAATTTGTTGGCTAAAGCTAAGCCTTTATCACCGCTATACACCACTAAATGTTGACCTTTAATCGCCAGCATTGGCTTAACACCTAACTCTGGAGGCAACATCAATATTGGAGATAAATCAGTAGCATCGCCGTTATCGGCTAATTGCACTTCAGCCAGCATAGGGGCGAAAGGTTTGACCATATTGAACAACATGGATGGGTTTTCGGCGCTAAGGCTGACTAAAGCATCTAAGCTTTCTAACTTAGGCTCTTGATCTTGTGTGCTCATTTTAAAATCGAGCAATGAAACGCTCATGCCTTTCACACCGTTAGCCATGCCAGTAAACATGCCTAGCATAGCAGGGCTCTGTTGGCTCAACTCAGCCTGCAACTCTGCCAATGGTGTACAGGTCAGTTGTGGCTTTTGCAGATCATCCCAAATAGCCGTTAATGAAGGGGTAATTTCATTGATATCTAAACCTATACCCATGGAGAAGATTGTGCTGTCGATATCCGCCAGATGCGATGGAATAAAACCACGCATCTTTTGCATTGCCGCAAGAATAGGTTGATTCTTCGTTTCGACAACAAATGAAGCCGCCATATGGCTTTCTTTTTCAGTCACAGAAAACGCCGTTAAACCAGCAACGGTACGCGGCCAGTTAGCGGCAATCGCAGTCAGTTCGGTACGACATTCTGGTGTTCTGATTTGAGCTAATGGATCTTCACCCTCACTTTCATCAGCAAAAAATTGAGTCAGTTGCTTAGCTAGCATATTGCTATCTGCAGAGGTCAATGCCTTTACAATTTCCACATGGTTAATAAAGCTAATGCTGTCATCTTTAAAACCATGGGTCTTAATAATATCTTCTAATATGCCAGAAGCGGCTAATGACTGCGGCGCCTTCTTAATACCAAATGCCATTTCTAATAACTCAGGCTCGGTAATAGAGGTGCTGAAAGTCATCGTTAATATGCCATCTTTCTGGGCAAATAACAGTTCAGCTTTCTCTGCTGAGCTTTCATCCGATAGTGCATAAGCGCGATAATCAACATCGCCCACTTTACGCATTTCGTGGGTTACACCACTGTCTTTTTCGGCTTTATCTAATACAGCCCAAAATGCTTCAGCCTGATTAACATCAATCTTTAATACTGGCAAAGCACCTAAAGTATAAATATAAGGTTTAACTTCATCGGGGAAACCGAAGGTTTTTAACAGTAAGGCAGGATCTTTCATCCCATCCATATACTGCTGATAAATGCTAACGAAGAACTTGCCCATAGGGCTATCCTGCACACCGAGTTCATCAAGCGTGTTACTTGGATATTGCTGATAATTTCCAGAAATAGACTGTAAATACGCTTTTAACGGGAAGGGTTTTAACTGGCCCGAAAATATCGGCGTATCGGCAGGCACATAGTCGAGCAAAGGATTAGCAGAGGCACTAGAACCCGCGCCATTCTGCATATACCAATAACCACCAGCACCTGCTGCAATAATTGCCGCGGCAATCACAATCTTTTTCATTTAAGAAACTCCATTTAATGACATTCAATTTTATGAAAACAATACCTAAAGAACTCACCTTAGGTATTTAAATATTTATCCGCTCTTACATATCCCTTACGCAGATAATGCAAAATCAGAAAACACAACAACTCAGCCCTACGCAATACAAACCCAGTTTAAAATGCTTAGGCTAAGCGAAACTAAGGTATAAAATTTTCCCGATAATTTAACATTAAACCGACACAGAAGCGAACAGGATAGGAGTTCGCAGCATTAAAAACGCATTAGAATTAACGTTTATTAAACATAACTCCAATCTTATTTCAATTCGGTAATAAAACATCTCAAAGTCATCGACGATTAAGCAAAGAACTCAATGACAAATTAAGCTCATCTCACTCAAACTACCTCACCAGAGCGTCATCGTGCTTCGTGGACTTTTTTAAGCGTGACGTCACCTAGCTGACGCATTTGCTTACGGATCCAAGCAGAGCGCTGCTGCACATACGATGACGGTGGAGACACCTTATAGCGCCAAGGATTGGGTAAAATGGCTGCGAGTAATGAGGCCTCGTATTGGGTAAGTTTTGCCGCTGACTTTCCAAAATAATGCTTTGATGCCGCTTCGGCGCCGTAAATGCCTGGGCCAAATTCTACAATATTTAAATACACTTCAAGAATACGCGACTTATCCCAAGTCAACTCCATCAATAACGTAAACCAAGCTTCCAATCCCTTACGAAAGAAACTGCGACTCGACCACATAAAAAGGTTTTTCGCCGCCTGCTGACTTAAGGTACTTGCCCCGCGGACTTTGGTACCTTTTTGGTTGTATTTCAGTGCCGAACTTATCGCGGCTAAATCGAATCCAGTATGCTCAACAAAACGTTGATCTTCCGCAGCAATCACAGCCAATTGTAATTCGGGAGAAATTTGCGCTAAATCGCGCCATTGATGCCTGATCTCACCGATAGGAGCAGGTGGAAATAAGGCACGTTCGATACGCCAAGTCCACATAGGAGGATCGACGAATCGTAGTAGGATCACTAATAAAATTGAGCAAATAAATACCCAAACTAATCCCTTAAATAACCAAGACAATAAACGACGAAAACCACGCTTTCGTCTCTGAGGTGCTGGGTCACTCGACTTATTGACACTTGGACGCCTGACATGATCTCGCATCGCATATAAAGGGGCCGTCATTTATACCATCTCATCCACACACTCTCATTTCTTGTTTCTCATCTATCCAGTCAATCCCATTACAAGGATTCTTTGGGGCAACCTAGGCTTACAGAAAATATTCTAAAGCTTTACGCGAGTTGCAAGCTGATCATGCTACGAGAGTAAAGGAAACACCAAGGATATCTTACTCGATAATCAAAGATAGGTTGAGAAATAACCATAACAAGAACAAATCACTATTGGAGATTGACTGGGGTCGACTTAACTTGACCTCGGCAGCTTTGACGACAGCTGACCGAGGTAATGATGGCTGATTAACGAGAGCTAGCAAGTCAATCAAACTGCTTGATACTCGCAGGTGCGAGTCAGGTTTTCAACGCTTTCACTGCATCCAATCAAGCCATATCGATACACAGCAAACCCAGCCCATAAATACCGATATACAACAACTTAACCTCATAAAAGACATGAATCATGTCAATTAACGCAGTAAAACGCTTCAAAACCATCTACGGGAACTTCAAAATATAGCGCAGGCTTAACCAATGTGCATAACTCTGTGAGTAAAAATGTACAACATTTTTAGCATTTAAAAATGAATGCAAACTAACTCTATGAATATCAATCTATCTTAGTTAAATGACGCTTAAATGACATCACTTAACTTCCTCGACAATCCAGAGTATTAAATTCAATCCCACTTATCTTAAAATGATAAAAAAACGCCCCAAACTAAGTTGAGGCGTTTAATATTTAAAATCAATAAAATGACTAGATTTCGTAGTGCAGACCACACTCACGTTGTAGGCCATTAAAGCGAGTTTCTTCCTCTGTCATACCTAATTCGAGTGGTTTACTCGAATGGGTATCCCCCACAGAAACATAGCCTTGGTCCCAAAGTGGATGGTACGGCAAGTCAAATTGAGTCAGATAGAGGTGCACATCTTTATTCGACCACTCGATAATCGGCAGTAACTTAAAGCGAGTACCATGAATCGCCAGTATCGGCAACGCCTCACGGGTACTGGCTTGACTGCGTCTAAGCCCAGCAAACCAAGTGCCGACTTCAAGCTCGGCTAAAGCGCGTTGCATAGGCTCAACTTTGTTGAGACGGTTGTATTGCTCTAGCCCGTCTACCCCTTGCTCCCACAACTGACCAAAGCGTGCCTCTTGCCATGCAGATGTCATCACTGCTTGATACACTTTTAAATTCAGCGATAAACGCTCTGTCAGTTCATCGATAAACTGATAAGTCTCAGGGAATAAATAACCCGTATCCGTGAGGATAACCGGAATATTCGCCTGTGCCTGACTCACCATATGCAGCATCACTGCGGCTTGAATCCCAAAGCTTGAGGACAGCGCATGATTACCGGGCAAATAAGTTAAGCCCCATAGCACCCGCTCTTGTGCGCTTAATCCACCTAAGAACTGATTAATACGTTCAAGCTCTATCGCTTGCTCTGCCTTAGGCGCACTCAATAATGCCTTGAGTTCGGCAGCGCTGACCACAGTCGGCACTTTATCACTGGTTTTTTGCTCAATATCAGCCATGAAAATCCTTAGCGGCATCGATCACCGCCTTCACTACACCCACGCGGACGGTGAAGTTACCAAAGGTTTCGCCTGCATCACGCTCTACGGCGTAGCGGCCAAACAGGGCATCCAATTCGGCGAGAATGTCCGCCTCTTGGATATTTTCTCTGTGCATTTTGTTCAAACGAGTCCCTTCAAAACTTGCACCTAAGTACAAGTTATAACGACCCGGCGCCTTACCCACAAGCCCAATTTCAGCGGCAAATGGGCGGGCACAGCCGTTAGGACAACCCGTCATACGCACGACAATCGCTTGCTCGCTGATGCCGTGTTTTGCCTGTAGCGCATCGATATGATCGATAAACTCAGGGAAATAACGCTCGGCTTCCGCCATCGCTAATGGACATGTCGGCAACGCCACACAGGCAATCGAGTGACCGCGGGTTTGCGTCAACACTTGGCCCAGCAGACCATGTTTACGGGCTAAACCTTCAATCGTGGCTTTATCTTCTGCCGCTACACCTGCGATGATCATGTTTTGATTCGAGGTCATGCGGAAATCGCCCTTGTGGATCTTAGCAATTTCACGCAGCCCCGTTTGCAGGGTCTGGCCCGGTAAATCCTTAATGCGGCCGCTTTCGATAAATAGGGTTAAATGCCACTTACCGTCAACGCCTTCGACCCAACCATAACGGTCGCCGCGATCGCCAATCACGACATCACGCTTAGGTTCAAATTTTACTCCTGCACGCAGTTCAACTTCGGCTTTGAACTTTTCATAGCCGTGGTCAACGATTGTGTACTTAAGGCGCGAACGCTTACGATTAGAGCGATTGCCCCAGTCGCGTTGCACTGTCATGACAGCTTCAGCAAACTTCATCACGTCTTCAGTTTTGATAAAACCAAAGTCGTCAGCCAGGCGTGGAAAGGTTTCTACTTCGCCATGGGTCGAGCCCATGCCGCCGCCCGCCGTTAAGTTAAAGCCAACTAGCTCGCCGTTTTCGGCAACAGCAATAAAGCCTAAATCGTTAGTGTAAACGTCAACATCGTTATCGGGAGGAACCGCAACCGCCATTTTGAACTTACGTGGCAGATAGGTTTTGCCATACACAGGTTCGACGGTTTCATCTTCGGTCGAAAGTAACTTTTCTTCATCTAACCAGATTTCAGCGTAGGCGCGAGTGTGTGGTAATAGATGATCTGACAGTTGTTTCGCCACCGCATAGGCCTGCTCGTGCAGTTTCGATTCCACCGGATTGGGGTTACACATGACGTTACGGTTAACGTCACCACAGGCAGCAATCGAATCCAGCGCTTCGCGATCTAAGTCTTGAATAATGGTCTTCAAGTTACGCTTAGGAATACCGTGGTATTGGAAGGTTTGGCGGGTCGTCAAACGAATACTGTTCGAGCTGGTGAGCGTCGAGGCAATTTTATCTACGCCTAACCATTGCTGCGGAGAACAAATACCGCCGGGTACACGGGCACGCAACATAAAACTATATAAAGGTTCGAGTTTTTGCTCTTTACGTTCGTTACGTAAATCGCGGTCATCCTGCTGATAGAAGCCATGAAATTTGATCAGCTGCTGATCGCCGTCACTGAAACTGCCAGTCACAGAAGAATCTAAACCTTCTTTGATGGTCCCGCGCAGGTAATCACTGTCGGTCTTTAGGTATTCATTTAACGCTAACTTTTGCTCACTCATGGCAACTGCCTCTTAAAATTGGGTTCGCTGGCTGCACAGGTCATCACGTGTGCAGCTTTAGCTATTCTTATGCGTTTCTTATCTGCGCAACGGTTGAGATTAATACACGTCTTTTTGGTAACGTTTATCGCTGCGCAGGGTTTCAAAATAGGCTTCGGCAGCTTCGGTATTCAAACCACCGACTTCGACTGCCACCTCAATCAAGGCTTGGTGAACATCTTTCGCCATACGTTCAGCATCACCACAAATATAAAGATGCGCGCCATTTTGCAACCATTGCCACAGGGCTTGGCCTTGTTCTTTAATGCGGTGCTGCACATAAATCTTATGGGCTTGATCGCGGGAGAACGCCACGTCGATACGGCTGAGATCGCCATTTTTCAAATACTGTTGCCACTCAGTTTGATACAAGAAATCCTGCTCAAAGTGAGGATTGCCGAAGAATAACCAGCTATCGCCTTGAATACCTTGGGCGACGCGCTCCTGCATAAAGGCACGGAACGGCGCAACACCTGTACCAGGGCCCACCATGATCACCGGTGTTTCTGGATTTTCAGGTAAACGGAAATGCTTGTTCGACTCAACATAAACCTTAACTTGCGTGCCTTCCTGCGCAGATGCTAAGAAGTGTGACGCACCGCCAAAACGTGCTGAGCCATGGCGCTCATCTTCCACTAAGGCCACAGTTAAGTGGACTTCTGTTTCAACTTCGCTTTGACTTGAGGCGATAGAGTAAAGTCTTGGCGTTAATGGACGCAGTAGCTCAAGCAGTTTTGCTGCATTTAAGGTTACTGAGTTATTTGATAATGGATACTGAGTAACTAAATCGACAAATTGATGCTTAAGGATAAAGTGGCGCACTTGTTCTTTATCTTCGCTCAATGCCAGCAGTTCTGCGCTGCCGCTCAATTCGGCCCAGGCTTTGACTAATCCAGGGTATAACTGGGTCAGTTCTTTCTTATCAACCAAAGCTTGCTTAATGGACAAGGATTCTGTGCCTAGGGTTACTAACTCATCAGCGACCAATGACAGGCCTGCTAAGACTTCATCGACTAACACTTCGTTATTACTAAACCACACACCAAGGGCATCACCCGCTTGATAGGTTAACCCTGAGTCGCCTAAGTCGATTTCAACATGGCGCACATCTCGGTCTGATCCACGGCCGGTAATTTTCTGGCTCACAAGCACTTCGGCGCTATAGGGGTTTTGCTTAGTAAATTCACTTTCGCCAATCGCTTTAGCAGTGCCGATGGATACCACACTGGCGGACGAGGTTTCAATTAGCGGCTTAACGGCCTCTAATACATCGGCGTGCCACTGGCCCGCGGCAGCTTCATAATCCACATCACATTCAATTAAAGGTAACAGTGATTTAGCACCGAGTGCCGCTAGGCGGGCATCGAAGTCTTTACCAGTTTGGCAGAAAAATTCATAGCTAGAATCCCCCAGCGCAAGCACAGAGTAATGTAGATTGTCTAACTTAGGGGCACGTTTCGATGCTAAAAACTTGTGTAATTCAATCGCATCATCCGGCGCTTCACCTTCACCATGGGTGCTGACCACCAATAAAAGCACAGCTTCTTGCTTTAATTGGCGAACATTGTATTCGCCCATTGAAGCCAGATTGACCGCATAACCTTGCGCTTGCGCCTTATCGGCGAGCGCTTTGGCGACACCACGGCCATTACCCGTTTGGCTGCCATAGAGGATAGTCACAGTTTGAGCCGTTTGCGCCTGCGCGACGGGCGCTAATTGGCCCGCATTAGCTGTAGCAGCAAGATAGCCACTCACCCAGGCCAATTGCACAGCACTTAACTCAGAAGTGAGTTGTTTTAGCTTCTCGACTTGTCCTTGAGACAATGGCGAAGCCAGCGATGAAAGTTCTTTTAACAACATGAGACGGCCCTATGACAGTGTAATGTCCACAAGCTTATCGCGGTTTAAGAAAAGCAAAAAAGAATAAAATAGGATTTTTAATTCCATTTTGGAATATACAAAGTGCAAAATTTAAGCTACAAAAGTGTGCACTGGTTAAAAGTTTTTGATCCGACCAGTGCAGAAACGGCCTGCTTGAGAAATATGCACTTGTGCCAAGCTAAAGTATTGCCACAATGGTCATGAGCCTGTCGAACAATAATTTCTGTTGCCCACAGAATAGTTTGTTTTAAAAACAAAAAGTGTCCATCCTAGATTGAATGCCCTAACTGACTCGAATCACCCGCCGAATAAACGCTGGTGACGACGGATTTTGCAGTTGAGTACGATGAAGGAAGAACAGCAGGCGGAACGATTATATAAACCATCAGGGAGTAGTCATGCAGATTGGAATACCGAGAGAAAGTCTCGCCGGTGAAACTAGGGTCGCCGCGACCCCAGCCACCGTTGAGCAGCTTAAAAAACTCGGCTTTGAAGTTGTTATTGAGGCCAATGCGGGTCAACTGTCAAGTTTCGATGATGCAGCTTTTGAAGCTGCGGGCGCGAAGGTGACAACAAACGTTTGGCAAGCCGATCTGATCTTTAAGGTCAATGCGCCAAGCGACGCCGAAATTGAACAAATCAAAGACGGGGCGACTATCGTCAGCTTTATTTGGCCCGCACAAAACCCTGAGCTGGTTGCGAAGTTATCTAAACGTAAGATCAACGTGATGGCAATGGACATGGTGCCACGCATCTCCCGTGCCCAGTCACTTGATGCCCTCTCCTCTATGGCAAACATTGGTGGATATCGCGCCGTTGTTGAAGCCGCACATCAATTTGGCCGTTTCTTTACTGGCCAAATTACCGCTGCTGGTAAAGTACCGCCCGCCAAAGTGTTAGTCATTGGTGCTGGTGTAGCTGGCCTTGCCGCCATTGGTACAGCTGGATCGCTTGGCGCCATAGTGCGCGCCTTCGATACCCGCTTAGAAGTGGCCGAGCAAATCGAATCTATGGGCGGCCAATTCCTTAAACTGGATTTTGGTAACGAGGAAGGTGGTTCATCGGACGGTTATGCTAAAACCATGTCGGATGAATTTATTGCCGCCGAAATGGCGCTGTTTGCTGAGCAAGCCAAAGAAGTCGATATCATCATCACTACGGCGCTGATCCCTGGTCGTCCTGCGCCTAAGCTCATCACCAAAACCATGGTCGATAGCATGAAGAGCGGCTCAGTGATCGTCGATTTAGCCGCTGCGACGGGTGGTAACTGCGAATACACGCAATCGGGTGAGCTGTTTGTTACTCCTAACGGCGTAAAAGTGATTGGTTATACCGACCTTCCAGGTCGTCTACCGGCGCAATCCTCACAGCTTTACGGCACTAACTTAGTCAACCTGATGAAGTTAATGTGTAAAGAAAAGGACGGCACAGCCAGCATCAACTTTGATGATGTAGTCATGCGCAATATGACAGTGATTAAAGAAGGTGAAGTGACCTTCCCGCCACCACCGATTTCTGTTTCTGCGGCGCCAGCAAAACCAGCGGCGAAAATCGAGCCGAAAAATACCACTCCGAAGGCACCATCTAAGCTCAAATACGTGCTCGCCGCCTTAGGCGTTGCAGGGTTTGCTGCCGTGGCATCGGTAGCACCACCAGAGTTCCTGTCGCATTTCACAGTATTCTTGCTGTCCTGCGTTGTTGGCTATTACGTGGTATGGAACGTATCCCACTCACTGCATACACCTTTAATGTCAGTCACTAACGCGATTTCGGGCATTATCGTGGTCGGCGCCCTACTGCAAATCGGTCAGGGTTCAACTTTGGTCACTGTACTGGCGTTTATCGCCGTGCTGATCGCCAGTATTAACATCTTCGGTGGCTTTACCGTCACTCAGCGCATGCTGAAGATGTTCCGTAAGGATTAAGGGGGTTTAACGTGTCTCAAGGACTGGTAACAGCAGCTTACATTATTGCCGCCATTCTCTTCATCTTCAGTCTCGCGGGACTGTCGAAGCAAGAGACGGCAAAACACGGCAATTTATTCGGTATCTTAGGTATGGCAATCGCCCTACTGGCTACCATTTTCAACCCCGATACTAACGGAATTGCGTGGATCTTAATCGCTATGGTGATTGGCGGCGCGATTGGTATCCGTTTAGCACTAAAAGTCGAAATGACTGAAATGCCAGAACTGGTTGCTATATTGCACAGCTTTGTGGGTATGGCCGCGGTATTAGTGGGTTTCAACAGCTTTATCGACTTACATCCACAGGAAGTATCACAAGTCGTGGTGGCTGTCGGTGGAGATATCAATACGACCCTCGCCGCAGTACAAGATGCACTAAGTGAAGCGGTGAAGACCGCCAGCAAAGAGCACCTCACTGGCGCTATGCTTAACATTCACTTAGTCGAAGTCTTCCTCGGGATCTTCATCGGTGCGGTGACCTTTACGGGTTCTATCGTTGCCTTTTGTAAGTTACGCGGACTGATTTCATCTAAACCTCTGATGCTGCCACATCGCCACAAGCTGAACCTAGTCGCAGTGCTAGTGTCTTTCGCCCTGTTGGTATACTTCGTACAGACAGGCGGCACTATGCCAGCACTGCTGTTGATGACCTTGATTGCCTTCGCCTTTGGCTGGCATTTAGTGGCATCCATTGGCGGCGCGGATATGCCAGTGGTTGTGTCTATGCTGAACTCCTACTCAGGTTGGGCAGCGGCAGCGGCAGGCTTTATGTTGTCGAACGACCTCTTGATTGTGGTCGGCGCGTTAGTAGGTTCATCGGGTGCTATTCTGTCTTACATCATGTGTAAGGCCATGAATCGCTCGTTTATTTCAGTTATCGCTGGCGGCTTTGGCACAGATGGTGTGGCCTCGACTGCCGATGAAGAAATGGGTGAATACCGTGAAACCAACGCCGAAGATGTGGCGGATATGCTGAAAAATGCCACTTCAGTCATCATCACTCCGGGTTACGGTATGGCAGTGGCGCAGGCGCAATATCCTGTTGCGGAAATCACTCAAAAACTACGTGATCGCGGCGTGAAAGTACGTTTTGGTATCCATCCAGTCGCTGGTCGATTACCGGGCCATATGAACGTACTGCTCGCTGAAGCGAAAGTCCCCTACGATATCGTGCTCGAAATGGACGAAATCAACGAAGACTTTAAAGACACAGATGTCGTGCTCGTTATCGGCGCCAACGACACGGTTAACCCCGCGGCAATGGAAGATCCAGGCAGTCCAATCGCAGGTATGCCAGTGCTGGAAGTGTGGAAAGCGCAAAACGTGATTGGCTTTAAACGTTCGATGAACACAGGTTATGCCGGCGTGCAAAACCCACTGTTCTTCAAAGAAAATACCCAAATGCTGTTTGGGGATGCTAAGGCCAGTGTTGAAGCCATTTTAAAGGCACTTTGAGTTTGATTTAATATCAACAGAGTAGAAATCGTTTAGGCGATAAACACTATTCTAAAGAAATGAAGGGAGCCAATGGCTCCCTTTCTTTTCACATTTTTTTAAGCCTATTAAGCTAGTCTCTGCGCCAATATGATACGAGGCTTATCTGCCCACAATGCTGGTATGCTTAATGTAAGCTAAAACAGTAAGTTAAATCTAAAGCTGGTTTAAGGAAATAATAAATGTTGCTTGGGCTGTTTATCCTGTCTGCCGTATTAATCAAAACCACATTATTCGGGCTTGGCTGGATATCGATTACCATCGGCCTGAGTGGGTACCTATTTTGTCGATGGTTTAATATCAAGTTAGATATCAAACTGACTGATAAATTTAAACGACTCTTTATCACTGGCGCGGCTCTGCATCTTCTCGTCTATATCGGCTTAATCACTAAGCTTTTCCTTATCGACAGCTTTGAAGACTTGCCCACATTCCTAATAAGTCACTTAGTCTTCCACCACGCAGTCTGTGCCGTGATTGCTGCCGCATTAACCTTCTTGGCTATTCGCATCTATCTACAACAGCAAAAATTAACTCAAGCCTATCGACAGGAATTAAGCTAACTCAACAAGGTTTTGATGACAAATGCAGGCGAATAAAAGCTGGGTAAATTCATCATTAGCTTAAGTACCATAAAATAATGGGGGACTAAAGCAGACAATGTAGAGGTGTTGTCAGCAACACTGAATTCATCAATGGATTCAAACATCAGGGATAAGAATGACCCCTGATGCTTGGGGGGAGCTAAGCCAAGATACGTTAGTCGACGGCAATATCGTTATCTTTAAGCTCTTTTGACAGGGTTTCATAATTCGTTTTGAGTTTTGGCAAAGTATCTTCTTTGATTTTACTCAATACATTTTGCAACTGATCCTTACCGTAAGAAACGCTATAGTGACGGGTTTCAATATTACTAATGATCTTCTCAGACTCTAAATACAAACGACGAATATCAGACAAAATATCACTCGGTGTTTCTAGCGCATTGGCAGAATAGCGCATGTTATCCCAGACAAATAATCCCATCTGTGGATGCATTTTCACTAAACTATTACTACTTACAGTCTCAACTGTGTCAGCGTAATGACTCAAGATTTCAACATTGTCACTCACTTCGTCATATAGGGCATGACGCAGATGATAGTTATTCTGCATATTGCTCAGGGCATCAAATTTAATTGCCTGTGACAACCCTTCTTGCGCGGCTAAATACACGCCAACAACAGTCGCAATGATTATAAAAATCTGACTCACCCAAAAACTGGTTTTGATAAGCTCAGTGTTATCAAGCTTAATGGTGCGTTTAGGCATATCTGCCTCATTAGAGATGGAGGTCATGTCCATATGTTTTATCCTGTCAAATCAAGAGTACAAGGCAATATCACTAACTTAAATCATTATTGAGTGGTCATCCTACACTATTGGGGTATGACTTACCTCAGTACAAATCACGATTTTTACCCACAAAAAAGGAGCCATCTGGCTCCATTTTTATATTCATTGGTCAGTCTATTATGCTGCTTTTGCCACATCAAAATTGGATAGCAACATCACAGCTGTACGGCCTAATAAATGGTTGATCGTGCGATCGCCCGCTAAGCCTAACTCAGCAATCGCTTGCTGACGCGCTGTACTCACCGCTCTAAAGAGGGTGATTTCATTGTTGGCACCACCACAAAGACTAAAGAACAGTCTCAATACTGCACGGTAATGTTCTTCCTGCATTGCTTGCATCCACGATGTTTCCAATGCCTCTTGGCTAGAAAAATCCAGCGCAGCAACAAATAGATTGCCGATACGACTATCTAAACGAACAAGAAAATCGCTTTTGCGTGGAAAATGGTGACTAATACCTGTGCGACTAATACCCGTTGCTTCAGATAACGTAGTATAAGACATAGTCTCAAAGCCGATAGTCAAAATTTGTCTTAACGCTTCATCCATAATTTGATTTATGGTTTGCTCAGTTTGTACTCGCGAGCGCTTAGCCATAGTAATGTCTCCCCTCTTATTTTTAGGGGGAAAGCTTACCAAAGCCGCTCAGGGATTACTGCTGTTCACTGGGCCGTAACCAGCGTATTTCACTTTTGTTCAGCTAGGGTTCAGTTTAAAACAGGCTTCACCACAGATTTAATTAACACATTCATAACATTGAATTTTGTACCAACCAGTTATGTGCTTTTTCTTCGCCCATGAGTAAAACGAACGTCGGTTGGAGATAGTGTCCAAGATCAGCTTTTCGCCAAAATAGATATTCAGGAAGGGGTTGCAATACACTCGCGCCAAAAGTGCGTTGCATTAAGCTCGAATACTCACCTAATAATCTCGGCTCTAATTGCTCGGCTTTAGGGTAAAAATTCGTTAAAAAGTCCCGATACTCGGCAAATTTAGCCACTTGAGCAACATCGTATCGATGCAACACTTGTATCAACATTGGCGAACTCCAATGTGACAAGTATTGCGGGCTTGTTAATGCATCAAGATTGCGTCTGTGGTATTGCTGCCACGCCAAGGCAAAATCATTTTTCTCCCGTGCGATACGCCAAACCAAATAAATGTCAGCTAGCCATTCATGTTGATATGCACTCAAGTGAGTCGGTAACACAGAGCCTTGCAGAGCAAGGTTCTCCAAATGACCGAGCTCATGCCATAGGGTTAATTGCGGCTGTTCAAGCAAAGGTAATTGGTAGGTCACCATATCGACACTGGCTAACTGTACTTGCGGTGTCCGCTGCTCATTCACTAAGACTAGGCCCGCAATTTTATTGTCATCGACGGGCATGACCATGGCACTTCTGCGGCCTAAATCAAGCCTAAATTGTTCGAGTGTTGCAGGAAGCTGCACCAACACTTGCTCTGGCAATAATGCCAAGCAAGTACCAAGCTCTGGTAAAGGGCAAATCAAAGCCTGCTTATCGGCAATGGGCGTCCAAGTCAGGCTAGATGCGAATGCCAGAGCGACTAAGCTCACTGATTCGCCATAATATTTTGTATAATCGCCGTGGTTGAAATACCATCCTCAAAGCCCAGCACTTGCACTTGGCCACCGGCGGCAATCACTTCAGCGCCACCAGCAATATCCTCAAGCTTATAATCACCACCTTTGACCAGCAGATTTGGCAGCAATCGAGTAATGATGCGCTGCGGCGTATCTTCACTAAAAGGCACAACCCAATCAACAGAAGCTAAGCCAGCGAGCACAGCCATACGACGATCAACCTGATTAACTGGACGGCCTTCACCCTTGAGGCGTTTAACCGAGGCATCATCGTTTACCGCGACGATCAAACGATCGCCCAAAGCTTTCGCCTGTTTAAGATAGCTCACGTGGCCCGCATGTAAAATATCAAAGCAACCATTAGTCATCACCACACGTTCACCGCGTAGTTTGGCTTGCTCTAAGGCGTAGGCCAGTTGATCTTCACTCACCACCCCAAAACCCGATTCTCCATGGTGCAAAGCTAAAGCTTCAATAAGCTCAATGCGGCTCACGGTAGAAGTGCCAAGTTTACCGACCACAACGCCTGCGGCGGTGTTCGCAATCGCACAAGCTTGCGGTAAATCGGCGCCCGCGGCTAATGAGGTTGCTAAGGCCGAAATCACAGTATCGCCAGCCCCCGTCACATCATAGACTTCACGGGCAACGGTAGGAATGTGCAACTCAGGCGTATTAGCGGTCACTAAGGTCATACCCTTTTCAGAGCGGGTGACTAAAATGGCATCAAAATGATGTTGCTTGAGTAAACCACGGGCTTTTTCCAGCAGGTCGGCTTCAGAGGTCACAGTGCCAACAACAGCTTCAAACTCGCTCATATTTGGGGTAATGAGTGACGCACCATGATAACGACCAAAGTCACTACCCTTAGGATCGACTAATACCATCACACCTTTCGAACGCGCTAATGCAATAAAATCTCGCGGCTGATCGATAGCGCCCTTTGCATAGTCGGACAACACCACGACATCGACAGAATCGAGTAAAGCCTCGGATTGTTTCAATAAACGCACGCTATCGGCCTTGTCGAAGGCTTCTTCGAAATCGAGGCGGATAAGCTGCTGATTACGTGATAACACCCGCAGCTTAGTGATGGTTGGTTTATCAGCAATACTTAACCATTGGGGTTCAACCCCTAAAGTTTGCACACCGAGCGTTAGGGCATGGGCAGTATCGTCTTGACCGACGAGCCCGGCAAGTTGGACTTGCCCCCCTAAGGTCGCGATATTGAGCGCCACGTTGGCCGCGCCGCCGGGTCTGTCTTCGACTTGATTAATCTTCACCACAGGTACGGGGGCTTCAGGGGAGATACGTCCCGTAGGGCCAACCCAATAGCGGTCTAACATCACATCGCCGACGACTAACACTCTGGCTTTTTCAAATGCTGGCAGAGAAACCTTCATAGTGCTCTTATCTTTATGCAGAAATTAAACCGTGATTGTACCTAATTTTCAGCAAAAATTGAGTTAGAATGAGCAGTAATTTTCAAAAGTAGTGAGTATTTTTGTGGTCGAGAAAGCCGAGTTTTCATCTTCTTTATATCATCCTAAGCATTGGCCCATGTGGTTTGGCGTATTTTTGATGCGTTTAACTCAGCTTCTACCGCTTCCTTGGCAGATGACGCTGGGGAAGGGATTGGGTCGCTTAGTGATGAAATTCGCAGCTGGCCGCACCCACACAGCGCGCCGTAACTTGACCCTCTGTTTCCCTGAAATGACGGAAGCACAGCGAGAAGATTTACTCACGCGTAATTTTGAAGAAACGGGCAAAGCCATTTTCGATACCATCAATGCATGGTGGTGGCCCGATGAAAAAGTGCAGCAGCACATGAGTATCAAAGGCGAAGAACACGTACAAGACACGTTAAATGCTGGCCACGGCGTGATCCTCTTTGCCGTGCATTGTTTGCCGCTGGAAATGGGCGCACGTATCTTCGGCCAATTCCAACCCGGCGTGGGGGTTTATCGCCCACACAATAATCCAGTGATGGAATACCTGCAGGTCAAAGGCCGTTTACGCTCCAATAAAGGTCTCGTTTCTAAACGCGACTTGCGCCAAATGATACGCTGCCTCCGCAATCCCGATGTGATTTGGTACACGGCCGATCAAGACTTTGGCCGTTCCAGTGCGGTATTTATCCCATTTTATGCCATGCCAGATGCGGCAACGATTACCGGTGCCACCACGTTAGCTAAACTCGGCAAAGCCAAAGTCCTGCCTTTTTTTGTGGAACGTACTACAGATGATAAAGGCTATCGAATTGAAGTGATGCCACCGCTGGATAATTTCCCCGGCGAAGATGAATTAGCCGATGCCATTCGCGGTAACAAGATTATTGAATCCATCATAGATAAAAACCGCGCCCAATATATGTGGTTACATCGCCGCTTTAAGACCCGTCCCGACCCAACGGACAAATCTTTATATCAATAAGCTCAATTAGCTTTGAATACAAAAATGCCAGCAAATAAGCTGGCATTTTTTATGGTAACTTTCGATAGTAAGGACCATCTAGCACATAGGATTAGAGCGCATTCTCAGTCGGTAAACGAATACCTACGTTAGTGACTTTACCTTCATACAGCCCCGCCACCACCCAATGCAACGACTGCCAGTGGAACTGATCCCCAAGTACAGGATTGGCGCCAAGCTGAGATACCACAAGGTCTGCGACTGTCATATCATCAGCGAGATTATCTAAACTCAAACCATAAATAGGCGCGAGATCCGCAAGCTTAACGTCTGTTTCAATAAAGAAATCACCGAAGAATCGTTGTACTTCTTTATTTTCTGGCGCTTGGCTAAAGAGGTTACTCAAGGCTTCTAAACTTTTCTCCTGACCCAGCACACAGAGTATATCGCCCGCCTCGAGACGAGTGCTACCCGATGGATGCAGCAAAGTATCATCCCTAAATACCGCCGCAATCCGTGTCCCATCTGGCATAGCTAAGCGCTTTAGCGGCTCACCAATACACCACTTACTTTCACTCAAACGATAGACAAACACTTCCCATTCGCTGCTCGGGTAAATTTCAACTCCCGAGCGCGAAACGGGTAACGGCTTTGGGGGCAGTTCCACCTTAGCTAAACGCGCTGCAGTGGTCAAAGATGCACCTTGAACCAGCAACGACACTAATACAACGAAGAAGGCTAAGTTGAAGTACAACTGAGCACCCGGTAAGCCCGCCATCATAGGGAATACTGCTAAGATGATAGGCACAGCGCCGCGTAACCCCACCCAAGAAATAAACCAGCGGTCGCGGCTGCTAAAGCTCTTAAAGGGCAATAGACTGATCCACACGGCGACAGGGCGAGCAAATAAAATCATTCCGAATGCCAGAGCAAAACCTGGGATCATGATATCGACTAAATCTGAAGGGGTAAGCAATAACCCTAATACGAGGAACATGCCGATTTGACTGACCCAAGTCATACCATCCAGTACGTTCAAAATCGCATGACGGCCCCGGGTTGGCTTATTGCCGAGGAACAGACCCACTAAGTAAATCGACAGAATACCGCTACCACCCAGTTTGTTGGACGCAGCATAAATAATCAGACCACCGCTTAAAACTAAAATAGAGTACAGACCATCAGCTAACTTGCTTAAATTGACGAGCTTCCACAGCATCCAGCCGCCGCCCAAACCTAAACAGATCCCCAGACCAAATTGCTTAATAAAGCTAATAAGCATAAAGCTGAAGGACAACTCACTGTCGACATTGGCAAGAATGGCAATCAAGGTTACGGTTAAGAATACCGCCATGGGATCGTTACTGCCGGACTCAATTTCTAAGGTCGCACCAACCCGCTCGTTAAGGCTACGCCCTTTAAGCAGGGAAAATACCGCAGCGGCATCGGTCGAGCCCACAATCGCGCCCACCAGCAAACCTTGCAACCAATGCAAGTCGAACAACCATGCAGCCATCATGCCGGTAATACTGGTCGTAATGGCAACGCCAAAGGTCGCCAACGATAATGCAGGCCATAGCGCCACCCTAAAACTAGCAACGCGGGTGCGCATACCGCCATCGAGTAAAATAATCGCTAAGGCTAAGTTACTGACTAAATAGGAAGTTGAATAATCATCAAACTGGATTCCACCAAGTCCATCTTCGCCAGCCAAAATACCCACAGCGAGGAAAATCAATAAAATAGGGATGCCCAAACGGGAAGACATAGGACTAAGTAAAACACTCACTGCTGTAAGCAAGGCGCCAATCAGAAAAAAACTATTGATGGAATCTGCATCCACAAACGCCTCCTTAATACAGGTTGTTTAGTTAAACGATAGACAAATCACCGAGGTTAAAAATGACTCAACTCACAATTTTATGATTTTATATTAGCACAAAAATATCGAATTATTGGAGCGTTAAATATTAAATTTCAATCATCTACATAAAAAATGTCATAAAACCAACTTTATATTAACCTTTAGATAAAGGCTAACGTAAAACCTAAAGGATAGCAGAACATCGCCACACGACTTAATAAGCATTAAAATAAATGAATATCAAATAGTTAAAAATAACAAACTGAACGTAAACTCAAATCATTCAAGCAAAACTCAGCTCACAAACCTGTATAAACTAACGGTATCATGACCAATTTAGTGCCAGATAAAATAATGTCGTGTAAAGGGTGAATATTTGAACATTATTCTTAAGCTAATTGTTTTAACTCCATTTATTTGCCAATGAGATGATTTAAACTCACTTTATCCGATGAGCAATAGCCTTATCAGAAAAGGACCACACACTGTTTTCCCAAAACAAATCAATTCAGTTCCAGTAACGCCATACATGCTCGCCATTCAAACAGACACGTTTTAGATTGGTTAACACTACAAATATTTTTCATCAAGCAGATCAAGCAGGAAGGCATACACAAAACAATTGAGTACAGCAGGTTTTAACGACAAGACTAAATACTGGCAATTGACGCCGCCAAGAAAAACCGTTAAAACAAAAAATTAAGCGATAAATACGCCGTACTGATCATATTTCAGTTGAAATAATGTCCAAAATAAGGAAGGATGCGAGCTTCGCGCGCCAGTGCATTTTGCTCGACTAATTGCCGCTCTCGTTTTAAGAGAGAAAGCTGCGTTAAACACGCTTTTTTATTAACAGGAATCGTAGTATCCGCTTATGAGTATGCTTCGCACCACAGCTTTATTATTGACTTTGGTTTTCCCTAGTCTGTCCGCTTTAGCAACGGAATATCCTTTACCAGCCGCCCAAAGCAGGCTAATTGGCGAGAACCAGTATTATACGGTTCCAGAGGGTAAACACACTCTCGAAGATATCGCAGCCAAATACCAACTTGGTCTCAGTAACCTACTCGAAGCTAACCCAGGTGTGGATCCATTTCTGCCAAAACCAGGTAGCCAATTGATCATTCCATTGCAATTGATCCTGCCAAACGCTCCCCGTGAAGGCATAGTGATCAACGTGGCTGAAATGCGGTTGTATTACTATCCAAAAGGCAAAAAGACTGTTGAAGTATTGCCTATTGGTATTGGCCAAATTGGTAAAGACACACCAGAAAACTGGGTGACCACTGTACAACGCAAGCGTGCGAATCCAACTTGGACACCCACACCGCGCATTCGTAAAGAATATGCTGCTAAAGGTGAAATCCTGCCTGCGGTATGGCCAGCGGGTCCAGATAACCCTATGGGACTGTATGCGCTGTATATCGGCAACTTGTATGCGATTCACGGTACTAACGCGAGTTTCGGTATTGGTTTGCGTGTCAGTCAAGGTTGTGTGCGTTTACGCCATGAAGATATCGAGCATCTATTCAAGACTGTACCAGTGGGAACTCGGGTACAATTTGTGAACCAGCCGATTAAAGCAACCGAAGAGCCAGACGGTAAACGCTACTTAGCCGTACATCAACCATTGTCTCGCACTGTGGCGGAGTTTGAATCAAATGAGCCCGTTGCGATATCACTGCCAAAAGAGATCGCTAAGTTTATCGCTAAAGCTGACACTGATTCTTCTGTGATCAAGAAGCTACTCGATGAACGTACTGGTGTGCCAATGCGAATTAATCAATAATTCACTGGCGAATACCACCTAAAAAAATACCCGCAATCTGCGGGTATTTTTTTGTCATGTCAGGCTACTCACTAACGTAATAGACTAACATATCAATCACATAAAGGTGCACACAGGGCCAAGAAGTGAGTCATAGCGGCACTGTTTGCTAATACGCGTTGATCGAAGTTTTGCAACGCAGGCGTTTCAGTACAAGCACCGACACGAGCACCACTTCGTACTAAACAAGCTTCAAAAGACGTATCAAAATGATTGAAGATCAAACCATCCTTAACAGGACACCCATCAATCTCACCGTCTACCGCAATCGGGAAATAACCACCTAAAGTATCGCGTAGATCGAGACTAAAACGTCCAGGCACTTGGCTTGGCTCAAAAGAATACACATAGGCTTCACGACTCAAGACATCTTCATGGCAAGTTAAAATACCGTCTCGGCTCGCAGCAAGCAGTAACTGTGCGTGCTCTAACAATAGCTTACCTTCAACCGATGTATGTTCATTCGCTTTAGGTTTACCGTTCTCAAATACAAAACCACGATTTGGATTTTCGCCGTATTTATTAAATCTATGACCACGACTGAATCCAGTAGGATTGACGAGAGGCAATAAACTCAAGTTCACCCGTTCAAATAGGTCTGCTGAAGCTTCACTCAAAAAATGCAACAAACCCCATGGGCCTGCAGATTCTTCGCCATGAAATCCTGTGCTGATCAATAAAGAAGGTAAGCCTGACTTAGCGGCCGGTGACTGATACAAGCTAACATCGTATTTACCCACTTCACCCAATGTTTTCTCAACCATGCCCAAACGGGTCATTTCCTGCTCAAGCAGCAGATAGAAATTATCAATATCAGTGCTTTCACAGTTAAAAATATCGCTTTTCCACTGAAAGGATTCGAACGGAGATCTGCTTACCATATCTTGTACTTATGCCAGAAAAAGAACTGTGCCATCATAGCAGTTCTTTTCAAAAACTGAATGCTATTCAACTGATTTCGATGAAATCCGAGCAGTCGTCGACAGTGGTGCAATCTGTATCGATACCTGCGAATGTATCAATTGCCTGTCGTTAATGGTATCCAGCTTGAGTAAGACATTTGACAAATTAAAAAATAAGCTCGGCAGGACGCACTTATGAAAACTCAAATCACCTTTTTTATCGCCCTTTCGGCCAGTGTTTTCAGTCATACGCTACAGGCCCAATGTCGCGCCGAGCAAGATGCACAAGCCTTATATGCGATCGAAGCGAATATAGAGACCTATACGCTACAAAATGGCCTGACAGTGCGATTACTGCCCATGGCAGATAAACAAACAGTCACAGTCGCCAGCCAATTTAATTTAGGCGCCCGCAACGAAGCCCAAGGTCAGAGTGGTTACGCCCATCTGTTTGAGCACATGTTGTTTAAAGGGAGTGAAAATGCCCCCGGCGATACCTATGCTCAGCAGTTCAGTGCTTTAGGTGCACGTTTTAATGCCAGCACGCATTTTGACTACACCAACTACTATGTGACGCTGCCAAACCAAGCATTAGAACTGGGCTTATATCTCGAAGCCGATCGCTTTATCCGCCCTAGCCTTAACGCCACTACGGTTAAAAATCAGCAGGAAACCGTACTGCAGGAAGTGGCACAAACCATAGATAATCAGCCCTATATCCGCAGCGCGATGGCGTTTTTACTCGAGCAAGTAAAAGGCACTCCCTACGGTCACGGTATTATTGGCAGTCGCGAAGATATCTTGCAAGCCACACCAGAAAACCTAACAGCCTTTCACCGTGCTTATTATCGTCCCGATGCGATGCAGCTTTCCCTTGTCGGCAAACTAAGCCCACAAACCCGACAATGGATTGAGCAAAATTTTGCGGCTTGGTCTAGGCCAACGATTGCTGAACCTGAATTTTCTGAGTTAACAATCCAGCCTAAACAAGTACATGCTGAGTTAGTTGATGAGCGCGGACCTTGGCCCGGATTACTGCTCGCTTGGCATACAGTAGGTAAAGATCACCCCGATGCTGCGGCAATTCGGCTGCTAGAAGGCTATTTATTTCAAAACACCGCCAGTGCACTCGCTAAACTCAGTCTGCATAATCCCGAACAAATGCTCAGCTACTCCCTGCCCTTTGAGTTAGAAAATCACGGCATAGCGAATATCGTCTTGGTTCCACGGGCACGGACCTCACTCGATGCCTTAGTGCAAAAAGTATTGGGACTTGTGGCACAAACGCAGCAAGATGCTCTGGATGAAGCAAGTCTTTGCACACTTAAACAAGTGTGGTTAAACAATCAATTACAACAACTGGATGACACGCAGGCCTTAGCCATCAAGCTTTCCGCAACGTCGGCCCAAGATAAAGACCATCCCTTCACTGCGCAGTGGCAACGGATCAACGCAGTCACGGCCGACGATATCCAAAGCGTCGCAAAACGGTATTTTAACCAAGATTATGTCCGAGTCGACCTACTGCCACCTTGGTATATTCGCTGGGGTAAAACGCTACTGGAATGGCTGCCTAACGATATGAGTGACAGTTTAGAGGATGCGGTATTATGACGACTCAGACAATGTCAAAGCAGCTACAAGGCTTAATGTTCTGCGCTGTGGCTTTATCACTAAACGCCTGCCAGCAGACGCAAATCGTCTTCACGCCGAGCGAACCGCCGAGTTTGGCCCATTTTGAAACGCCAAACTCTTTAGCCCATTCTTTGCCTAGCTCTTTGAACAATAATTTACCCAAAAGCAGCGTCATTATCCCCGTAACGGATGAAATTTTTACCGATGAAGTCCATACCGAATTGGATTTACCCTATCAGTTACATCGCCTTGCCTCACTTCAAATGAATAACAGTGTGAGCAACAGGGTCAGTTTAGCGGCAGTGAGCCCGCAAGTTCCCTTCAATAATCCTGATATTTTACAGATTGCCTTTCAAGAAAAGGCCCGCACACTTGCCATTAGCCGCGCAGATCCCTGTCTTGAGACTTTCAGTATGCGTGTCAGCTTGCACAGCATTAATTTAAGCCTCACTTGCCCCGACGATGTTAACCATATCTACGGCTTACTACTGCAATTTTGGCAGCCAGATGCCTTTGTTGATGCGACAACCGCCCCCGTCGATGTCGACAATATTCGTCGTCAACTCAAGCTCAATAAACACTTAAACGCCTTTAGTGGCGCCGAGATAGATAAAGTGTGGCGCGATAAACTGCTCGGCCCTAAACATCCCTACAATAGAGTGATCAATAATAATACATTGTTCGATTCGCTCAGCCTAAGGCAACTGCAACAAATCCAACAGCAGGCGGTAACACAAGCACAGTGGCATCTTTTTCTACCCAACTCTTTGGCAAATAACGCTAAATTTAACCTTCAAGCTAGCCTTAAACTGTGGCCAATATTGCCTAATTCAGTGCCGAAAGTGGATAAACCAGAGACAGTAAAGCCTCAGCAAATCAAGAGGATTTACCTTATTGATGCGCCGGGCAGCGTGCAAACCCAAGTCCGCCTAGGTTATGCCATAGATCATGTCCTAAGTAATGCATCAACTCAGCAGCAACTGAACCCACAGGAAGTAGCCTTAAGCTGTCGCAGTTTATCCGCACTCATGGGCCGCAGTTTTTCGGGCAGACTTTACTATGATTTACGGGAAAAACGCGGCCTCACCTATGGCATCTACGGCCAATGTGCTAATGCACCGCTCTCCAGCAGTATCAAGTTTTACGGCAGTACAGCCATAGAACATACGGGCGCGTTTGTGGTGGGGATAGTAGATCACCTCGCACTCGTTAAGACGCAAGGTGTTAGCCAAGGTGAAATCGATGCACTTAAAACCTATTTGATCGGTGAAGATTTGCTCAGCCAAGACAACAGCATTCAGCGTGAAAACCAATATCTCCAACAAATTGCGACAGGATTAACTCAAGTTGATGTGCAAAAGCTGAATGCAGGATTACAAGCTCTGACGCCTGAGAGGCTACAACAGTTAGCAAACGTGGCGTTTAGCGGTGAGCCATTGATTATCTTGCGGGGCGATGTTGATCGAATTCTTCCTGACTTAAAAACTAAGCTACCAGAGTGGCAGTTTGAAAGGGTCAAGGTTGGCCTAACTGACAACTAAAGCCAAATAATCCTTCTAAAAGATTCAAATGCGCGATCGACAGATTAGAGCTTATTGGTCGCACTGTCGCTGGCTGGCGGTGCGCCATTATCACCCTGCGTCATCTGTTCATGGCCTTGTTCCATTTGTTGCAAATCTTCCATCGCCGAATCCTGCTGCATAGCCTGCGGATCAGGATCAGTTGCCGGTAATACCGCCATATTGTCAGCATTCGCGCTATTTAGCGTAGCAGGTTGATCAGGAGCCATACCATTTACTGCCTTAAGCTCCTCGATTGCCGGAGACGCCTCAGTTTTCAGCGGGCTGTTACTAAGATTCGGTAACCACTCACGCAATTGCTCGGGTCCAAAACTAAAACCTAACGCTATGACGACAGTTGCCACTGCAACATACAGCCAAGGGCGAATCGCCAGATGATCACCTCTTAGTAAAGTGCTTTCACTGGCATATAAATGCGCATCCGAGCGTTGATCTATTGGCGCGAGTGCTTGTAGCATGTCCGGCAAGGCATCGAGTTCAGGACCTTTAATACGCTGACCAATAAACTGCCCGCCTTCGTAAATCTCCATCTGATGACTGGCGACTTCACCGTCAACCACACCAGAACTGGTAATAATCAACTTATTACAACAGACTCTTCCGCGAAACACGCCGCAAACCCGCAGCTCATTACAACTGACTTCACCAGAGATCTCGCCGCCAAGTTCGATCTTAATTTGTCCTGCTGATCTAATCTTGCCCTGCAATTTACCCGCAATGAATGCCGCGCTCTCTAACTGAATGTCGCCCTCAATCAAGGTTTGCGCACTGATAACCGTAATGCCATTGCCCTTACTCGCCATAGGATTCATTCCATATCATTATTTTTGTGACAAAGATGTTATGGTAAAAGTCCTCGAGAATAAAGCACTGGTTTCGCTTAGTATTTAACCTAAGCCCCAGAGCGGGACTTAAGTCACGCCAGCGACTATGTTACCCTGAGCATCTTGCCATATGGCTCCCGAGTACCTGAATATGAGTAACAGGATGCCTCAAAAAGGTGAGTGTTGATATCGCACTAAAACAAAGCTAAAGAACACA
Source organism: Shewanella sp. SM55 (assembly GCF_025654025.1). Taxonomy (NCBI): domain Bacteria; kingdom Pseudomonadati; phylum Pseudomonadota; class Gammaproteobacteria; order Alteromonadales; family Shewanellaceae; genus Shewanella; species Shewanella sp. SM55. The sequence goes on along the minus strand of NZ_JAKKRS010000003.1, from coordinate 318,747 downwards.
CTAGCAGCAAACACCGAAAACAAACCGCCAACGAGACCCCGACATGGCACATTCAAACTCCGCTAGCTCGCAATCGATAACCCCAATCGTGACACCACTTGAAGCGTATCGCGCCAAGGTGTGCATAGATCTCATTGACGATCCCGCGCAGCAACAGGCGGTGTTGGCGCTCGATGTGCTATTTAAGCAGTTGATGCTACAGCCACATTCAGCACACTTTCCCTTTATCAACAAACAAGCAATCAAAGGTCTGTATCTGTGGGGCGATGTGGGGAGGGGCAAAACGTTTCTGATGGATTTGTTTTTCGATTGCTTGCCGAGTGAAGGCAAGTTAAGACTGCATTTTCACCGATTTATGGCGCGGATTCACCAAGCATTACGCGAGCATTCGGGCAAACGAGATCCGTTAACACTCATAGCTAAAAATCTCGCAAAAGAGTGCAAGGTGCTGTGTTTCGATGAGTTTTTTGTCTCGGACATTGGCGATGCCATGATACTCGCGGGGCTCTTTGAATGCCTATTCAAACAAGGTGTGGTGCTGGTCGCCACCTCAAATATTCCTATTGAGCGCTTATATGAGAACGGCCTAGCTAGGCACAGATTTTTACCTTGCATCCAACTGCTGCAAACACACACTCAAATGCTGCATCTCAATGGCAACCAAGACCATAGGATGCACGCTAGCAATCCTTCATTAAACAACGAGATTATCATTGATAGCGCTGAAGTTAACGCCTCAATTTCCCGCAATATCGGCATTACCGGAACACTCGATTTTGAGCAGATTTTTGACAAGCTAGTGAATGGGTTAACGCCAAATACACCCTATATGAGCGCTATTGGCATTAGTGATAGCAGAATGAGTAATGCTAGCCTCACCATCTGCAACCGTGAAATTCCAGTGATCCGCGCCGCTATAGCACCAACAGGCAACTCAGTCGCTTGGTTCGATTTTTATGCCCTATGTGACGGCCCGAGATCCCAGCTCGATTATATCGAAATAGCCAGTCGATTTAAGATCTTAATGGTAAGCGGCGTTCCCAAATTAGGCGGCGAAGTAAAAAGCTGGATCCGTGCCCGCGGCACAGAAGACGGTACAGGTGATAACCAAGCCGCAGCCACGGGCGAGCGCAAACTCTCCTATGCTGCCAACGACGACCCAGCACGGCGCTTTATTAGCTTAATTGATGAGTTATATGATCAAAATGTCAGCTTATATCTCAGCTGCGACGTGCCACTGAGTGAACTCTATCAAGGTGGCGCACTCAGTTTTGAATTCCGCCGCACCTACAGTCGATTAATAGCAATGAGTCGAAGTGAATGGCCGTAAAACATTAGCGATTTATCGCTCTGTTGAGTTAGACCAAAACCCTAATATTGATAAGCGAGAAGTTAGTCATCACGATAAAAATTCGAGGAACAATTAGTGACAAGATAATTCATGCATTAAGAATATAACAAGTCAAATATGCTATTTGCAGAGACAAGCCTAGAAAGATGAATAAGTACCTAAATTGAAAATCTGCAATCATAGACAAACTAGTACAGCAAAAACATTATAATAATTAAAAATCAAATACATAAAATAGAAAATCCATCTGCCATAATCGATTCAATCCACACAACTAAATGACTCATTACGTTCAATTTGCTTCTAGCTGTTGCTAACCTTGAGTTTTAAGGTACGGTGTAACTTAGTTTAAATTGTTCTAATTTACAGCCTATAGGTTTAAATCGATCAAATTTACAACCTGCAACATAAAAGCTCAAAAATATAATCTATAGTTTATGCAACCAACTAAAGACTCATGATTCTGAATAAGCGCCATGACACTTAGTTCGAAGTATTCGCTAGAAAATATTAAGAACAGCCTTAAACGGAACTCTTTTAAATACAGGGACGATTAACTTATGTGGTTACGACAATTTAAGATTGGCTCACGATTAATTGCTGCGTTTGGATTACTTGCTCTTGTGTTGCTACTTCAAGGAATCATGTCATTACAGACAATGTCATCCATGCGATCCACTGCAGAAGAAATTGAAGATAATACCCTACCTACGCTGGTCAGTCTGTCGAGCATCAACCTCAATGTGATGCGCGCTAGGGTGTTTACATTTCGCCTGTTATTAGCAAATTCGGCAGCAGAACTTAACAAAGGACTCGATACATTAAGGCAAATCCGCCAGAGTATTAAAACGGATCAAAAAAACTATGAGCCTTTAATTAGCCTGCCAGGTGAGCAGGAGCTCTATCAAGAATTTAGTGGCAGCCTTGATCTGTATTTAAAGCATCAAGATGAGATGATCAGCAAGCTACAGGCGAATGATGCAGCCGAAGCTAAACGGATCATGGATGATGTCATGATAGTGCAAGCCGAAAAAATGACAAAGACGCTCATTAGCATTGGCAGCTTGAATACTGAATATGCAAAGGAACAAGGTCAAATAACTGCACAAGCCTACGACGAGAGTAAATGGCTAAACAGCATTATGATAGTGGGCTCCTTAATCGCTGCATTTGTAGTGGCAATATTTTTAACTCGCAGTATCGTGCAGCCAATGAAGGAAGCTGTAGGCATTTCAGTGGCTGTCGCAAGGGGGGATTTAACGCAGAAAATCAGCACAGAGGGTAAAGATGAAACCAGTCAACTGATGCAATCATTAGCTGAAATGCAGCAAAACCTGCGCGACACTTTATCCCATATAGCAAACTCCTCTAGCCAGCTCGCCTCCGCCGCCGAAGAACTCAATTCCGTCACTGAAGATGCTTCCCGCGGCATACAGCAACAAAATGATGAAATACAGCAAGCGGCAACTGCGATTACCGAAATGAGTTCGGCAGTAGATGAAGTTGCCAATACGGCGGTGCTCGCTTCAGAAGCCTCTGAAGAAACCGCCCGCAGTACCGAATTAGGTAAAAACAGGTAGATCAGACAGTCGCAGCCATTATCGACATGAATCAGGATGTAACGCAAAGTTCACAGGTTGTTCAAACCTTAGCGATTCAAGCGAGGGATATAGGTAAAGTTCTCGATGTGATCCGCGCCATTGCTGAGCAAACAAATTTACTGGCCTTAAACGCAGCCATTGAAGCGGCGCGAGCGGGCGATACAGGCCGTGGTTTTGCGGTTGTTGCTGATGAAGTTCGTGCCCTAGCCCATCGCACTCAGTCCTCGACCCGTGAAATTGAAGACATGATTAACAAAATCCAGCACGGCACCGAAACGGCTGTGCAATCGATGCAGCACAGCGGCCAAAAGGCTGAACAGGCACTCTCAGTCGCAAGATTGGCAGGGGATGCATTAAACACGATTAATCGCCAAATCAGTACGATGAATAACAGCAACATGGTCATCGCAAGCGCCGCCGAAGAGCAAGCGAAAGTCGCACGCGAGGTCGATAAAAACATTGTGAATATTAGTGATCTTGCCAGCCAAAGTGCTGCGGGGGCACAGCAAACCAGTGCCTCGGCACATGAACTCTCAAGACTCGCCGTTGAACTGAACAATCTACTGACGCGATTTAAAGTCTAGAGTATCACTTTATAATGGAATCAGAGGGTAATGGCACAAGATGTGTTAAACCGTTACCCTCAATGCATAACGCTATGATCTAGTTTAATAAAGCATTCCATAATACAAGCAAGACTCAAGAGTGCTAGGATCGAGTTTGCGGTGCATGATTAAAGTGCATAGCCAGTTCACTGATATCAGTGGCAACCCATTCTGGCTCGATACACTCGACCAAATGCGCCGCCATAAAGTCCACCAGTTGCATGGCGGCATAGGGCAAACGGCGATCTTTACGGCCAACTAGATACCAGTTACTTTCGAGCGGAAACCCCGTAACAGTTAGAATTGCAGGTTTTTCGCGCCCTTCTTGCAAGGTATGCGCCGAAATCACCGACAAACCTAAGCCCGACGCGACGCTCAAGCGTATCGCCTCATTACTCTCGATTTGCATAGTGTCACCGAGCGTGATGCCTTGGCCGCTGCACCAAGACTCGAACATTAAGCGGGTGGCTGACCCCGGTTCGCGAACGATAAAACGCTCATTTTTAAGCTCGTTAAAATTCACTTGTTCACGACCCACAGCCCAATGCTCCTTTGGTGCAATCAGTTGCAGCGGATTTTTGATGATGCGTGCAGATAACACGTTATCGCCACTTGGAGGATGACTAAACAGGTATAAATCATCTTCTTGACGTTCAAATCGGCCTAATACATGGGCACGGTTACCAATGTTTAAGGTCACTTTAACCTGTGGAAACTGCCGATAAAATGCCCCTAAAATCCGTGGTAACACGTATTTGGCGGTAGTGACAATACCGATATTAATGTGACCGACACTGCCACCTTTAGCCTGCTGCATAAAAGCATCGAAATCCTCAAAACGACTCAAGGTATCGCAGGCTGCGCGGTACAACTCATTACCAATCAAGGTCGGTAACATGCGGCCATCACGACTCTCGAGTAATGGCTCGCCCAACACATCGGCCAGTTTTTTAAGCTGTAATGACACTGTGGGTTGAGTTAAATGCAATGCCCTCGCCGCTGCGGAAATATTGCCTAACCGCACCACTTGCACATACACCTGCAGTAACCGAAAACTCAAATGCCGCAATTTAAGCTGAGTCGATGACGAACGCTTATCCATAGACAATTATCTATACCTAGGTGGTAAACAATTTATTTTTCAATATAACTAATTAGGTCCAAAATCACCAGCCATCAGGATCACTCGACAAACAAGCGCGTTTTGTACGGCTTAAAAGTCAAACTTAATGAGATACTTATGCCCGATATTGTCATTGCATTTTTCGCCTTAGGCCTGTTAGCTGGCCTAGTGAAATCAGATCTTAAAGTCCCCCCCGCGATCTACGAAACCCTATCCATACTGTTAATGCTTACCTTAGGTTTAAAGGGCGGAATGGCGCTCCACGGTCACACTCAAAACTTAGTGATCACTGAGCTGTTAGCGGTTGTTGCCTTAGGTTTGATTATCCCCTTGGCCTTATACCCTGTACTAACTCGGCTGGTTCGCATTGGCCATACCGATGCCATTAGTATTGCCGCCCATTACGGCTCCGTCAGTGCGGGAACCTTTGCGGTGGTGATGGCTATGGTTGAAAAATCTGGGCTGATCTTAAGGCCAGAAACGACCCTATATCTCGTGCTGCTGGAACTACCTGCTATTGTCGTAATGCTCTGGTTACACAGATACTTAAGTGCCAAAAAAGCAATTGAAACATCACCCAAAAATGAAAATCAATCAAGCGTGTTGCACGAAGCCTTAACCAGCCGCGGCGTTGTCTTACTCCTTGGCGGTGTGGTGATAGGTTGGCTTTATGGCCCAACGGGACTTGCGCCGCTTACACCTGTGCTACTAGGCGGGTTCAAAACCTTACTGGCATTATTTTTACTGGAAATGGGCTTAGTAACGGCCAAAGTGTGTTTGCCGCTACCACTTAAACAATGGCGCTTATTAGCGTTTGCCGCCGTAGCGCCCTTTGTATTAGCTTGGTGTGGTATTGGTGTAGGCGTTTGGCTGGACTTACCTTCAGGCAGCATTTTAGTGTTAGCGGCATTAAGTGCCAGCGCATCTTATATCGCAGCGCCAGCGGCCATTCGTGCCGCAATCCCCGAAGCCAATATAGGTCTGGCTATGCTAGCCTCACTGGGGATCACATTTCCGGTTAACGTATTAATTGGCTTACCCTTATATCAACATTGGGTAACGCTCATTACAGCTTAGTGCTTCTTCGCCGAATAAAGTCCAATGAAAGGGGAGGCATTATTGTCTCCCTTTTCATTGGCATAAGCGTAAACAATTTAAGATGCATCACTGTGATGTGTGGCTTTATCCTGATACATGGCTTTATCGGCGGAATCTAACAGATCCTCTAAGCTCATATCTGAATCCAGTGTCCAATGGGCGATACCTATGCTGGTCGCCAATCTATGTTGCTTAGGATGCTGTTGATTATATTGCTCAAGTAACTGCTTAAAACGCTCGATGACCCGATTGACTGTATCTCTATGCACAAAACTTAACAGCACCACAAACTCATCGCCGCCAAGCCTTGCGATCACATCCGACTCCCTAAAAGCAGTCATTAAGATATGGGCAAAATCATATAACACCTGATCGCCCTTGCGATGACCAAAGCTGTCATTCACTTCCTTAAAAAAGTCGAGATCGAAGAATACTAAGGCCGCCTCAGATTCGGTACGTCGACAACTCGCCAGTGACTGATGGGCCAGTAATTCAAAACCACGTCGATTCGAAATAGCCGTCAAGGGATCTAAGGTATTTTGCGCGATAGAGAGTAATTCAGCCTCTACCATTTGTCCTAAATCCGTTAAGGTTTCAATGTCTTCAGCCGTAAAATCCCGCGGTTCAGTGCCGATTAAACACAAAGTACCCACCCGATATTGCCCGTGAATGGTGAGGGGATAGCCGGCGTAAAAGCGAATATGCGGCTGCTCAGTCACCAGTGGATTGTCACTAAAGCGCGGATCTTTGAGGGCGTCATTCACGATAAAAATATCGTCTTGATTGATTGCATGGCCACAAAATGAGATTTCCCGTGGTGTTTCAGTCACCTCCAATCCTTGGCGAGATTTAAACCACTGCCGCTCGGCATCCACTAAGGTCACAACACAAATCGGCAAAGAGAAAATTCTGCGCGTGAGCCGAGTAATACGATCGAAACGTTCTTCGGCATCAGTGTCGAGCACATTGAGTGCGCGTAACGTGGCCAAACGTTGCAGCTCGTTTTCAGGGATAGTAGGTAATTGCATGGTGCTCTCTGCTAACTGCTCTCATTAAACTCTAGCCTAAATTGTGCATTCTTGCGGTGTTAAGGCTGATATTCGTTTCAGCCTTACTCCCTTTAAATGACTGTATAGATGACTGTACTATTCAAGCACAGCGCGATAGATATTGAGCACTCGCTCGGCATGTTCCTCAACCTCTAACACAGGTAACTGCCCCGCCTTTTGTTGCAGAGTCAGGCGATGATTTTCATCCCGCAGTAAGCAATAGGTCTGAGTTAAATGCTGGGCACTCATCATTGGCAAGAGTTCAAGCTCAGCTAATACCCCAAAAATCCGCACATTGTCGGACCAAATCGTTAGCTCTGGATACTCGTGGGCATTAGCCAGCACTAAGTACTGGGCAATAAACTCAATATCGGCAATCCCGCCTGGACTCTGCTTTAAATCAAACATGCCATCACTGACTTTAAGCAAGTGATCGCGCATCTTCTGACGCATCTCACGTACCGCTTTTTGCAGCTCAGCTTTATCACGGGGCTTTTCCAATACTGAAGCGCGAATATGACTGAATTTAACTGCTAAACTATTGTCGCCAAAAACAAAACGCGAGCGCACTAAAGCTTGATGTTCCCAAGTCCACGCCTCATTAGCTTGGTATTCGCCAAAACGCTCAATCTCACTGACCATCAAACCCGAGGCGCCAGAAGGACGCAGGCGCATATCCACTTCATACAACTCTCCCGAAGTGGTGCGAGTCGAGAATAAATGCAGAATGCGCTGGGCGAGTTTGAGGTAAAAATGACCAACTTCAATCGGGCGATCACCATTGGTCAGGCCGTTCTCTGTTTTATTTTCACACAAGAAAACTAAATCGAGATCGGAGCCGTAACCCAATTCAATCCCGCCGAGCTTGCCATAACCGACAACGGCAAAGCCTGTGTCACTGCCCTCAAGGTATGCTGGCACGCCGTGGCGCACTGAAACCTGTTGCCACGCCTGCATCACCACTTGTTCGATAATAGCTTCGGCTAAAAAAGTTAAGTGATCGCTCACTTGCATCACGGGTAAAACACCCGTGACATCGGCTGCGGCGATTTTAAGTTGTTGTGAAAGCTTAAATTGTCGCAGCGCTTCCATTTGCTGCTCCATATCATCCTCGGGCACGCGCATCATGTACTGACGCAGCTCGCTCGGATAATCGTCGATGGAGGTCGTGTCATAGAGCTGCGACGGATCGATAAGCTCATCGAGCAACATGGGGAATTTAGCCAACTGCGCGGCAATCCAAGGACTGGCGCAACACAAGCTCACTAACTGCTGCCGCGCACCAGGGTTTTCACACAAAAGCTCAAGGTAAGTGGTGCGAGTTAAAATCTGCTCCAGCACCTTAGACACGGGCTCAAAAGCTGACGATGGACTCTGTTGATTAATCAATTCTTCCAATAATCTTGGCATTAATTTATCTAAGGTTTCTCGCCCGCGTGGACCAATGGAACGCTTAGTCACTGTTTCGCGCCAACTGCTGAGCATAGGGCACAGCTTGTCATCATCAATTTGCTGTTCGGCCAACAACGCTATGCCATCATCAAGGTCTTGCATGTTCCACAGCTGCGTCGTCCAATGTTCAGCTTTTTCTTCGCCTTCTTCGCCGCCCACTGTGGCTTTAAAATGACGATGGATTTTGCTCATTGCCGCTTCAATATGAGTGCGTAAATCAACCTCATTAGCCATATCGAGTACATGGCACAATCGAGCCCAATCCAATGGATTATTCGGTAAGGTTTGGGTTTGTTTATCGTCAATGGCTTGCAGCAGATTCTCAACCCGGCGCAGCAGTAAATAACTGTGTTTAAGCTCATCCACCGCCAAATATTCAAACTGCCCTAAGCTGTAAAGCGTATCGATAGCACCGAATAAACTCTGCTGACGCAACGCAGGCTCACGGCCGCCACGGATCAATTGAAAACTTTGCACCACGAACTCGACCTCACGAATACCGCCTGCACCGAGTTTAATATTGTCGGTCAAATGACGGCGCCGCACTTCTTGCGCGATGAGTTGCTTCATTTTCCGCAGGGATTCAATTGCCGAAAAGTCGATATAACGGCGATACACAAAGGGTCTCAGGAGGCTGTGTAGTTCATCGGAGAAATGATTCCAAGGCCCGAGCGCACGCGCCTTGACCATGGCATAACGCTCCCAGTCTCGTCCTTGTTCTTGGTAATAATCCTCAAGACCGCTAAAACTCACCACCAAGGGGCCACTTTCACCGTAGGGACGCAAACGCATATCCACGCGGAACACGAAACCATCGACGGTGACTTGATCGAGCAAGTTCACTAGCCTTTGCCCCATGCGGATAAAGAATTGTTGATTATCTAAACTGCGACGACCGCCGACGGTTTCGCCATGCTCAGGAAACGTGAAAATCAAATCGATATCGGAGGAGAAATTAAGCTCGCGGCCGCCTAACTTACCCATGCCTAAAATCAGTAGCGGTTGCGGATTCCCTTCTCTGTCCATCGGCGTGCCATATTGAGCGCACATATCTTTATAGAGCCAATCGCGGGCGCAGATCACTAACGCTTCGGCGAGCGCCGACAGATCAAGCAAGGATTCCTCTAAACTGGCATAGTCTAAAAAGTCACGCCAAGCTAAACGTACCATTTGATAGTTACGAAACCGTCGCAGGGTGGTTTTAGCCATCTCCTCTGTGGTCGTGCTAGCCAGTTCTTCATGTAAATCAACATCAAAGTTTTTACGATCAATCAGGCTTAAATCGCCCGCAAACAGCATAGCGATCCACTCGGGATGTCGGCATAGTTGAGCCGCCACATAATCACTGAGTCCCAAAACCGTTTTGAGTTCTTGCTGCTGAGCAGGCGTTAATTGCGCAAGTCCTTCGGACCATGCTTCCTCTAATCGCAGCCAATTGCGTTCAGCGGTTTGATTAATAAGAATAGACAATGACTTATTACTGTCTTTTTGCATGGTCATAATAATCCCTAACAAATTTAGCTATCGACATATTATGTCGTAAATGATATAGATTGACGCCACATCATGTTATGTTCGACGAGACTTGCAGCTACCTGATGTAACACACAAATAAAGGTTTACACTTTTATCTGTGGCATTTAAGGGTACTATAACCTGCGCGGCAGGCATATTGGGCAAGCGGATTATTATTGCCTGCAAGTATTTGAGTTTTATTTCATTACCTTTTGGAGAAAACATGGCAGGAATGCTAACCCGTGTTCTCACATCGATACTTTTTTTAGCCGTTTCGCTATCGCTGACGGGTTGTGGCGATGACAGACCGGATAAAATCGCGAAGTATCAACAACTCACACAGCAACGTCTCGCTACGCTCACGACGATGATCGATGACGGCCAGTTGCGTAACGCTAATCTCTTAAAACAATACACGACACTGCTAAAGCAACAGAAACCCGATTTAGCACCCTTACTCGATGAATTAGCAAAGGATTCTGGTACCCAAGGTCCCATGTATACCTCGCTAAAACGTCGTTTAGATGAATCGAAAGTGGCGAGTAACTTTGCTGATCTCGATCAACAGCTGGCCGAAGCAGAAAATCTTTATCAAGCCGCAGATCCCAGTCTGTTTAACGATATGTTGTCTGATCCAGTCAACGTGGTCGCCGATATGTCCGACGGCAAACTGGCTCGCGTGAATTCGATTAGCCGTGAGGCCGCAACATTAGCCAATGGCGGTGAAGATTTTGGTCCAGGCAGTCAATTAGTTGGTAATCCCTCTTACGGCAACTGGCAAACCGACTCAAGCGGCACTTCGTTTTGGGCTTGGTATGGCATGTATTCGATGTTTTCGAATGTTTTCAATCGCCCAGTTTCCTACGATCGTTGGTCGGGTAACCGAGGTTATAGCTATTACAATGACGTAGGTCGTTATCGCTATACCTCACCCAAACAAGCGGATGCGCAAAATAAGACCTTCGAACAAACGAAAAAACGTTTCGACTCACAAGGCAAGCGCTTTGACAGCCCTTATGCTAAACCGCGAACTGGTGGCACGGCGTTATCCCGTGAAAGTACCAGCGCACCTAAGGCCAGCACGACAAGTGCGAGCAAGAGTTCGAACAGTAAGTTTCGATCTAACTATGCTAAAGACAGCAGTTTCCGCAATTCCAGCAATCGCACGACCCGCAGTGTGCGCCGGGGCAAGTAACTAAGGATTTCCAATGACATTATTTCAGGATTTCGGTATCACACCAGAGCTAGCCATCATTCTGGCTATCGACCTCACCATAGCCGTGATTTTGCTAACGCTAATGCGTTATTTGCAAGGTTGGAGTGTAAAGGTCAATAGCAGTAAAGAGCTGGCAGAGCGGGATAACTTTGCCTTTGGCATAAGTATCGCTGGCGCAGTTGCCGCCCTAGGCATAGTGCTTACAGGCGCTATCACAGGCGCTGCGGCACACTCTTATCTTACCGAAGCGATTGGCATGAGCTGCTATGGTTTATTCGGTTTAGTACTGATTAAACTCGGCCGTTTTCTCCACGATAAAATAGCGCTAAATGAGTTTGATAAGAACGAGCAAATCATCAAAGGTAATGTGTCCGTCGCTATCGTCGATGCTAGCGTTGCTATTGCTACCGCCATTATCATTCGCTCCGTCTTGCTGTGGGCAGAAGATTTAACGGTCGATACCTTCATTGCCATCTTCAGCGCCTTTGCGATTTCGCAGTTGATGTTAGTGCTACTCACGCGGTGGCGTGAAAACCGTTTCGCAAGCCGCAACCAAGACTCGTCTATGCAACAAGCCTTAGCCCAAGGTCATACAGCGTTAGCGCTACGCCATGCGGGTTACATGATTGCTATGGCACTGAGCTTTAATGCCGCCAGTCACTTTATTATTTATAATCCAACGGCTTATGTGACTAACGTGATCGGTTGGTTAGTGTTCTCAGTCATTATGCTGATCGCACTCTCCTTACTGCTGTTCGTCGTGAAGAAACTGGTATTGGCCCGTATCGATTTAGCCGATGAAGTGGAAAGACAACACAATATCGGTATCGCCGCAGTAGAAATGGCGATCAGTATCGCTATCGCACTTATTCTTACGGCACTGATGGCTTAATCGAATGCAAGAAATTAGCTTAACTCCCTCGGCGGCTAAACCTAGCCGCCTAGGTTGGTTCGACGATGTTCTCTTATTGGGCATTATGGCCGTATTAGCAGGTTGCGGCCTGATCTACGAATATCTTTTATCCCACTATGCGGGCCGCATTTTAGGCGCATTAGAAGCCGCCATTTACACCATGATAGGCTTAATGATTGTCTCCATGGGGCTAGGTGCCTTCGCCGCGCGTAAGATCCGTGATGCCTTTACCGGTTTTGTGATCTTAGAACTCACAGTTGCACTCTGTGGCTCACTCGCCATTTTAATCACAGCAGCGGTGATTGGTTTTGGTCAACAACTGCCATTAATCATTGCTAACACCTTAGGTTTACCGCCAGATCAACTGCCCGAAGGTGGCATGATAGGCTCGCTGCAAAAACTCAGCGAATACTTACCCTATGTGTGGGGTGTGTTATTGGGCCTGATGATTGGTATGGAAATCCCGCTGATTGCTAGGGTTCGCCAATCCCTTTCCGACGAGCATTTACTGCATAACGCGGGCACAATTTACGGAGCTGATTACATAGGCGCAGGCATAGGTGCCGCCATTTGGGTTGGCTTTATGCTCGCCATCGATATCCAACTCGCCGCCGCCTTAACTGCCAGTTTCAATCTATTGGCAGGTTTTGTGTTTATCTGGCGATTCTGGCCTAAAATCCGCCGCCCTAAACTGCTTTTGAGTGGGCATTTTATCGTGACTGGTGTCTTACTCGTATTAGCAATCCACGGCCCACGCTGGGAGCAAGAATTCAATAATTTGCTCTATAAAGACAAAGTGGTTTACGCCAAGGCGACACGTTTCCAACAGCTGACCTTCACCGAGCGGTTGCGCGGTAACGGTCTGCCGCCAGTTTATGCTTTATACATCAATGGTCGCTTACAATTTTCTAGCATAGACGAGCACATCTACCATACGTTTCTCGTTCATCCTACGCTCGCGGCCAGTGCCCGTCACAACAAGGTGCTGATCATTGGCGGCGGTGATGGACTCGGTCTCAAACAAGTACTGCGCTGGGAGCCTGAACAAGTCACGCTGCTCGATCTCGATGTGGGCCTAGTGCAATTATTTAAATCGCCCGATACAGATATGCCAGATAGTCTCAGTCGCGCTATGTTGGCGCTCAATGGCAATGCACTGAACGATCCCCGTGTCACAGTGATCAACGACGATGCATTTAATGGTGTCGATAAACTGATTGCCACAGGCGTGAAATACGATGCGATTATCGTAGACTTGCCCGATCCGAGCCATCCCGATCTTAATAAGCTCTATTCGGACTATTTCTACCGTAAATTAAAGGAACTTATGAGCAGTGATGGCGCTCTGACTGTACAGTCAACATCGCCTTACCATGCCCCTAAGGCCTTTATTTCGGTAGCAAAAACCTTGGCATTGGCGGGATTTGACGTAAAGCAGTACCATCATAATGTGCCCAGTTTTGGCGAATGGGGCTGGAGTATTGCAACCTTAGGCGGACTCGATGCACAACACAGATTAGCGAAGTTAACTGAGTTGCCCATCAAAGATGACTGGCTCACTTTAGGTTTAGTGGATGGCGCCTTTGAGTTTCCAGCCAATTTTTATCATGATGCCGCCAACATAAAACCCAATGAATTGGGTTCATTGCAGCTGTATCACTACCATTTGCAAGATTGGTCCGAGAATCAAGGACTGAATCTTTTTTAATAGGATGAGATAGTACTTGACATATTATGTCTCGGTGCTATATTTGAACACAGACATAATATGTCAATAAGGACAAATATGAATATCCATACCATTGCCAATCACCTCAACAGTCTTGGCAACAACAGCCAAACTGGCTTTCAATTTGATTGTTATCCAATCGATGGTGAAGTTGAAGTGTTGCAAGTGAATGTGGTCGGCCGTGAAGAAATCCCGGTATTTGTATCGGTAACGGACAACCAAGTACTTTGCATCAGCTACCTGTGGGGCGAGAACGAAGTAAATCAAGAACGTCGCAGTGAAATGTTTGAAACCATGCTAGAGCTCAACATTCCAATGCCCTTGTCAGCTTTTGCAAAAATTGATGACAAATACGTGGTTTACGGTGCGCTATCACTACAATCTAGCATGCTCGAAATCGAGCAAGAATTAGCAGTTTTATCTGATAACTGTTTAGAAGTTATTGATGAATTGGTCGACTATCTGAAATAAGGAGCCACTAAATGGGCATTCTGAATAAAATTTTAACAGCGTTTCGCGGTGGTGCCACCGAAGTTGGCCAAAGCATCGTTGACGCAAACTCAACCCGTATTTTCGAACAGGAAATCCGTGATGCAGAAAAGCATTTAACCAATGCTAAACGTGAACTGACCGATGTCATGGCAAAAGAAATGCAAGCCAGCCGTGAAATCGACCGTCTGAAACGTTCGATTGCAGAACACGAAGGTTATGCGACTCAAGCATTAGACAAAGGCAATGAAGCCTTAGCGATTGAAATTGCTGAAAAGATTGCTCAGTTAGACCAAGAGTTGTCTGAGCAACAAAGCGCCAACGACAGCTTTAGCGCCCATGCTGCACGCTTGAAAGACTTAGTGAAGAAAACCGAACGCCAACTGTCTGATTATCAACGTCAGTTGAGCATGGTTAAAACCACTGAAAGCGTGCAAAAAGCGACGGCAACCATTACTGACTCGTTCGCGTCTAGCAACTCTAAGCTGCTGAACGCTAAAGATTCACTAGAACGTATCAAGGCACGTCAGCAACAATTTGACGACCGTTTAAAAGCGGCTGAAACCTTAGCCGATGAAAACAGTGATAAGTCGTTGCAAGCCAAACTAGCCGAAGCGGGTATTGGTGAGCAAAAGTCAAACGCAAATGCAGTGCTAGATCGAATCAAAGCACGTAAAAGCTAAGCAATGATTGACCGAATGCCGAGTCTCAGTGGGATCATCACCCCCTACTGACCTCGGCATTTTTTGTTTCATCCTCATTAAATAAAAATGACCACTATTGCCCGTGAATATCCGCAGCCAATCAATATGAGGCCGCACGCGAGCATAGTCAGCAGGAGTCACTATGGGATTTTTCAATAGTATTTTTGGTAAGAAAGCCCCGCCACAGCGCGAGCTAAATCACCCGTCCCAGCTCGATGTCGGCGACATGATCTCAATCGATGATAGTTTTGCCCTGCCACCACAACTCCGTGGTCAACAATTAAGAGTCGAAGCCGTACATACTTACGAGTCTGAACGTAAACAACACTCCGAGTGGTTACTCAAGGGACATGGTAGCGATACTCTCTTTTTGAGCATTGAAGAAGACGACGAAACCTATCTCGCCTTTTCGATTAAGGTTTCCCGCGCCCAAGTGGAGCAATTATTCGATCTCGAGCAATTCAGCGCCCTGTTCGAGGAACCGGGTCATGCCGAGTTAACTACGCAAGTATTACCGGCCGACTTAGCTGAACAACTTGAACAATGGCTTGGAAAACAATACCACCAAGTGACTTTTGCCGCTTTTGGCTATTTTCATCGTCAGGATTATCGTGGCCAAAAGCCGCCACAGGATGCCAATGGCGCCACAGGTGAGCCCTTTGAGTACTATTTATTACTTGATGACAATGAAAGCTGCGCCGTCGAAGTGGAAGTCTACGAAGGGGGTGATACCGATGTTGTCTTGACCCTATATCGCCCGCTAACGGATATTCGGGAATACTGGCCGGCGAAATAACACGAAAATAAGATAAAGTGCGTGCTCGCACTTTATCAATAATCCCAATACAATCTCACAGATAAGCGCTAGAAACGGTTGATAGCAATAGGTAATACGCCATGAGTAAAACCAAACACCCTCTGCCCGAGCAATGGTTAAAGAACCAACAAGCCGCTAAGGCGACACAGGTTGCCTTCGATCTCGATGAAAAATTTCAATACTCTATTCGTAAAGCCGCGTTAGATGCAGGCGTTAGCCCTTCTGATCAAATTCGCACTATTTTAGGTCTTAGCGTATCGAAACGGCCAACGCGTCCGCGTCTTACCGTGTCACTCAATGCAGATGACTATGTGCAACTGGCAGAGAAATATGGTTTAAGTGCCGATTCACAGCTAGAAATTAAACGTCGTGTACTCGACGATTTAGTCCACTTTGTTGATGAAACCTAAAGCAACGCAGATCTCAAGCGCAACCCTTCTTACCATTGGCTGGCGCGATTAATCGATTTATAGCCCTTTTATTTACTCAGTCAATTTACTCACAGCCTAAAGTCTTTTACTTTAGTAGTGATATTCGCCGCACTTAACAGGGATCATGTTTGGCATGACAGATAAAACCCCATGGTCGCTTCGCACCCTTGGCACTCCTTCTCCATTCGAAATGGCGATGATGCTATTGTCCTTGCTGTCGGTGATCATAGTACTTGTCATGACCTTCGGCCGCCTAGATAGCGAAACCTACCGCTTGCTCTTCTTTGTCGATACCAGTATTTGTATGATTTTTATGATCAACTTCTTTGTTGGGTTGATCCGTGCTCGCGATAAACGCTTTTTCATTAAACACCATTGGATTGATTTTATTGCCAGTATTCCGGCGATTGAAGCCCTACGCATGGCACGGCTTTTTCAAATCCTACGGGTAATACGCCTGATCCGCATGAGTCGCTCACTGTTGCTCCCACTGGTAAAACAACGTAAACAAGCCACCTTAGCCAGTCTACTGGTTGCTATGGTGACGATTCTGACATTAGCTTCCGTCATTATGCTCATCGTCGAAAGCGGCACCGAAGGCGCCAATATCCAGACCGCTGAGCAAGCGATTTGGTGGGCATTAGTCACTATCTCTACCGTCGGCTACGGCGATTATTATCCTGTAAGCACAGCAGGCCACATCATAGGTGGTGTGGTCATTGTCAGCGGTGTGAGTTTTTTTGGTGTGATTTCAGGCTATATGGCGTCGGTATTTGTCGCGCCAGATGAATCTGAACGCCAAGAACGCCAAGATGCACATAAAGCCGAAATCAAATCAGAACTTGAGCTAGCCTTAGCAAGAATGGAAGAAAACCAACAAAAAATAGAACAAAATCAAGCGCAAATGCTGGCTCAAATTGCGGAACTTAAGCAGGCTATCGAAACAAAAAATAGCTGACTTTGTTGCGAAAACGAACTAATGAAAAGGCTCAATCTATTTTAGATTGAGCCTTTTCCGTTTATCAGCGATAAAAAGTAATACTACCAGTAGACCTGCTGTTGCATCGCGTTACGGCGTGTCGATTCCATAGCAAACAACAAACTCTGCTGCTTGTCTTCCAGCCACTCAGCTAAATTGATATCTAACTCCCGACTCGCATCCTGTAAGGCGCGATAACAAGCCAAAGTTTTAATCCCAAGCGCGAGATCTTGCCAAGGTGCACGAAATGCGTCCCGTGATTTCGCCTCATATAAACTGCCGTAGGCATGACCCACAAGAATGCTCGCATCCAACACTGTGGCCACTTGTAGATAATTTGCCGCTGTAATGACGCTATTGAGTGGCATGACCTCAATTATCGCCATCCAAGAAGCTTGCTGAGCACGATCGGCATGCTGGCGTAAGTTAGGCTGATGGGTGATGTCCACTTCACCAGCACTGATCTTTAGCAACAGTTCAACAATAGCCAGCTGTAATTGACCATATTCGGTCTGTTGCCATAGGGAGAGTAAACGTCCCGTCAGATTAATCTCTGTCAGTTGCACCAGAAGTCGCACTTTAACTTGGGCGTGTTGGCCAAGTTTAGCAAATAAGCCTCTTTGGCTACCAAGCAAGGCGGTCAACGCCTGTGCCTGCTCAATAAAATCGAGCTGCTTTTCAATCAGCATAAATTGGCTAGACAGTGTCACATTCAATAATTCGAACTGATTTAAGGTCATGCGCAGCAAACGAATACAGGCGCGCATCCGCCACCATAGTACCACACAGGCTTCAGGGTCGCTTTCCTCTGCGATCATGCTCTCTAATAATTGCCAACGCTCAAGGGCGGTTTCAAGCAGGATTTGGCAGTTTGCACTTAAATCCTGTGAAGAAGAATCGTGTGACTCGGCCAGTGGCAGAAATTCCAATGCTTTTAAATCGAGCGGCTTAGCCTTGCCCGCCAATCGATAGCCCCGCTGCGCTTTACTGGCCTTACCTAAACGCACGGGCACAACGCTCGCCACTTGCATCGCCAGCTTAAGTAGCGCCTCAGTATCGCCGCTGAGGAGTTCAAACTCGAGCTCACACAGGGCTTCTTGCTGGCCATTTGCGGTGATTTCACCTATGTCTAACGCCACTTCGACCACGCTGTTATCAATCTGAACATGCCAAGCGCGACGATAAAAATCGGTGTGAAATATACAAGTCAACTGAGCTTGAGTTGCCGCTAAATCGGCATCAGTGGGCCAAATGCTGGTAGGAAATAGACTTAAATCTGGGCTATCGGATTGGATAGTCACATTGTATTCGGGCCGCGAATGAATGCCGCCCACGACTTGTCCTGCGGTTTTTATGGTCTGCTCTCGGTGCGCATCGTAACCGCGCACCCGCAATCCCATGTCCCACTGACGTAATTGCAAGTCAGGGGTGTCGAAGTAACCATTCGCCAAACGACGTTGACCTTGAGGTACGGCATTATCGAGACTATCTAACTTATTTATCAGGGATTCTTGATATATCGGCAGGAAAAACAGTTTTAATTCAATCTCAGCATTCATTGCGTAACCGCTCACTTTGTCATCAAATATTCATCGATGCGTCATCTTTAGTTCATAATGTCACAAATGTGTCATAAAAATCCCGTAGGATTTGGTTTTGCAGTTGGTATATAACCCGTTAGAATAAACCTGTCGTTTTTTCTGAAAAAACACAGTTTCAATACGCGGACGCATAGGTTAACATGCGCCCGCTTTTTCCAATAATGGAACAATCTAAATAGGTAAACGGCAATGCCAGTAAACTCTATTTTGGGCGTGTTTGCAAAATCGCCAATTAAGCCTCTTCAAGAGCACATGGACAAAGTACACGATTGCGCATCGTTACTCGTCCCCTTTTTCGAAGCCACTATCACAGGCAACTGGGACAGTGCAGTTCAATTACGTAAGCAAATTAGTTTAGCCGAGAAGCAAGCAGATTCACTAAAACGTGAAATCCGCCTTACTCTGCCAAGCGGTTTATTTATGCCAGTAGAACGTACAGATTTATTGGAACTTTTAACTCAACAAGACAAGATAGCCAACAAAGCCAAAGATATTTCCGGTCGTGTTATCGGCCGTCAGCTGTTAATCCCTCAGGTCATGCAAGTCCCATTTATTGCTTATCTACAACGCTGTATCGATGCGGTAGCACTAGCAAAACAAGTCATTAATGAACTCGAAGATCTGTTAGAAACAGGTTTCCGTGGCCGTGAAGTCGACTTAGTGGCAAAAATGATCAACGAACTCGATATCATCGAAGAAGATACTGACGATCTACAAATTCAGTTACGCCGTCAGTTATTCGCTATGGAATCTGAATTGAATCCTGTCGATGTGATGTTCCTCTACAAAACGATTGAATGGGTCGGTGGTCTTGCAGATCTTGCCGAACGCGTCGGTTCGCGTCTTGAGCTTATGCTGGCTCGCGTTTAACAAATTAAGGTTATCAAGGTATCAATATGGTTGATGCAGGTATTGAGGTGGCTAACGTCTTAGTCACCAATGGCCCGTGGCTTATTGCCATTGCGGCTGCATTTGGTTTTCTCATGGCATGGGGTATTGGGGCGAATGACGTCGCCAATGCGATGGGAACCTCTGTAGGTTCAAACGCAATTACAATTAAACAAGCGATTATTATCGCAATGATCTTTGAGTTTTCCGGTGCATTTTTAGCTGGGGGCGAAGTTACCAATACAATTCGTAGCGGTATTATTGATTCTAGCTATTTCACTGCAACTCCTGAATTGCTGGTTTACGGCATGATAGGATCATTGTTGGCAGCAGGTATTTGGCTTGTCGTCGCATCGGCTCTTGGCTGGCCAGTATCAACGACTCACTCCATCGTCGGTGCCATTATTGGCTTCGCCGCCGTGGGTGTTGGTGCAGATTCAGTCTCATGGGATAAAGTAGGCGGGATTGTAGGCTCTTGGATCGTAACCCCCGCTATTTCGGGCTTTATGGCATTCATCCTCTTCCAAAGCACTCAAAAACTCATTTTCAACACTGACGATCCATTGAGTAATGCTAAGCGTTTCGTACCTTTCTATATGGCATTTGCTGGTTTCATCATGTCATTAATGACGATTATGAAAGGCTTATCCCATGTTGGTCTGCATTTCTCAGTTACCGAGTCTTACCTACTCGCAGGTGCTATTGCTGCTGTAGTTGGTATCTTAGGTAAAATCGCCATTTCACGCTTACAAATGAGTGATAAAGCAGATCGTCAAACCCAGTTCAAAAACGTTGAAAAAGTGTTTGCGATCCTGATGGTTTTGACTGCTTGTTGTATGGCTTTTGCCCATGGTTCAAACGATGTAGCAAATGCGATTGGTCCATTAGCGGCGGTTGTTTCTGTCGTCAATAGCGGTGGTGAGATTGCAGCGAAATCACCTCTAGTCTGGTGGATTTTACCTTTGGGTGCCGTAGGTATTGTGATGGGTCTGGCGATTTTTGGTCAGCGCGTTATGCAAACTATCGGAAAAAACATCACTCACTTGACGCCAAGTCGTGGTTTTGCGGCAGAATTAGCCGCGGCAACGACTGTAGTTATTGCTTCTAGCACTGGTTTACCTATTTCTACCACACAAACCTTAGTGGGTGCGGTATTAGGTGTAGGTATGGCCCGTGGTATCGCAGCGATTAACATTGGTGTGGTACGTAATATAGTCGTATCTTGGGTTGTGACCTTACCAGCAGGTGCTGGCCTATCAATCATCTTCTTCTATATGATTAAAGGTATTTTTAATTAAGAAGTCTCGCTAAATGTGTTGCTGACATTAAGCAGTATTAGCGCCTAGGACTAGAAGGTCGTAGGAAAGATTGAATTAAATTGGAATGGTCATAGCATGGATGCCGTAAAGTTGAGGGAAGTCTATGACTTCCCTCTTGCATTACAGGCCTCAAATCCCTAGCATGTGCAGACTATTTCGTTGATGAGAATACAAAAGTGTTTAGACTCCTGACTCTGGTAGGAATGATCTTGCTGTCTTCCAACCTGCTGGCCGAAGGCCAATCCCGCTACATCTCGGATAACGTGTTTCTGTATCTTTTAGGTGGCCCTGGTACTGAGTTTCGAATTGTTGGATCAATTGAAGCGGGTCAACCTGTGACACTGCTCAACGAAACTCAAGGTGATTACTCCAAAATAATCGACCATAAAGGCCGTGAAGGTTGGGTACAAACCAACTTGATCAGTTCGACTCAAAGTTTCCGTGAGCAAGTCCCTGCGTTAACAACTGAACTCGCACAGGCCAAAGCTAAGTTAGCAGAAGTATCAAGTTCAACGGATAATCATGCCGGCGAACTGCTCGAATTAAAGGCTAAACTAAGCGAGTTAGAAACCAACCTAGCTAAAACGACTCAAGAACGTGATCAACTGAAAAATGCGGTAGATCGCACAGCTCAAGACGAGCGTTTTGAACTTTGGCGCCAAGGTGGATTAATCGCAGGCATGGGCTTAATCCTAGGCATTATTTTAGTGTATTTACCTAGACCACAACGTCGCAATAAAAAACGTTGGATGTGAGTCTGACACACAAAAAGTCTTAATTTACCTTCCAAAAGCCAGTGTTTTCAAACACTGGCTTTTTTGTCAATCAAGCGTTACATCGACTGATACCAATCACCTTAAATATCTAATCAGTTGAGAGCCTCACAGGCATCTCAATCCAAGGCGTATTGACGCAGAAATGGTTATTCCCTTATAAGTCAATGCAACACGGGAGTGGGATGCCTGTGTGGCTCCCGAAGGGCGGCTGATGTTCACTACATGGCAACGCGCTTTATACTGCGTTCAAGGCTTTCGACAGAGCACCACTATGCCTTCAAGCCTTCGCCTTGTCTAAAGCGCGTTGAACTCCCGCTGAATAAACAGATATTTAATACGATTGGTATTATTAACAAGCTAATCAAACAAGCTTCACAATCTTTCACGCTATAGTGTTGTCCGTCACATTTTGGTTGTATAATCTGCGCGCGCAAACCTTCATATTGTATACAAAATATCAAATGCGTTTGGCGCCTCCCAATTTGTTTCAACAATAGCGCCCCAATAACGGCCAAGATGGAAGCGATAACTATGTTCAAAGCGAGTGAAGTGCTGGCAGGCCGCTACGATTCTGCCAATCTCGACGAACTGTTCAAAGCAGTCAGCGACAACTACATTGTCGATGAAGAACAATACTTGTCAGAGCTGATCAAACTAGTGCCCTCCAGTGATGAAGCCATAGAGCGCGTCACTCGTCGTGCCCACGAACTGGTCAATAAGGTTCGTCAATTCGATAAAAAAGGCTTGATGGTCGGCATAGATGCCTTCCTGCAACAGTACAGCTTAGAAACACAGGAAGGCATTATCCTGATGTGTTTAGCCGAAGCTTTACTGCGAATTCCCGATGCGGCCACTGCCGATGCGCTGATTGAAGATAAGCTTTCAGGCGCTAAGTGGGATGAGCACATGAGCAAGAGTGACTCAGTACTGGTTAACGCATCGACCTGGGGCTTAATGCTCACAGGTAAAATCGTTAAACTCGATAAAAAACTCGATGGTACTCCAAGCAACTTGCTGAGCCGCTTAGTGAATCGCCTCGGTGAACCCGTGATCCGTCAAGCCATGATGGCAGCGATGAAGATCATGGGTAAGCAGTTCGTACTGGGCCGCAACATGAAAGAAGCCCTAAAAAACAGCGAAGATAAACGTAAGTTAGGTTATACCCATTCCTACGACATGCTGGGCGAAGCGGCGTTAACTCGCAAAGATGCCGAGAAATACTATACCGATTACGCCAATGCGATCACTGAGCTCGGTGCTCAAAGCTATAACGAAAATGAATCACCGCGGCCAACAATCTCCATCAAGCTGTCGGCATTGCACCCACGTTACGAAGTGGCCAATGAAGACCGCGTCTTGACTGAACTGTACGACACAGTGATTCGCCTGATTAAGCTGGCACGTGGCTTAAATATCGGTATATCTATCGATGCCGAAGAAGTCGATCGCCTCGAGTTATCACTAAAACTGTTCCAAAAACTGTTTAATTCTGAAGCAACTAAAGGCTGGGGATTACTCGGCATAGTAGTACAAGCCTACTCTAAGCGTGCCCTGCCCGTACTGGTTTGGTTAACGCGTCTGGCAAAAAATCAAGGGGATGAAATCCCAGTGCGTCTGGTAAAAGGTGCCTATTGGGATAGCGAACTTAAGTGGGCGCAACAAGCTGGCGAAGCCGCTTATCCACTCTACACTCGCAAAGCCGGTACTGACGTTTCTTACCTCGCCTGCGCCCGTTACTTGTTATCGGATGCGACTCGCGGTGCTATCTACCCACAATTTGCTAGCCACAATGCGCAAACGGTGGCGGCAATTTCCGATATGGCGGGCGATCGTAACCATGAGTTCCAACGCTTACACGGCATGGGACAAGAGCTGTACGACACGATTTTGGCTGAAGCCGGTGCTAAAGCGGTACGTATTTATGCGCCTATCGGTGCGCATAAAGATCTACTGCCCTATTTAGTCCGTCGTCTGCTGGAAAACGGCGCGAATACTTCGTTCGTCCACAAACTGGTGGATCCTAAAACCCCCATCGAGTCATTAGTGGTGCATCCGCTAACAACGCTGACGGGCTATAAAACCCTGGCTAACAACAGAATCGTTTTACCTGCCGATATTTTCGGTAGCGAACGCAAAAATTCCAAGGGACTCAATATGAACATCATTTCCGAATCTGAGCCATTTTTCGCGGCACTAGAACAGTTTAAAAATACCCAATGGCAAGCGGGCCCTCTGGTTAACGGTAAAACCTTAACTGGCGAACATAAAACTGTTGTTAGCCCATACGACACTACCCAAACCGTAGGTCAAGTCGCCTTCGCCGACAAAGCTGCAATCGAAGCAGCCGTCGCGTCTGCTGAAGCAGCATTTACCTCTTGGGCACGCACACCAGTGGAAACCCGTGCCTCTGCACTGCAAAAATTGGCCGATTTATTAGAAGAAAACCGCGAAGAATTGATCGCCCTGTGCACCCGTGAAGCGGGCAAGAGCATTCAAGACGGTATCGACGAAGTACGTGAAGCCGTTGATTTCTGTCGTTACTACGCAGTACAAGCCAAGAAGATGATGGCAAAACCTGAACTGCTTCCAGGCCCAACGGGTGAACTGAACGAACTGTTCCTCCAAGGCCGCGGTGTATTCGTGTGTATCAGCCCATGGAACTTCCCATTGGCCATCTTCCTCGGTCAAGTGTCTGCGGCATTAGCGGCGGGTAATACAGTCATCGCAAAACCCGCGGAACAAACCTCGATTATTGGTTACCGTGCGGTGCAACTCGCTCATCAAGCGGGTATTCCTGTCGAGGTGCTGCAATTCTTACCAGGTACTGGTGCAACTGTCGGTAGCGCAATTACGGCCGATGAACGTATCGGTGGCGTGTGCTTTACCGGTTCTACTGGCACAGCAAAACTGATTAACCGCACACTCGCCAACCGCGAAGGCGCGATTATTCCATTAATCGCCGAAACGGGCGGTCAGAATGCCATGGTAGTGGACTCAACCTCTCAACCCGAGCAAGTGGTTAACGATGTGGTTTCATCATCATTCACCAGCGCGGGCCAACGCTGCTCCGCACTGCGCGTGCTATTCCTCCAAGAAGACATCGCCGATCGCGTGATCGAAGTCCTGCAAGGCGCCATGGATGAATTGGTGATTGGAAACCCAAGTTCAATCAAAACCGACGTAGGCCCAGTGATTGACGCCACCGCCAAAGCCAACTTAGATGCGCATATCGATCATATCAAGCAAGTCGGTAAGCTTATCAAGCAAATGCCGCTGCCTGCTGGCACTGAGAACGGTCACTTCGTGTCGCCAACAGCAGTGGAAATCGACTCAATCAAAGTGCTCGAAAAAGAACACTTTGGCCCAATCCTGCACGTGATCCGCTACAAGGCAGCCGAACTGAGCCAAGTGATCAACGAGATCAACAGCACAGGCTTTGGCTTAACCTTAGGTATCCACAGCCGTAACGAAGGCCATGCCCTTGAAGTTGCCGACAAAGTGAATGTGGGTAACGTCTACATTAACCGTAACCAAATCGGCGCTGTGGTGGGTGTACAGCCTTTCGGTGGTCAAGGCCTGTCAGGCACAGGTCCTAAAGCCGGTGGCCCACACTACTTAACCCGTTTTGTGACTGAAAAGACCCGCACCAACAACATCACCGCCATAGGTGGTAACGCCACGTTACTGTCACTGGGTGATAGCGAAGAATAAGCACACTGAACTTGCTTTAGAATATCGCTATGCATCTTTAGCCATCGCGATAACAATAAAAAAGCCAGACTGAGTCTGGCTTTTTTATTAGAGTCTAAAACGGTACTTATCTATGACGTAACAATTTAATTAAAATCTCAGTCATTACATATCCGTCATTAATACGGGTTGGCCAAAACCTTTAAGTTCAGCATGGGAGGACTCAAAATACTGTTGCCAAAACTGTTTCAACGGCAACATTACTTGACCGCCTCTAAATCCTTTTGATGTAGCAGGAACCCAACCCGCACCTAATACGTAAATATCTGCCTGCTTAAAATCACTCAGCATATTCGCTTTTTGTATTTTTAGCATTTCTTGCTCAGGTTCGATAACTTTTAAGGTGTTTTTACTGTAAAAGCTGGTCACATCTGAATTTTCAACCATATCGGACACAAGTAACAATACTCGGCGTCCTTCGGTATCGGCAGCCACTTGCGGCGCAATAACCTGAGATAAATTACTGAGGATTTCAGTTTTGGGCAAATCCACATCATTAGGTTTAAAAGCATGTTTTATATGGGCATCAATTTTACTTCTAACGAACTGAGCTTGCTTGTTCATGCAATTATCAAAAGCCATTAGATTTTTCTTCGATACGTCATCCCTGTCAGCAATATCAGTATCCAGCCTGCCACTAAACAAAACATCGGTATAAAAATCTTTTACATAAGCACTAAAGCTAATGATAGTAATTTTATCCCCAGCTTGTAGGAAGAGATGCACTTTCTCATGAACTAACTGTTTAATATTTATGTCCGGAGAAAAAGTACCATCGATCGCCACAAACAAATGTCGGCCAGAAACTGTCTTTGCCGTTAGTGGATCAATTTTGGCAAACTCGTAGCAACTTTTAATATCATTTCTCTCAGCGGCCATCGCAGGCAAACACATAAAAATAGCTAAAGTGCCAAACAAGCCAGTAACCACCAACTTAGCAAGCTTTGTCATTCCTGTCATGAACTTAACTCTCCAAGTATCTCTTTGCGTAAACGATCGCGCATCTGCTCTTCCGTTTCAACAACCTTTTTTTGCTGAGTTATTTCAGCAAGCAGCTCTTGTCGAATACGTTGTTCAGCTTGTTCTGGCGTTTCGGCCTCTGCAGCCTTTTTAGCATTCGTTTCAGCAACAAGCTCGGCTTTCAATCTTGCTTCCATCGACTCTGGTGCTTCGGAAGTTTCTACCTCAACAACATGAGACGTTGCCACCACAGCGGCACTTTTCATCGCCTGATGGCTGGCTAATGTTTGATGCTCACGTAAACGTACCGATTGATCATATCGATTTTCGGCATTACCTAAATCTTCCATATACGTCAAGAATGAACGCTCACCACATGCCTCTAACACCTCTAGCACCTTAGGATCTTGGCAATTAGTTTCGGCTTTTTGATTCATTCTTTGCTGCAAGTTAGTTAGGCGCTTCTGGGCTACGCGCGCGACTTGCTGCTTTAAACGAGAATAATGCGTCTTAAACTCACGCTCACTTTTAAAGTTGCCAATTTCTTTGCGCGCATCTTTAGAATGCTTGCCAGCAAATCCGGTTTTAAAACCAATTAAAATACCGAAAATCTGTAATAGGATGAATAAGAAAGCAAGAAAAATAAAAGTTCCCCAACCGCCTTTCTGTTCACGATCCCACACGTCATCCTTTGCTTTATCACCTGCACTTTTAGACTCATCCAGTAAGAGTGCTGGAGGTGCTTCAGCATAGGGGTCTTGTTCTTGATACAATCCACTCGTTTGCTGAATATTGACTTCATCAATGTGCATTTTTTCAAGCACTTGACCACGCACATAGGTTGCCAATACTGCAATCACTAGGATCGCAATAGCTGTAACCGTGGTGATGAAATAACGGGGCTTAACCTCTGCGTTAGTAGAGATCCGATTAATGAGTTGCTTATATTGAGGCTCATTATCATCCTCAAAGGTTTTATCTAAATTAATGCGAGTATTAGGTGCCAGTTCTGGCGTCGATTTGTCGCGGTTTTTAGCATTTTTCCACCAGACCTTGGCTTTTTTAATGAGCGAGTTAGCATGCAGCTCATGTCCAGTAAAGTGAGTTAAACCTACCAGTAAAACCGAGATGATGAAGGCGATACCCACAGCACCTTGCTGCTGTAGTTTTTCCGATGCTCCGGGAATCGTGAAACCTGAAAGAACGTAACTAAATCCCATTGCTTCAACAAACACTAAGGCGGCAATCAATATCCACCCCAAAATATGTAAGTTGTTACGACCATTTTCAGTCACTTTACCTAAATAGTCTTGGCTTTTACTGAAAAGCTCCTCGTCCTTATTCACTTTCTCATAATGAGCCGCAAAATCAGTACATAGTGTGACTTCAGTATTCAACCAATCCTTATCGTAAATCTTAACTTGGGTTTCATAATCTTTCGCTAAGCGACTCTCCTTACCGATTACCGGAAAGGCATACCATGTATTAAGCCACCAGAAACTGACCTTATCCCACCAAACCGTAATAATGACCACTAATACCATCAACGAAAGTAACAGCGACACTAACGTGCGATACTCATTAAATAACATAGACACAAAATCCATTTACCGCTCCTAAGCACATTGCTTATAACAATTTGGGTTCAAAATCGGCTTCATAAACCGTTTTATTCTTCTCGTAGTACAACTTGCCAGCAATCGCGGTCGCTGAACGATCGATTGGCATCACCACATCCATACAGCGCACAGGAGAGTCTTTGTCCGTTGTAAAAACACGATATAACAAGCCTTTATCACCATAATAAGTCTCTACATGGCTCGTAAGCTGATAATTTGGATCATCTTTACTTGAACCTTTGTAATTCTTCCAAATATTCACTTTAGGCGCAGAAACAGCCGTGCCACTGTCCTTAATTACAGCAACAGGGGTCAAACCAATATAATGGCCATTCACTTTATAACCCCAAGCAGTACCATTCATACCCGGTAAATAATCTGCTGTGTTGTAATCCTTACGATTATAGCTCTCACCTGTGGCTAAACTCTTCACGTCACCCGTGACTCTCGGTCCCTCAACGGCGCAATTTAGGCTAGAGACTTCAGATGCATACGCCTTGCTAAATAATGCAAAACCGCTCTCTTTTTTAGCACCCACTAACTGGGTAAAGTTTGTCGATGGGTCGAGCATTTTCTTACCGCCAAAATCTACCAAGGCTTTTTGCAGTTTCACTGGCTCAAGTAACTTGACGATTTCCAACTCCGTCATTTGTATTTGAGCTGGTGAAGTGCTCGGTTTATTTGGCTGAGTTGTAGGCTGCTTTTCCACTTGAGTCGTAGGCTTGGCTGCTGCCACTTTATCCTGCGATCGGCGGGATAAATAACTCAAATTTGCCTTCTGTTTGTATGAATAGGCCAGTAATTGATCCGGTTTACCGTCAATTTCAATAATTTCTACTCGACGATTTTTTGCTTTGCCAGCGTCATCACTATTAGCTGCAACAGGCTGTGACTCCCCTGCTCCTTGGAAGAATAATCGCTCAGTCGGAATGCCAGCTTGATTAAAGAGGGTTGCCACATAACGCGCTCTCGCTTCGCTAAGCTCTTGATTTAACGATTCAGCACCACTGGCATCTGTATGACCTGTAATCAAAATGTTTTGTTTAGAGTCTTTATAGATAGCGGCGAGTTTTTGAAATTTTTGTTTAGCTTGTGGCGTCGCCTCTGAAGCTCCAGAAGCAAACATCACTTCACTATTACTCGAAACTGTCGCAGCCATACCCACAACTTGATAATTAGCGTACTTTTCTGAATCTTCCTTCGACATGGTTTGTTCGGTTGAACTGATCAGTAAGCTACTTTGTTGTTCATCTGATGCTTTTGAAGCGCGGATTGAAGTAAATTGAATATCAAGATTTTCTGTTTTCGCTAACTGTTCTAATGCTTCGCGTTTTTGCTGAAAATCATAACCAACGGTACAACCAATCGCAGCACCAGCGGCACCGCCATAAAGCATACCTTCATTGCCACCTAAATAATTCCCAATCAATACACCTAAACCAGTACCAATAGCACAACCAATAACAGTTTCTTTATTATCTTCAACAGATTGAGTGATGGCACAACTGCTAAGCGCTAATACGCCAGCAACTGCGAGCGATATGGATTTCAAATTTGACTTCATAGTCATCCCTAACTTTTTAAAAATTCAAAATTGAATTTTAGATGCAATAAATTAAGTTAAGGATTAGAAGGAATTAGCTCTAAAAAGTCAATCTAAAGTTGATACTGATGTAACCAAAATATTAATTAAGGCTGAAATTTGTGAGCAACTTTATATCGAAGATATTTAAGCGACTGACACAGGAGTTGTCATAAAACAGTTTTATCCTAATGTGAAGTCACAATCACTATGCAAAAAAATCATTACTGGGAATCGTTTCTCAGTTGCACCAAATCTTTCATAGACCTCATAATCTGCACATGACTAATCTCTCTCTTTCTCCCCATATTACATTTTACTAAGGTGGCTATGACATTTTCGTTGTTAGATATTTCTGCATTGGTGTGGTTTATCGTTTCTTGGGCTGGCTACACCGCCTTTGCCCGTAGCAAGGCGAGAGATACCGACTGTATTGCCCGTGGTCTGCATAAGCATAGAATTTACTGGATGCTTGAGGTGATGACCCGCGGTGTGCGCGTGGGTGATGCGGCACTACTGGCCAACCTTGAGCGCAATATTGCTTTTTTTGCCTCGACCACGCTGTTTGTGCTTGCGGGTGTACTGACCTTATTCGCGCAAGTTGAACGACTAGAAAGTGTTATTGCGACGATTCCCTTCGCTACGCCACCGAATCATGCGCTGGTGCAAGTCAAGTTAGCTCTGTTAGTCGGCATTTTTGTGATGGCCTTCTTCCAGTTTACTTGGTCAATGCGCCAATACGGCTTTGTGAACGTGATGATAGGTGCGGGTCCTCTGGACACCGATGGCTCAAATGACAATCTCAAAGCCTATGCAAGACAAATGGCGACAGTGCAAGATCAAGCGGCACACTCCTATAACTATGGTTTACGTGCCTATTACTTTTCAATGGCGGTATTGTGCTGGTTTGTACACCCGATACTCTTTATCTCGGCCAGCTTATTTGTGGTCGCAACCTTATATCGCCGCGAATTCAAGTCCCGTGCCGTTCTGGCGATCACGGCAGCGAAGGGCCATCTCCAAATAGAGAGCCAAGTGCGCGAAACCGCCCGCAACTACAAAATAGAATCATAGCCTTGGCGGTTTAGGCCGCTAGCGTCATCTTGATTGGAATTATTGTTCTATACTCTTTGGGTCATGTTTCTATTGAATTACTGGGAGAGTGCCATGAGCGATAACTTATTAACCTTAGATGAAGTGTGCAAAATGTTAGATAAAACACCTGCGACCATCAAACGTTTCGCCCGAGAGAATTTACTCTCGAGTGTTCAAGACGGTGACGAATTGAAATTCCCAGAAGCGGAAGTGAAACGCTATCTCGCCTTTTCACAACGCTTAGGCTAAAACGCATTAGGCAACTCACGGCAAATAAAGCGGGGTAACCGCTGCTTAAGTCGCTTGAGTTTGAGTTTGTGAAAGTGGCTTGAATGTAAATGCAATACTTAAGTTTAATTACAAGGCTTAAGTTTAAGCCGTCGATAACGAATGAAAACAACCTATGAATACAACATGGACAGTAAAACTCAAAGGGATTTGAACTAAGCCATAGCGGTTTGTTGCGAGGGAGTGGTTAGCCGGATTTAGCGGTGCAAAGCATTAAACTGACACCATTAAACTTAAGCCACTAAACTTTAAGCTATGAATCCCACAAGATTGAACCATCACTGATCATTTAAAGCCTGCTGCAACTGCCGATAGGATAACCACTCCCGCTGCGTTTCACTTAAACCCAAATCGGCGGCGAGTTGTTGCAATTGAACTTCATACTTAGGCAACAGGGTTTCATCATTGGTCATAATCGCGAGTTCAGCAAAATCCCCTAAACCTTCGATATGATCGATTGTTAGATGAAACTCACCCAGAAAATAGATACTGCGGCGCTTTTTAATTTCCAGTACGCATTC
This sequence comes from Shewanella sp. SM55, assembly GCF_025654025.1. NCBI lineage: Bacteria > Pseudomonadati > Pseudomonadota > Gammaproteobacteria > Alteromonadales > Shewanellaceae > Shewanella > Shewanella sp. SM55. The sequence continues at coordinate 287,276 of NZ_JAKKRS010000003.1, read as the reverse complement.
ATAACCTAAGGTATGCAGCATACTTTTTGCTTTTGTTGCTTCAGTGATATTAACGGCTTCACAGCGGTCTTTTTCTGGCCCTTTCACTATCCACAGCATTATCCCCGATGGCTGCATCTCACGGATACACAAGCTCTTGTGCTCACCTTTAAGTGACTGTGATGGCAGATCAAAGTAACAGTCATGCTCAAGGTTATCCTCGAGCATGACCTCGGGATTTCTCATTTGTAAGGCAGTGAAAAAAGCGTGGCGATCCAATAAGCGATATTTAAGCTCGACCTCAAACTTACCATTAAAATGAGCATTAATTTGTGGGGCTAATGCTTCTGGCATCGCAGGGTTCATAGATTCATATCCGCTTTTAATGAGTAAAATATATCGCTATTTATAATATTGAGCGCCAACATCTTAATTCCAAAAGATTAAATCCAAAACCTTAAGCGAGTCTTTGGTACAAGGCCTGATACTCCACACTGTCTTCAATTAAGCTCTGGTGAGTACCAGACGCAATAATCTTCCCCTGACCGAGTAGATGAATGTGATCCATCTTCGCCATAGCAGTTAAACGATGGCTAATCATAAGTAAGGTTTTATCCTGAGCAAATTCAAACAGTAAACTTAAAATTTCCCGCTCGGTGCGTTTATCTAGCCCTTCGGTTGGCTCATCGAGCAATAACAGCGGTGCATCACGCAGCAGCGCTCTTGCTACACCAATACGGCGCTGCTCGCCACCCGAAAGCTGACGTCCACCTTCACCAATCCACCTATCCAGCGGTTTATCACCCGTGAGTAAAGCGCCAAGCCCAACCCGCTGTAACACATCAATCAAGCGTACGTCGTGGGCCGTGCGTTTCTCGCCTTCGATAACAGGTAGCGCTAATACTAAGTTTTCCCGCAAAGTACCTGCAAACAAATAGATGCGTTGACTAATCACAGTAATCGCATCCCTAAGACCGCGCTCGCTGTACTCTGAAAGTGCATGACCATCGAGCTTGATGTGCCCTTGCTGCGCTTGCCATTCTCGGGTAATCAGCGTCAATAAGCTCGACTTACCGCACCCCGTTGGCCCAAGTAACGCGACTTTTTGCCCGGCTTTTATCTCAAGGGACAAACCTTGCAGCACGTTTTGATCGTCTCGATAACCAAAGTGGATACCTTCAATCTGTAATGCGCCAGATTTTGCCCTCAGGCCTGTATCGACAGCAAATTGAATATCGGCCTTTTGTTCAGTGATTTCATTAATTCGCGTTGCGGCCAATACGCAACCTGACAAATGCTGAAACGCGCCCGCGATTGGCATCATCATCTCGACACAGGCCATAGTCGCAAACACCATAAGTGCAAACATGGGCCCCGGCGGCACGGCATCACCCACACCTTGAGCGGCCAAATACAAAATCATGATCAAGGCTGAACCCGTGGAGAGGAGCAACACGGCTTGGCTGAGTGCAGTAATATTGGCCATCGCGCTTTGGCTGCGAAAAAGTGCAACTTCAGCATCATTCAGTTTTTGCCTGAATCTGTCGTTCGCGCCAAATAGACTGAGTTCGGCTTGGCCTTGCAACATATCCAGCAACTGCACCCGATAATGACGCTTGGTTTCGAGCATAGTCCGGCTCGGCCCGTGTCCAAGGCGATAAAATAGCAGTGGCATCACCAGCCAAACAACGACTAAGAATAAGCAAAGACTCAGTGCCAGCTTGGCATCGAACCAAGCAAGAAACAGATACAAGAGCCCCGTCATCAGAAGGGATGCCGCCATAGGCGTGAGCAGTCGCAGATATAGATGATCTAGGGTATCGATATCGGCCACTAAGCGATTGAGCATGTCGCCACGGCGTAGCCCCTGCAGATTTTTAGCACTGAGCGGCAAGAGTTTACGCCACGCCCAAACACGAAGTTCAGTCAGCAACTTAAAGGTCGCCTCATGGGTCGCTAAACGCTCGCCATAACGACTAGCTGTTCGGGCAATTGATAAGAAACGTACCCCGCCCGCAGGAGTGAAAAAGTTAAAGGACTGCGCCGTAACTATAGTCAAACCCGCGACCGCGGTAGCGGAAAGAAACCAGCCCGAAAGTGACAGTAAACCTATGCCAGCCATCAAAGTAATAATGGTCAGCAGCAAGCCCACGGACATCATCAGCCATTGACGCGAGAACAATCGAATAAAGGGGATCAGCACTTTCATTGGGCATCTCCTTTAGTAGACTCGGCGGCAATGTCGAGTGGAGCGTCACTATCAAGCTGCGTCTCACTTGCGCTGGCCGATAACGGTACAAGTTCAATATCCGCCACGGACTCAATATTCTCGCGCAGTAAAGTTTGGAATAAGCCGTTTGTGTTAGACAAAGTGGTGTAATCGCCCCGCTGCACTATCAAGCCTTTATCAAGCACAAGAATAGTATCCATTTGATCTAACTGATCTAATCTGTGGGTCACCATAATGCACATCTTACCCGCCATGGCGCGATTCAGCGCAGAACTCACCGCCTGCTCACTCTGGCTATCTAAACTAGCTGTGGGTTCATCGAGGACAAACAAACTCGCCTGCTGCCCAAGCGCCCTTGCTAAAGCAATACGTTGAGCTTGGCCGACGGATAAACCGGAAGATTGCTCACCGACCGGCGCATCTAAACCCAGTGGTTGCGCCTTAACAAAGTCACTGATATTGGCCTCAGCCAGTAAGTGCCACAGCGTATCGTCGGGCAGAGTGGGGGCGGCTAAGGCCACGTTATCCCGCACTGTGCCATGAAATAACTGCGGTTCCTGTCCAAGCCAAGCTAAGTGCTGTCGCCAATGGGCTAAGTCTAATGCGGATAACTCATGGCCATTAATCAACAAATGGCCCTTGTAGGGTAAAAATCCCAACAAGGCGTTGAGTAAACTGGTTTTACCCGCCCCACTCGGGCCAACTAAGGCTAAGCGTTCCCCCTCTTTTAACTCAAAACTCAGCGGGCCAAGTAAACGCGTTCCATCGACACTGAACACCTCAAGATTGTCGGCACTCAGCGTCTCTATGCTATTGATACGGACGTGGCCGGCAAATTCAGGTTCCGGATGTTCGAGCAAGGTAATCAAAGCTTCTGCCGCGCCTATAGCCTGCGCCTTAGCATGGTAATGAGTCCCCATGTCGCGCAGCGGTTGATAAAACTCAGGAGCTAAAATCAGAATAAATAGCCCAGTAAATAGGCTGAAAGGAATACCACCCATGTCAGGATCTGTACTTGAGCTGATATTGGCATGGGCGCCATAGTAGCCAAAATCTAAGTGACCTAAGTAACTGAAACCAAAATAAACCGCCAAAACAGCAATCGATACCGCGGCAAAAAACTCTAATACCGCCGAGCTTAAAAATGCCATGCGTAGCACCGACATAGTGCGGCTACGAAACTCTTCTGAAGCACTCGCGATCACCTTAAGCTCGGCATCACCACGGTGGAAGAGTTTCAACGTGCTTAAGCCTTTTAATCTATCCATAAAATGGCCGCTCAATCTTGCAAGCGCACTGAAGTTCTTGCGATTAGCATCAGCAGCGCCCATGCCAACTAAGATCATAAACATAGGGATTAATGGCGCTGTGAGTAACAGGATTAAGCCTGCCGCCCAGTTAATCGGGAATACCGCCGCTAAAATGAGTACGGGAATAAAACCAGCAAGGCTGATTTGCGGAAGGTATCTGGCATAAAAATCTTGTAAATCTTCGACTTGCTCTAAGACTATGCTTGCCCAACTCCCTGCGGGTTTACCTTTAATAAATGCCGGACCTAGCTTAGTCAACTTGTCCATCACTGCCGCGCGAATATGGCCACGTAGACGCTTACCCGCCTCAAAACTGGCGCGTTCACGCCCATAAGCCAGCAAGGCACGCAGTAACATCAAGGCAATTAGCGCAATAAAATGAGGTGTATAGGTATCAATACTCACGCTGGAACTGACCGTTTGGGCATTGTCAGTTAGCGGTATAACTTGCCCTATGATCACACCATCCAGAATCGTCGCGATAATATAAGCCTGCGCCACCATAGCGACGGCGCTTATCATCCCAAGCCATAACGACAATTTAAGGAACAGGCCACAGGCTTTTTTCTGGGCTTTAAGCCAAACAAGAAGGGATTTTTCTAACGACTTATCCATGGTGCTCCAACAAGAAAACAATTAAGCGACTCGTAGCGGGGATCGACTATCGATAACAACTCAGTTTAAGGGGCTTGCAACAGCTAAAAAGTTCCGATAGGGACGCAGTATCGCAGGCATCTACAACAGATGAAACCCTATCACAGACTTTTGCTAGCGGACTCACAAAAACGAGCTAAAGATAAACAAATCCCTGAGTTAACGGAACTTTCCCTAGCACTAGCCTGTTTGGGAAAACTTAGGTAGCATGAACCTCTTTGTATTCATTACCCTCTACCTATGCCAAATAAACATGCCGGTTTTACCCTGATTGAACTCGTTGTGGTCATAATTATTCTAGGTGTATTGGCCGTAGTTGCTGCGCCTAAATTCATTAATATACAATCAGATGCCTATAAGAGTCAGCTATCTGGTGCACAGGCTTCGATGAAATCCGCCGTCACCTTGTTTAAAGCTAAGTCGGAAATTGCTAACAGCGGCACCACCAATCGAGTCGTTTACGACGGGATCCGTGGCGAAAACTACCAACCTTGGGCTGCCAGCGCCAGCGGTACAGCCCCAAGCGCCGATTACACTACGGCGCCAGAGATCTTTAAGGCTGCAGGGCTCAATGTCGATGAATGGTCCTATCGAATCCATACTACTGGCGGCACCTACCAAGTCATTGCCACACCGAAGCAAAAACTGAACCTTGACACGCCGACTCAGGCGCAAGTCGAAGCGACAAATTGCTATATCGACTACAAGTGGGAAACGACGGGAATCCCCACCTATAACAAGGTCGACACAGGTTGCTAGAACGACCTTAAAGCTGAAATATAATAGAAAAACAGCGAGCTAACCTGAGGTTATCTCGCTGTTTTTTTAGCGTCACATTTTACAGCCAAACGATTTTTAAAAACTTAACCCTCACTGCACTGCGCCGTATTTCACTAACACATGCCAGAGTAACTTAAGTTCGTGGGCGACTTGGGCACGGTTACCGCGGTCGCGCCAATGCTGGGGTGAATGATATAAATCCCGCGCGGCCACACCTATGGCATGGGCATCGACTCTGTCTTCTATGGCGATACGATTAGCCAGCGATGGCATAGTTGGCCCGCGAAAATCGTTCGGGATCTGCGCCGTATGTAGGCTAAAACCATCATGATATTGCAGCTCGATATCATATCTGTCGCAAATTTTACTTAAGCTGGCGCCAATATCAGTGCCTTTAAAACTTGGATCGGCCACCAGCATGGCGATATCTTCATCGAGGGAAACATCACCGTGGATCTGCGCCTCGATATAATGATCGAGATTATTCGATAACGGCCGCTCGAAACGTGACAGCAAGGAAGTATTGAGCTGATGTCCCAAATAATGAATCACATTTAGCGGCTTAAAGTCAGATTTGCCTAAGGCATAGTGACGCTCAAAACTCTCGGTCAGCAGCGCCGCTAACACATCATCGAAGCATGATAGCGTGCCCTTTTCTTTCGGATTGCGGTACGAGTCGAGATAACAAAAGGTCGAACGTGCCATCACGCTGGCGTGGGTCAGTAAATAGCAGCTACCAAAACGCGGCGCGGGGCCGTCCTGCCACATGCCTAGATCGAGTGCGCCATATTTAGGCCGAGATTTAGTGCCCTTATACACATCACCAAACAGCTGATTTTCCCAGTGATCCCTTGGGCCACCTAACTCAGGTGACAACTGACCATTGGAAATATGAGTCTCAAACTGGCTGCGGTATTGACCATCGCGCAGTAAACCTTCGGCAACCGTCATACCACGGCTATCAATTCTATCGGGATGAAAATGCAGCGCAATTCGGCCACAGTTGAGCAATTGTTTAAGCGCGAGTTGCATCTCATGCATAGGGATATTTGACATCTGCTGCACATTTTTAATCACAGCGACGGCTTGTTCACTGCGTCCTCGTGCAAGGCGTTCAATATGCTGTATCGCTGTCATAATCCACCTATAAATGAGAGGCGTTTAACCGTTCCCACAATGCCTCATCCTAAAATAAACGTGAGATAAATCGCAAGCATGCAGAGAACTGCTCTTAAGCCACTCCATCTAAATGACTAAGTTAAACATGAATGACTCAGTTAAACGTAACCGTGAAAACACTCAATAATTCTTTCGCTCGGTTCATTGTTAAAAATTCAGCGAATAACATCAATCACGAACTGCACAGATAGCTAAACCAATTGAGTCATTGATTAATTCTACTCCAATCGACTTTAGTTTATACCACTCTCATTATTGTAGCGTGATCTACGGCTAACTCATTCTAACTCTAGATAAAAAAATGCCTATGACTTCAATTGATATTATGAACTAAGCTTAATAGTCATCTTATTCCTTGAAATCAATTAACTTCCATAACCTCAAACTCTGCCATCTAAACTTGCGCCTAAAAGATAAGCGAGGCCGAGTGAAAGCCGCCGACAAGCGATTTATGTGCCAATATGAATGAAACCCAACCCAAAAACCTTTATTAGATGGCACTTAAAGCCCTGATCCTGTAAGCTGCACGCCCGCCAGCAGACCTGGCTATTGACCATAAATGCAGCACAGTGTTGCCACAAGAGACCAATCTATGAGTTTTACCTCCCTGGGCTTATCGGCCCCGATACTTAAAGCCGTTGCCGAACAAGGCTACGACACACCTTCGCCAATCCAAGCTCAAGCAATTCCCGCTGTGCTTCAAGGCAAAGATGTGATGGCGGCCGCCCAAACAGGAACAGGTAAAACAGCAGGTTTCACCCTACCTATGCTCGAACTCCTGAGTAAAGGTAACCGTGCCCAAGCAGGCCAAGTGCGCGCATTAGTGTTAACTCCGACACGCGAATTGGCAGCTCAGGTTGCAGAAAGTGTTGAAACCTATGGTAAGAATTTACCACTGCGCTCAGCGGTGATATTTGGTGGCGTGCCTATCAATCCACAAATCGCAAAATTGCGCCACGGTGTCGATGTATTAGTCGCGACGCCTGGTCGATTGATGGATCTATATAATCAAAAAGCGGTGAAATTCAGCCAGCTTGAAATCTTAGTGTTAGATGAAGCCGATCGCATGCTCGACATGGGCTTTATCCGCGACATCCGTAAGATCCTAGCCATTTTACCTAAGCAACGTCAAAACCTGATGTTCTCAGCCACCTTCTCCGATGAAATTCGTGAGCTGGCAAAAGGCTTAGTCAATGATCCAGTCGAAATTTCGGTCACGCCACGTAACGCGGCGGCGACCACAGTAAAACAATGGGTTTGCCCAGTTGATAAGAGCCAAAAATCGGCACTCTTGATCCAACTCATCAAGCAAAACGATTGGCAACAAGTGTTAGTATTCTCGCGCACTAAACATGGTGCTAACCGTCTGGCGAAAAGCCTTGAAGAGGCAGGTATCAAAGCCGCCGCTATCCACGGTAACAAGAGCCAAACCGCCCGTACTAAAGCCTTGGCCGACTTTAAAAATGGTCAAGCTCGCGTACTGGTTGCAACCGATATTGCTGCCCGCGGTTTAGACATAGACCAATTACCACAAGTGGTTAACTTCGACTTACCGAACGTGCCAGAAGATTATGTGCATCGTATCGGCCGTACTGGCCGCGCTGGCGCATCGGGTCAAGCCGTGTCACTGGTAAGTAACGAAGAAATCAAACTGCTAAACGATATCGAGCGTTTAATCAATCGCGTATTAGACCGAGAAATGGTTGAAGGCTTTAACCATGAATTGCCAGAATCACGTTTGGGTGGCGGCGGGAAAAGTAGCGGTAAATCAGTACCAAGCCGTAGAAATACCCGCAGCTCAAACCAACCTAGCTCACGCGATGGTGCCCCAAGAAGCGCCGAGCATAAAGATGGTCAACGCAGCGGTGACGTCGCGCGCGGTCACAAGCCAAACGACAAGAATCCAAGACACAGCGGCGAAGCCAGTAGCGCACCCCGCAGTGATGCCAAACCTCGTCCACCACGTTCAAACGATGGCCGAGCCAATAGCACAGGCGCTAGTCGTCCAAGTGAAAGCCGTTCAGGTTCTGGCGAAAATCGTGGCCAAGCGGGTGAGAATCCTTACGCCAATGGTCCAAAGAAAAACACCCGTCGCCCAAATAATGGTGCGAGTCGTCCAAGACACTCACAGGATTAATGCAAAAGCTAAGCGAACTTGCTTAGCGATTTAGCCGTATTAAGTCCTAAACAGAAACGCCCAACTCCGTATGGAATTGAGCGTTTTTGTTTGTCTTAGTTTGTCTTTATCGATACTTAGCTCGTTATCTACGCTTTGAACAATAATCGGCTTGAACAATCACTGCCTTAAACAACAGCCTAAAACGGCAACCTAAGCTAATTCGCCTTTGTATCTGGCAACTGCTGCAGGACTTCATCCGTAAAATAGGGTTCATCTTCAACCCAAAAAATGTAGTCTAAGCCTAGGTAATTTTGCGCAAAATCCAACAGCTCAGGCACAGTATTCTTTTTACCCGTTTTAGGATTAATCTGCCGTAAATTACCGTCTTGCACCGCCATACCTTTCACCAGTGTCGCTGGGTACTCTTGAATAAAGGCATAACTTTGTGCCATATGACTTTTACGGTAAGGCATCAGATCTGGGCCACCCACACCCATGTTGAGCGATTTGGCTTGCGCAAATAAGCCTCGCATATAGCCTTTGTCATTCCATGGCAGCCATTCGTCTGGCAAAAAGTTCAAATACACCATAGCGGTTGAATGCTGAAATGACTCAGCTAATACCTGCATATTCTCGCCAATCGCATCGATATAGGCTTTAGGATTAAAATCACTGGGGAAGGTAGTCGTTCCATCGGCGTTTTCAGTCCCCACATCAATTGAGCTTTCACTAAAGTTAATGCCCGCAATTTTCCCATCAAACTCTTGGCCTAGCTGGCGCACCAATTGCTGATAACGCGCACGCACTGAGGGCTCCCACATTTTGGCTGACCAGCCATACTCATCATCCGTCACCAGTTTATTGGGATCACGCTCTGGTGCACTCAACATGCTTTGCTTCAACACACCGCCTTGATAAATAGGATCATCGAGCAAATAACGCGGCACATTGACTCTGGGCGTAAAGGATTTCTCTTGCAGCTGGATCCACAATTTTTTGCCTATCGAATCGAGATATGCAATATCGGCCCTAATCGCGCTGAAATCATATTCGCCCTGCTTAGGCTCTAAACAGCGCCAAGTATAAACAATCTGCGCACCGCCAAAACGGGGATCGCGCAGCGCCTTGTCGGCACGAATGTTTTCTCCGTTGGCCTCACGATGGTTAATGTAGATGAAGTGGTGTAACGGTTGCGACTCTGACTTAGACTCAGGTTGCGGCTCTGGCTGAATTGATGCAACGCTCGCTGCGCTTAAAAAGATGCTTAGTAAAATAGTCCATCGAAACATAAATACTCCAAACCGATGCAGCCTTATCACCTGACAAAGCCGTTAATCCGCTCATTTATTTTTTACTCAGAATCACTTCTAACACAGGCAAGCTGAGGGGCATATCAATTAAGCAGACAAATACAAAGTGTTACTTAATCGCCCAATAAGATTCGAGGTGAAGTAGACACAAAGGTGTAGTGACTACCGCTATAAAACCCAACAAAAAAGGGAATAAACCTGAGTTTATTCCCTTTAAAAGTGAAGTGAATTAAATCGAGGTACGATTCAACTCAAGCTAGGCCAAGCTTACTTCATTGGCCAAGCGCGGTAAGATTTACCTTTAATGCGGCCGCCAGTAATTTTGTTCAGCGCTTTCTTGGCAACCTTACGATTAACGGCCACATAGGCGCGGTAATCGGTCACTTGGATTTTACCCACCTGCGAGCCTTCGATACCGTTTTCGCCTGTCAGCGCGCCTAAGATATCCCCTGGACGCAGTTTTTCTTTCTTACCGCCATCGATCTGCAAAGTGATCATGGTTGGCGCTGCAGGCGTGTTGCCGAGCAGGCTTTCTGATGGCAGTGATTCGCTGGTAATTTCGCGCTCTAAATACTCTTCTAACAAGGCAATCTTGTAACCGTCTTGGTCGTTATAGAAGGTATAAGCGGCGCCTTTACTGCCCGCACGGCCAGTACGACCGATACGGTGAATGTGGACTTCGGTGTCGTAGGCGACGTGATAGTTAAACACGGCATCCAGCGCATCGATATCTAAACCACGGGCGGCAACGTCAGTCGCCACTAATACACAGGCACTCTTATTAGCAAATTGCAACAGGGTTTCGTCCCTGTCTCTTTGCTCTAAATCACCGTGCAAAGCCAATACGCTAAAGCCTAAACCTTCAAGCTCATCGGCCACTTTTTGGGTTTCACGTTTTGTGTTACAAAACACCACTGCGCTTTCAGGCTTATGTTCTAACAACAATAATTGCAGCGCTTGCATACGCGCCTTGTCATCATCTAAATGATAGAAATGTTGGGCTATGCTCAAGCTGTCGTGATGACCTTCAACTTTAACCATGCTTGGGTCATACATGATTTGCTTAGCAATCGATTGAATTTGCTCAGGGAACGTCGCGCTAAATAGCAACGTCTGACGCTCACGTGGCGCTTGCTCGATAATCGCATCAAGGGCGGGTTGGAAGCCCATTTCTAACATGCGATCGGCTTCATCGAGCACTAACATGTTGAGATTGCTTAAATCTAAGCGGTTACGATCTAAGTGATCGACAATACGACCCGGCGTTCCCACGATAATGTGCGCGCCGTGTTCCAGCGAGCCGACTTGTGGCCCCATAGGCACGCCGCCGCAAAGTGTCAGTACTTTAACGTTATGAATACCACGGGCAAGGGTACGGATTTCCTGCGCCACTTGGTCGGCCAACTCGCGGGTTGGGCATAACACTAAGGTTTGAATGCGAAAGCGTTTAACGTCTAACTTGTTCAGTAACCCTAAGCCAAAGGCGGCCGTTTTACCCGAGCCAGTTTTACCCTGACCTATCACATCCTGCCCCGCTAAAATGGGTGGCAAACTTTGCGCCTGAATTGGCGTCATCTCGTTGTAGCCCATAGAAGAAAGGTTCTCAAGCAGTTCGGGTTTTAGCTTAAGAGTCGAAAAAGCCATTGATGGATTAGGCTTAGTATCAGAGTTGCTCAAGGTGAATATCCTGTGGTGGGTAACGAAGCGGCTGCTAGGTTACTGAAATTGCGTTACTTATCGATTAAACTGGTCTATCAAGATTCAGGTTAGTTTTAGGCTAGCTTGAGTTTAGATTTAAGCTCTAGGCTCGCTCAACCCAAAAGCACGGCTATTGTAGCAACAAAGCGCGGCTTTTGCCTCAAGTCCTTAAGCAATAGACATAGCAGACGTAAACAGCAACAAAAAAAGCCCTGTAGGAATTCAGGGCTTAGGCTTGGATTTAGAATTAGCTCAGCGTGGCAGATTTAACAAATTACGCGATGTGGCCGAAACGCCCTTCTTGATAATCGCGGATCGCCTGCTGAATTTCTGCTTGGGTGTTCATCACAAAGGGACCCATTTGGACGATTTTTTCACGGATAGGTTTACCCGCAAACAGTAACATCCCAGCGCCGCGCTCATCGGCTTTAAACTTAAGCACACTTTGGCTATCGAGCACTAAAAACTCGCCCTGATGATATGACCACTGTGAGTCTTCACCTTTACTTAAGTCACCTTGGTACAAGTACAAGGCGACAAACTCGTGTTGAGACAAATCAAGCGTGGCCTCAGCATTTGGTGCTAGGCTCAGATCGGCAATGGCTGCTTCGCCCGCTAATCCTTGGATGGTCGCACTAATAAGCGGTTGATCTTTAAAGCCCCAATCACCCGCTAAGGCTTTTAAGCTAGCGCCAGTGTTACTGGTCACTTCAACGCTCGCGCTACCCGCGGTATCTTGATACTTCGCTGGACGCAACTTGTCTTTGGCGGGCATATTGACCCAAATTTGGAATCCATGCAGACCATCGACAGCATCGGCAAGTGGCATTTCAGAATGCACTACACCGAACCCGGTACTCATCCACTGCACATCGCCGGCACAAATCGCCTTCACATTACCCATTTGGTCACGGTGCTCAAAACCGCCCTTACGAATGTAAGTGAAGGTCTCCATCCCGCGATGAGGATGTGCGGGGAAGCCACCAATAAAATCTTGTTCATCATCGGATTTTATTTCGTCGATCATCAAGAAAGGATCAAATTTAGTCGTCACAAAATCGGCGACACGGCGAATATTGACCCCATCGCCATCCATCGCGGCTTTGGCGGAAAACTGACTAAATACTTTCATTGCTGCTCTCCTATCGGTTGAGCAAAGCGATACGTGAAACGCCAAGACCGTACAGCTAACACAAGACGCAAACGCTTTGCTGATGCAGGCAGAATAACAAGGAAGTTTACAAAAGAATAACGCGAAATCACGGCCTAAACATTCGAAAAAATAGAACGGTATGCAGGAAGGAGCGAGTAACCTAGTGTTCTAACTGGATAATAAAGTAGTGGTTTAGTTGCCAAATCTCGCACTTCGGATTTGAACTCGTGGCTATCAAAAATAGCGTTAACATAAAAATCAAACCTTAAATCTGAATGAAATAACTCCCATTCATTAAAAATGTATTTCCGCACACTGTATACGAATACAACCAACACAAAACATACTATAAAAATCTAATTTAGTTCATTTAGAAACAATGAGGATTTAACAATAATCACTGTTTACCAAGTAAAATACATAGCGAATTACTGAAGTCTAATAAGAAATAATAAATTATTACATTTGTTTCAATATAAGCTTACTGACATCTGCCCACTTATCGGGAGACCATACGAAATAAATAAAAATCAAAAAATTTACAATTAGCAACCAAATCTATTACTTTTAGAGTTCATGGATTAATGTGATTACAGGAAGTACAATGAAACGCTTATTTATACTTTTAGCTTTACTCATTTCCACTACAGCATCTAGCGCAGACGAAACCCATGGTTTCTCTGCAGGCTTGGGTTTAGGCTCAACAGAAGACTATGGGGGGATTACCCATTATGACTTTGCCTATCGCTATCAATTCACCCCAGATTGGGGAGTTGAAGTAGGTTACACACCATTTCAAAGTGAGCCTTTTACCGCAGCAATACATGGTGTTTTTGACGATTACATATTGGAGAACTCTTATTCCTCTCGGCTTGCTGGCACATATACATACCAAATATCAGCAAGACATAATGCGATATTTAAGGCCGGATTATCTCAATCTAAAGCTAATTATCAATTGAATGACTACGGAAATAGTGGTGATGATGTTATTACTATAGATGAGTATTCAGACGATGGATATGGCTTATATGCCGCATTAGGTTGGCGTTGTCGTTTTTATAATGGCTTCGAAATTATGACAACATTAGCCTACCAGGATTCTGGAGTATTTGAAATGACGAGCTTCACTGTAGGAATAGGCTACAGCTTCTAAGGCTATAAATTTAAAACCTTAATGCCAGTAAATACTGGCATTATGTTTCCAATAAAAATTTAATTTAGAATTCTAGAAAAAATCCATTTTCATCATAATTAATTACGTTATTTCTATTAACGCTATATAAAATTTATAGCAAATGCTGAAGAAAAACTTCCCATTCCACAGCTGATTAAACTATATCCTATAACTATATCTCCTAAGAATAGTCATCTTATATTCACTGAAGACACTATTTTAAGAAAATACCTACACATAAAAAACGCTATTGCAGATTGGCAATAGCGTTATATTTAAGATGACAAGTTAATAAGTCTAAAGTCTCATCATTATTCTCTGGGTCATCGAATTTATTTTTAGTAACTTACTCCGCCCATTTGCCCATAGTGCATCTATCATTACTGCCAAAGTCTCGCACTGTGGCGACATTCTCGTAGCCGAGTTCGATAAGCTTAGCTCTGAGTTTTACAGCTTGCTCAAAACCATGTTCGAGCAGGATATAGCCGTTAGGCTTTAAGTAATCTCGGGCAGTGTTGGCAATATAATAAAGATCGGCAAAGCCTTCCTCGGCGGCGGTTAACGCGCTTTGGGGCTCGAAACGCACGTCACCTTGGTGCAAGTGTTCGTCTGATTCATCAATATAGGGCGGATTTGAAACGATTAAATCAAAGTCCCGTGACTTTACGGCACTGAACCAGTCACTCTGGAGAATTTCGACCTGTGGCAGCTTTAAGTTCTCGCGGTTCGCGATAGCCAAAGCCACGGCATCATCGACTTTATCGACCGCGGTGATTTGCCATGACTCACGCTCAGACGCCAACGCCAGCGCAATCGCCCCAGTGCCTGTGCCTAAATCGAGCACTTTGGCGTAGGTGGAAAGCGGCATGTTCAAGGCGGTTTCAACCAGAATTTCCGTATCAGGACGCGGGATCAAAGTGGTGTCGTTGACGATAAAAGGCAACGACCAAAATTCGCGCTCACCGACAATATGTGCCACAGGTACGCCTTTTTGGCGTTTCTGTACCATTTGCTGGAAGCGTTTCCACTGTTCAACCGTTAGGGATTTTTCAGGCCAAGTATACAAATAGCTTCGGCTTTTATTGAGGCAATATAACAACAAAACCTCTGCATCCAAATGAGCGGATTCAGAGGTTGATGCTAACTGCACATAAGCCCATTGCAGGGCTTCGGCTATGCTAGATTGATCTGACAAAATTACCCCTGCTCGTCAGCCAGTGCGGCTAACTGATCGGCTTGATGCTCTTGCATCAGAGGCAATAAAATAGCATCGAGATCGCCTTCCATTACTTCGTTCAAGCGATATAAGGTCAAGTTGATGCGGTGTTCGCTCACGCGGCCTTGCGGGAAGTTATAAGTACGTACACGTTCGGAGCGATCGCCACTAGCAACCAGACTACGACGGGTCGATTCTTCAGCGCTACGGCGTTTTTCGTCTTCAACAGCTTGAATACGTGCGGCCAGTACACTCATAGCTTGGGCACGGTTCTTATGCTGCGAACGTTGATCTTGGCATTCCACCACGATCCCAGTAGGAATATGGGTGATTCGAATAGCTGAGTCAGTTTTGTTAACGTGCTGACCACCCGCACCCGATGAACGATAAGTATCAACTTTCAGATCGGCTGGATTGATTGAAATCGCTTCCGCTTCAGGCACTTCGTGAAGTACCACAACAGTAACCGCTGAAGTATGCACACGTCCTTGGGATTCGGTTTCTGGCACACGCTGTACACGGTGGCCGCCGGATTCAAACTTAAGTTTGCCGTATACGCCGTCACCGCTGACCTTCATGATCACTTCTTTAAAGCCACCATGTTCACCTTCGTTACAGCTCATGATTTCAATCTGCCAGCGATTCGCTTCAGCATAACGGCTGTACATGCGGAATAAATCACCGGCAAAAATAGCCGCTTCGTCACCGCCTGCACCAGCGCGGATCTCAACGAAGGCATTTTTATCGTCGTCAGGATCTTTTGGCAATAATAGAATTTGCAATTCGTCTTCGAGCTGCTCGAGTTTGGCCTTAGCGGCTTTCATCTCTTCCTGCGCCATTTCACGCATTTCAGCATCGTCTTCTTCCAGCATTTCTTTGGCAGAATCGAGATCGGCCTGCGCTTGCTGATAGGCTTTAAAGCCAGCAACAACGTCTTCTAACTGGGCGTATTCTTTCGATAACGCACGAAACCTGTCTTGATCAGAAATGACGCTAGCATCACCCAGCAAAGCCATGACTTCTTCATTGCGCTCGAGCAAGCCTTCCAGCTTGCGGATAACGGATTCCTTCATTTAACTCGCTAACCTTAGTTTTTATCTAATCCAAGCGCTGATCTTAACTGACCGAGAGTATTCAAATCCCCCTGACGACTCGCTGCCGTGAGGGCCTGTGTCGGTGCGTGGATAAGTTTATTGGTCAGGCGATTGGCTAGTTCAATCAATACCTGCTCAGTGTCTGAACCCTGGGCTAATTTATTCAGGGCGCGTTCCACTAACTCATCTTTTACCGCCATGCTCTGGCTGCGATACTCGCGAATACTGTCGACCGACTCTAAAGAACGGATCCAATCCATAAATAGGAAAGATTGTTCTTCAGTAATTACTTCAGCTTGCTCGGCGGCTTCTTTTCGAGAAGCCATATTCTGTTCAATAATGCTATGCAGGTCGTCCACTGTATACAGAAACGCGTCATCCAAATCGGCGACTTCCGGCTCAATATCCCGGGGAACTGCTATATCAACCAATAACATAGGTTGATGGCGACGCTGCTTTAGCGCTTTTTCGACCATGCCTTTACCTAGGATAGGCAGAGGGCTGGCGGTAGAGGATATCACGATATCGGCTTTTGGGAGATAATCTGGTATCTGCGCCAGTGTAATTGCTGTTGCGCCAAACTCCTCACACATGCCTTGGGCACGTTCTAACGTTCGATTTGCTACGACCATTGAAGCCACGCCGTTGTCTTTAAGATGCTTCGCAACCAGTTCTATGGTTTCACCCGCACCAATTAACAGCACTTTAGTGGTCGATATCGATGAGAAAATATGTTTCGCCATGCTTACCGCGGCAAATGCCACTGAAACTGCGGCGGCGCCAATTTCAGTGTCAGTGCGGACTTTCTTAGCGACTGAAAAAGTATTCTGAAAGAGTCTATCTATGGTTAGCGCAACCGTACCAGCCTCTTTAGCCTTAACAAACGCTTGCTTTACTTGACCGAGAATCTGCGGCTCACCAAGGATCAAAGAATCGAGCCCAGAGGCTACGCGCATCAAATGCCTGACGGCATCTTGACCATGATAGTTATAGAGACAAGGTGCTACATCCTCATGATCTAGGCCGTGATATTCTTCAAGCCACGCAATAATGTCGGCCTCATCGCCGTTGTTGCAATACAACTCAGTGCGATTACAGGTCGAGACAATAACGGCTTCACCCGAGCGTGTACGACTGGCCAGACTCTTCATAGCGTCATGAATTTTGTCCGGAGAGAAGGCGACTTTCTCACGCAGGTCTACCGTGGCTGTTTTATGGTTAATACCGATTGCTACAAGGCTCATCTGACTCTTTCTAGATTCTTGGCGACTCTCTTAATAAGGGCATTCTACTGAATTGGCCCAACTAAAAACAGAATACGCTTAACAAAACCGAATAAAGGTCTAACTTCTTACCTAAATTTTCTATCAATAATAGGTAAGGCAAAATTTGCCCCAAGGGAGCAAATCTAAGTGACCGCCGATGGAAATTTTACGTTTGGCATTGGTATTCTTTCCAAGCCCTCGTATCATAAGGACTTTGGTATATCAGTCATAGATGAATAATTTGAAGCGCCTCACAAAAACCATTTTCTCTTGTTTTACCTTAAGCGCCCTACTCTTACTGGCGGGGTGTGAAACTTTGCCGCCGATGACTGACTTAAGCCCAATCACAGTCAATGATGCGCGCCAAGCCAAAGCTTGGGAATTACAGGGAAAACTAGCGATAAAAACTCCCGACGATAAACTCAGTGCCAATATCTACTGGCGCCACAGTGAAGATCGCGATGAACTCACACTCACGACTATGCTAGGTACAACGGTGTTGACGCTTAATTCAACCTCAAACTCTGCCCATTTACATATCGATGGCAAAGATTTTCGCGACGATAATGCCCAGCGTTTACTCGAGCGCGTCAGCGGTTGGTCCATCCCCTTGGCCGATTTACCTTTATGGATCACCGGCCAAGTTGGCCCGAATGACCAAGTACTGGAAAGCGATAGCCAAGGCAAACCCAAACAGCTCACGAACACTCAAACCCCACCGCCTTGGCAGGTCACATTTTTAAGTTGGCAATCCCAGAGCGGCGCCAACGTGCCCCATCAATTAAAGCTTGAGCGTGGTGACTTACAACTCAAATTGCAATTGAATCAATGGCAAGCCCTCGGCAAGCCTGCAATCATACTCGAAGAGAAACCTTAGCATGCCCGCAGCAATTTCACGCCATTGGCCAGCACCAGCAAAGCTTAACTTATTCTTACACGTGAATGGTCGCCGCGCAGATGGTTATCATGAACTGCAAACCTTGTTTCAGTTTATTGATTACTGTGACATGCTCGATTTTAAGGTCACTGAAACCGCAGAACTGATTTTGCACTCCAATATCTCTAATGTTGTCGCCGATAGCGATAACTTAATTCTGCGAGCCGCAAAATCATTACAACAAACCACAGGCTTTAGTGGCGGCGCCGAAATCTGGTTGGATAAACGTCTACCCATGGGCGGAGGTTTAGGTGGCGGCTCGTCAGATGCTGCCACCACCTTAGTGGCACTGAACACATTATGGAACACCCAATTATCGACCGAAGAACTGGCTAAAATCGGCCTTAAACTTGGTGCCGATATTCCTGTTTTTATTCATGGTTTCGCCGCTTTTGCCGAAGGTGTAGGTGAACGCTTACAAGCGGTAAATCCGAGTGAGCCTTGGTACTTAATCATCGCACCCGATGCCCATGTATCCACCGCTGAAGTATTCCAAGATCCACTTTTACCACGTGATACCCCGAAACTGGCCATAGATACCTTAATGAACCAACCTTGGGCAAATGATTGTCAAAAACTAGTCGTTTCTAAATACCCTCAAGTTGCCAAGGCATTAGGCTGGCTGCTAGAATATGCGCCGTCGAGAATGACAGGAACAGGCGCATGCGTGTTCGGGGAATTCACACAAAAGCAACAAGCTCTCGCAGCCTTGGCGAAATTACCGTCTGAAATGCAAGGATTTGTTGCACAAGGGATGAATCTTTCGCCGCTCATCACGCGACTCAGTCACCCTTAAACTACTTTCTTCTAGAGTAACCACTTAACGATAACGCCTCGGGTTCCTCCCGTCCCTACATCGTCGTTACTCTAGCCACTAAAATATAAAGCAAACGCCTGAGGTTCATACAGTGCCCGACATCAAGCTCTTTGCTGGGAACGCCACCCCCAGTCTCGCTAAAAAGATAGCCGATCGTCTATTTTGCAAACTCGGAGACGCAGTGGTTGGTCGTTTCAGCGATGGTGAAATCAGTGTCCAAATTAACGAAAATGTACGTGGAGCCGATGTGTTCATCATCCAATCCACTTGTGCGCCGACAAACGACAACCTGATGGAACTCATCGTGATGGTTGACGCGCTGCGCCGTGCATCTGCTGGCCGTATCACAGCGGTTATTCCTTACTTTGGTTATGCTCGTCAAGACCGTCGCGTTCGTAGCGCCCGTGTACCTATTACTGCAAAAGTGGTTGCCGATTTCCTGTCTAGCGTGGGTGTTGACCGCGTTCTGACCTGTGACCTGCACGCTGAGCAAATCCAAGGTTTCTTCGACGTTCCTGTTGATAACGTATTTGGTAGCCCAGTGCTGCTAGAAGATATGTTAGCGAAGAACTTAGATAATCCAGTCGTTGTTTCTCCAGACATCGGTGGTGTTGTTCGCGCTCGCGCAGTAGCAAAACTGTTGGATGATTCTGATTTAGCGATCATTGATAAACGTCGCCCACAAGCGAACGTTGCGCAAGTTATGCACATCATTGGTGATGTTCAAGGTCGTGACTGCATTATCGTTGACGATATGATCGACACAGGCGGCACTCTGTGTAAAGCGGCTGAAGCCTTAAAAGAACATGGTGCGAACCGCGTATTTGCTTACGCAACTCACCCAGTCTTCTCTGGCAAAGCGGCTGAAAATATCGCTAACTCTGTGATTGATGAAGTGATTGTGACTGACACAGTTCCTTTAAGCCCAGAAATGTTGAAAGTGGCTAAAGTGACTCAGTTAACTATGTCTGCGGTACTGGCTGAGGCAATTCGTCGCGTAAGCAACGAAGAGTCTATTTCTGCCATGTTCCGTCACTAATAGTTCGGTCACTCATCATAGTCACTGAACGTTCTGACTAATCTGAGCGGTTCCAATGCACAGCTTACTGTTTTAACGAATCACTAAGCTTGCAGAGCTCATCACTCAGACATAAAAACGCACTCCTCGGAGTGCGTTTTTGTTAGTGTATTTTTTAAGCCAGCTTCTGATCATCAGATGTAAACTGGCTTCTACGCATTAGATTTTAAAATTACTCACCGCACGGAATAAGAATTCAGCCTGCGCTTTCAGCTCATCCGATGCCGACGCATTTGCATCTGCCGCATGGGATGACTCCTCAGCGATATCGCGGATCACCACCACGTTCTTGTTCACTTCAGCCGCCACCATACTTTGCTCTTCAATAGCCGCCGCAATTTGAGTGCTCATGTCCATAATATTACGCACGTCGTTATTGATAAGCTTCAATAAAGCGCCAGCACTTGCCGCTTGTTCAGCGCTTTCAACGCCTTGTTTTTGGCTAGATTCCATCAATTGCACAATCGATCGGGTACGCGTCTGCAGGGTTTGAATGATGTTAGCAATCTCTTGGGTTGACGATTGCGTCCGCATCGCTAAGTTACGTACTTCATCGGCAACCACAGCAAAACCACGGCCCTGCTCACCCGCACGCGCCGCTTCAATCGCGGCGTTCAAGGCTAAAAGATTGGTCTGCTCAGCAATGCCGCGGATCACAT
Source organism: Shewanella sp. SM55 (assembly GCF_025654025.1). Lineage (NCBI taxonomy): Bacteria > Pseudomonadati > Pseudomonadota > Gammaproteobacteria > Alteromonadales > Shewanellaceae > Shewanella > Shewanella sp. SM55. The sequence continues at coordinate 266,621 of NZ_JAKKRS010000003.1, read as the reverse complement.
CTAATACGCTACCGATAGTCTCGCTGTCACGTTCCAATTCATTAACGACCGCTGCTGAGCTATTCAACTGCTCAGCAAGTGACTGGATTTTATGTATCGTTTGCTCAACCTCTAATTGACCACTTTGGGCATTATCGTGGGTCTGACCCGCTTTTGATGCCGCCAATTCGGTTGTTTTAGCGATTTCCTCAATCGTTGCGCCCATCTCAGTGATTGCTGTTGCGACCATGTCGGTCTCATTAAGTTGTTGGCCCACACCTTCGGAGGCGAGCATGGCATTTTCTGAAACACGTTTACAGGAAGTGTTAATCGTTGCGACCGACTCAATCACTTGCTCAATCAGCTGTTGGAAGCTACTCACCATGCTATTGAAATGCTGTGCAATTTCACCAAGTTCATCTTGGGTGGAGGCATCGCACCTCAATGTCAGATCTTTACTCACCTCGATGCGAGAAATGATCTGCGTGATACGCTCAACAGGCGCGATAATACTGCGGATAATCAAGTAGGTAATGATTGATAGTAGTAACGCAATAAAGATAAACACAGTAATACCGACATTAACGCTACGACTCTCAGCATCATCAATCGCCTTAAGAGCCAAGTTTTTCAAGTCACTCGTACTGCTCTCAGTTTGCTGGTTTGCAGCTAAAACTCGCGCCATAGTGCCATCCTTCTCTGTCAAACCGAGTTGCTGCTCTTTATTAATTAAGCTTTTAAAATCTTTATGATACTGAGTAATAAGCTCTTCAATTTTTCGTTGAGTATCAATATCGATACTCGAGGCATGAAGCTTGTCATTAAACTTACCAATATTAATATCGAAGGTTTCGACATAACTTAGCTCACGACGCAGCATAAAATCCTTTTCGTTACGCCTAAGTTGCAGCATTGCGGCTTCGAGTGCGGGCTGATCAAATTCCTTGAGTAGCGTTTCAACGTTATGCACCGCAGCTCGTAACGTACCGTACAAACCTGTTTTAGGTGTTAAGCCAATCTCTTGTTGTAGCTGCACCACTTCAGAAAAAGCGGCTTGATACTGATTTAAATTACGGTCAAAACTTTCAAGTGAGGCAGTCGACACCCCATATTCTTTAAAGACTTTCTCTAACTCAGGGACAATACTGTCGATTGCCATGTGGCTTTGCTTATGCAGCTCGACATATTTCAAATCCTTGCGAGCGAAAAAGTCCTTTTCATTTTTACGCAAAATTAAGACGTCGCGCTCTAAATCAAGCACACTTTGAGCCGCGTTAGAAAGTTCCGATTTCACCGAATTTGAATAGAGTTGTAATCCAAACATGGCAATTAGTGCCGAAATAGACACTGCAGCACTGAGTAACAACTTTGAGCGGATAAACATAGAAAGTCCCCGAATATGTAATCTATCTTAAAAAGATAGCTGGAAATTAAGCCTTTAACAGCGCAAACATAGCAATACATTAAAAGTTCACATCAAATACTTTGATAGCTTGTCGATTTAAGCTCCCATACTGTGAGTAGCGCATTATTTTTAACTTAGTTCTTCAGGGTGATACCCTACCGTTACTACAAAGTATTTCGTTTTAATTACGTTAAATATACCGTCTCAAAGCAGATGTAAGTGTCATAATATCAATTGATATAAAATGAATTACTTCATTAGCTTAGCAGTACTTTTCCGGGCGGATTCTACTACAAATCACAAAAATGTTACGCTGGATAATTGATCTAAATAAAATATATTTTTTAAGGTTCCAAACCTTTTGTAGCGCCCACTGCGTCAAAACTACAACACTCAATCATTATGGCAGGAAATTACAGTGACAGCAGGGATCCTCCCACTCAATGGCTCAATGTCTGACTTTGAACTGGTCACCTTAGCGAGCCAAGGAGACAGAACTGCCTTCAAGTTGCTTTATCAAAGCCATTACAAACGTATTTACGCCCTATCACTGCGCCTTTGCGGCCATAGCGCTATGGCTGAAGAAATTACCCAAGAGTGTTTTATTTTAGTGTGGCAGAAGTTGCCACAATTTCGAGGTGAGAGTCAGTTTTCCACTTGGTTACACAGTATTTGTGTCAATCAGGCATTGAGCAGCATTCGTAAACAAAAGTCCTTTTGGTCACGATTTATTCCGCTGGAACATGAAACTGAACCCTTAAGCTCTGATAGCAGCTATAGCGGATTAGATAAGTTAATTTTCAAACTGCCAGAACGCGCTCGCATGGTTTTCGTACTCTGTGCAATCGAAGGTTATCAACATGATGAAATCGCTGACTTACTTGGCATTGCCGTCGGCACCAGTAAGACCCAATACCATAGAGCTAAGCAACTACTACAGGAGATGCTGTAATGACGTTAACGCCGCGTTCCCGTGAACAACAGCTTGAGCAATTGATTAATAGCGCGCCCAAAGAGATGTCGCCTACACATGATCTGTGGCAAGGCATTGAAAAACGCATGGATAAAACGCTGATACCCCAAACGTACAAATCCCAGAAGAGTCACGCTTGGGCGATAGCGGCTTCGTTTATTATTCTAGCGGCATTGGGATATACCCAATTGCCCTATTTCAACTCATTCATAATGCAGCAGACAGAGCTTGCCCAGAACCAAGCTATGCCAGAGCAACCAGAGGATGTGGCCTTACATTTATTACTCACCCAAATTGCAACATCACACCAAGCGCAAGTGGACAACCTAGAACAGGCGCCAAATGCGCTAATGTGGCAAACGAGCAGCTTCAGCGCACCCGTTGAGCAAGGTTTAACTGAGCTAAGGCTCGCGGCAACACAGATTTACCAAGCTTTACAAGCGAATCCAACCGATAAACAACTTTGGCAACTGTGGCTTTGGGTGCAGCAGCGTGAGCTCGACCTATTACAACAGGGCCAAAAATTACCCATTAGAAACTCGACACAAGGAAACACCCTATGAGTAACCTCAATCTCACTAAAGCTAGCCTATTGGTTTCGACACTCTGTTTAGGCTTAATGGGCAATGTGTTAGCAGCACAAAGCGTTGATAAACAGTTAAGTGTCAGCAGCGACACTCAACTGCAGATCAAAGTCCAACGCGGTGATGTGACCATTCAAACATGGGATAAGAGTGAAGTGAGTGTCACTGGCACATTAGATGAATTGAGCGAAGGCTTTGTGTTTGAGCAACAGGGAAATAGTCTCAATATCGAAGACAAGATGCCTCGCCACTATAATGGCAATAATGACAAAGGATCACAGCTCACCATTAAAGTCCCAAAAACGGTTAAACTCAGTGCAGATACCATATCTGCCAATCTGCAAGTTGCCGAAACTCAAGGTGAACTAGATTTGAATACGGTAAGCGGCAATATCAACGCCAACAACTTAAGTGGTAAACCTGAGTTACATACAGTCTCTGGTGATATCACGACCAAAGCTCTTGATGGAAAAATCAAATTAGAAACCGTATCCGGCACGATTCAGGACACTGACAGTAAAGGAGAAATGAATTATCGCCTCGTTAGCGGTGACTTAAAAAGCCACACTCAAGCAGAAAAAGTCACGATTGAACAAGTCTCAGGTGAAGTGAATGCTAACTTTAGTGTCACCAAGGAAATCGAGCTCAGAACCGTCAGCGGAGATTCACAAGTGTCACTCGCTAAAAACTTCAACAAAGCGAATTTAGAAAGTGTGAGTGGCGATATTACCGTGATCTTTAATGATGTTCCCGATGCCAGCTTCAACTTAGATGGTGGTCCTGGTGGAAAAATCAACAACGGTTTAACCCAAGATGTACCGCAAAAACAAAAATATGTACCAAGCACAGAGTTATCATTCCAAACAGGCTCTGGTGCAGCCAACGTGAAGATGAATACCATCAGCGGTAATCTGATTTTAAAGAAACAGTAATAATAAAAGCTATTTAGCACAAATAAAAATGCCGCCAAAGTAAAACTCGGGCGGCATTTTTTACATCAAACTCATCAGACTGAAGCTATCTCTTCAGCCGTCAAATATCGCCATTCACCCAGTGCTAAGGTGGGGTCTAATTCAATTTGCCCTACACTTTCACGATGCAACCCTTGCACATGATTGCCCACAGCGGCAAACATACGCTTCACTTGATGATACTTACCTTCGGTGATGGTTAATCGCACTAATTGTGGATCAATAATCTCCAGTAACGCCGGCTTAGTTAGACCATCTTCACCGCGCAATTCAACGCCAGCGGCAAATACCGCAATCAAACGATCATCCACAGGCTCAGCGAGTTTCACTAAATAGCGTTTGCCGCATTCTTTCTTCGGTGAGGTGATCTTATGCGACCATTGACCATCACTGGTAATCAACACTAGCCCTGTAGTATCGGCATCTAAACGACCAGCAATGTGCAGAGTTTCTGGCTTAGGTACATCCACTAAGCTCAATACCGAAGGGTAGGTTTCATCTATCGTCGAGCAAATAGTGTCTACCGGTTTGTTAAGCATTAAATAACGCTCGCCCACTAAGACAATCGGCTCGCCTTCAAGGCAAACACACATACCTTCAGTCACTTTAAAACCCGAGTCTTTAACGACTAAGCCATCACAAGTAATATCACCGCGATGCAGGGCTTTTTTCGCTAATGAGCGAGTCAATGAGGTACTCTCACAGATAAATTTGTCTAAACGCACGTTAATACTCAACTTCAATAAAGAAAACTGCCGTATTATGAAGCCGACCCGTTCAAAGGGCAAAGAATTGCTGCTCAACACGAGCTGTGTTTCTATTTAGCCCTTACACATTGACAGTAATCACCATAGGGAAAGATGCTATGACTGAATTCCAAAAGATGATCACAGGCCAAGAATATGATTGTCTTGACAGCGAACTCTTAAGTTTAAGAGCACAACAGCAGCGATTGAATCGACAATTAAATCAAACGATTGCTCAAAATAGTACTGAGTACGCCCAACTCTGCCAACAACTTATGCCCCTTAAATCGCTAGCCGCAACTATCTCCACGCCGATTTTTATCAGTTATGGCATCAATCTCACTCTTGCTGACAGAGTGTTCATCAATATCAATGTCACCTTACAGGATAATGCCCCCATTTTTATTGATGAACAGACTATGATTGGCCCCAATGTACAGTTTTATACCTCAAGTCACCCACTTGATGCCGAGCTACGTTGCTCAGGTTTGGAAACCGCTAAAGCGATTCACATCGGTAAACGGGTATGGATTGGCGGCGGCGCAATCATAATGCCAGGAATCAATATTGGTGATGATGCCGTCATCGGTGCTGGCGCCGTAGTGACTAAAAATGTCGCAACCAAAACAGTGGTTGCAGGTAACCCTGCAAAACGAATTAGGCAACTGAATTAACCCTATTTTAAAATGATAAATCGAAGTGCTCACTTACCTGAAAAGGCCTGCATACGGTAACTTTGCAGCGACTGACTTAAATATGCTCACTGGTAACCTTTAGTTACATATCACTCAAGATAAATCCACGATAAACACTGTAATGACCTTGTTTCGATTCCTAGTAAGGCATTAACATAGTTCATTGCGCCTGAAGCAATCCCATTTTGCCAAAATAACAGCCCCAATAATGGGCACAATAATAAACTCGAAGGAAACAACATGAGAAAAGTACTCATTGGGGGACTGTGTGCCTCACTTATCGCAGGCTTGACTGCCTGTAATGACAAGGCTGCCGAAGTTAAAGCACCTGAAACTGCTAAAACAGCCACCGCAGCGGCAGTGACTCAAGCACTAGGTTCTGGAATTGAATTTGCTAATTTTGATAAAGCGATTCGTCCACAAGACGATTTCTATAAATACGTTAACGGCACTTGGCTAAAAAACACTGAGATCCCAGCCGATCGCACTAGCATTGGCGCTTTCTACGATTTACGTGAAAAATCACGTGACGACGTAAAAGCCATTATCGAAGAAGTGGCTGCAACGCCCAATCTCGTCGTTGGTACAGACGAGCAAAAGGTGGCCGATTTATATCGTTCATTTATGGATACTGAGACACTCAATAAACTGGGAGTCACACCAATCCAAGGCGAATTTGATGCTATTAATGCCTTAAAAGATAAGAATGAATTAGTGAAGTACTTCGCCCACAGCCAAATCGCTGGCGCGGGTACCCCAATAGCATTTTATATCGATATCGATGCGAAAAACTCTAGCCGTTACGCAACGCATCTCTATCAATATGGCCTAAGCCTGCCAGAGAAAGACTACTACTTTAACGAATCAGAACGCTTCGTTAATATCCGTAAGGCATATGTCGCCCATATCGAAAAAATGTTTACCCTTGCGGGTCTTGCTAACCCTAAAGCCAGTGCTGAAGCGATTTTAACCTTAGAAACGGCGATTGCTGCCAAGCATTGGGATGTGGTTGAAAATCGCGACAGCACTAAAACCTACAATCTATATCAAGTCAAAGATCTGCCAACACTGGCACCAGATATCGATTGGGCTGGCTACTTAGCAGCTCTTGGCGCTGACAAGCAAACCGATATCATAGTTAACCAACCTAGCTATATCCAAGGGTTAAACGAAGTTTTAAAAACGACTGAGTTAGCCACTTGGAAAACCTATATGCAATGGCAAGTGCTGACGCACGCGGCGAGCAATCTGAGCGAAGCGTTAGACAATGAAAACTTCGCTTTCTTCTCTAAAACCTTGAATGGTCAAGAAGAACAAGAACCTCGTTGGAAGCGTGGCGTTGCAGCCGTCAATGGCGTTCTTGGTGAAGTTGTGGGTAAAGTGTATGTCAAACGTCACTTCACTCCAGAAGCCAAAGACCGTATGCAAGCACTGGTTGAAAACCTGCGTGGTGCTTACGGCGACAGCATCAAAGAATTAACTTGGATGAGCGACAGCACTAAAGTGGCTGCTGCGGATAAATTAGCAAAATTCAACCCGAAAATCGGTTACCCGAACAAATGGGAAGATTACAGTAAGCTGACCATCAAGGCAGACGACTTAGTCGGTAACGCTATGCGTGCCAGCGAAGTTGAACATGCTAAATCATTAGCCAAACTGGGCGCGCCAATCGATAAAGACGAATGGCACATGACGCCACAAACGGTTAACGCTTACTACAACCCAACCATGAATGAAATCGTGTTCCCTGCTGCCATTCTGCAACCACCCTTCTTCAATTTGGCGGCTGACGATGCAGTCAACTACGGTGGTATTGGTGCGGTAATCGGCCACGAAATGGGCCATGGTTTTGACGACCAAGGCGCTAAATTCGATGGCGAAGGCAACATGCGTGATTGGTGGACAGAGCAAGACTTGAAAGAGTTCTCTGCTCGCGGCAAAGCGCTAATCGCACAGTACGATGGTTACGCAGTGTTTGATGATCTGCATGTCAACGGCAGCTTAACCTTAGGCGAAAACATTGGTGACTTGTCAGGTGTGACTATCGCTTATCGTGCTTATAAGAAATCGCTTAACGGTAAAGATGCACCTGTTATCGATGGCTTAACGGGCGATCAACGTTTCTTCATCGGCTTCACGCAAATTTGGCGCGCAAAAGCCAAAGAAGAAGCCATGCGTAACCGCGTAGCGACCGATCCACACTCACCTGCGGAATTCCGCGCACTGGGTGCACTATCTAACATGCCTGAGTTCTACACTACGTATGATGTAAAACCTGGCGATGCCATGTATATCGCACCAGAGAAACGCGTAAAAATTTGGTAAGCCAAATTTAAATCACTGTTCAGCGGCATAAGCTGGCCAACAATGGCGCTCACTGTTACAGGTGGCGCCATTTTTATTTCCTTAAACCACTGAGTTATGAATGTGAACCCATGCGCAAGATGAACAAGTCTTCATGGTTGGTTCAGCTTTAATTAAGCAATAGAAGCCTATGGTGGATGCGTGACCTGAATAACTCACCCATAAGGAAGTAGGCCGCATGACTAAGTTATTTCGTACCTTTTTTATTTTTCTACTCTTATTATCGAGCCGCGCTGGTGTAGCAAGTCCTCTCGACATCAGTGACAGTAAAGCAGAACGTGGTAATTACAGTGCAAGACAGGCATCAAGCCATGACCTACAAGGTCTATATGCACTCAGCAGTCAGACCTTCGATGCGCCTCATCAATCCTCGAATGACTTATCCGCGCTCCATCACCAAGCCTATGATGCACAAGCTGAACTCGCCCAATTACTCACCAAAATTGCCCATTATTCACAGGCACAAGTGATTGTTCCGCCAGTAAAGAGTTACCAAAGAGCAGCCGATAAAGTGGCCACAAAATTTAACGGTGATGCCAGCCAAATTACCGACCTTGCAAGGGCAAGTATTGTGACCGACAGCATTCAAGATCTGATGCAGGCCTACCAAACTTTGAATGAGCACACCCAAGTTGTGAAACAAAAAAACCGCTTTGCTGAACCTAAAGCCTCCGGCTATCGCGATCTCAATCTACTGGTACGCTTACCCCAATCAGGCATGATTGCTGAAGTGCAATTACACCTACAGGATATCGCTGATATCAAAAATGGTCCTGAACACAAGGTATATGAAAAAGTACAGAGGATTGAGGCCAATGCTCGTAAACAACAACGTTCACTAAGTGAGTTTGAACTCGCGCAGATTGCCCAATTACGTCAAGAATCACATAAGTTGTACCACAAGGCATGGCTTAACTATAAACGGGTTGATGAAGCCAGTTTATTAAGAGCATCAGTCGCTTAACTAAAAAGCTTCCACTCTTGCGCTGGTTATCTGTAAAGCTACCAGCGCCTTTTTTTATATTTTACAACGCCTGAAACATCATCTTAATAAGGTGTAAAAAAGCACTCTCTCGCATCAAAGTGCCATTTGAGTATATAATCCCGCGCCATAGCCCTATCAGCAGGAAATGCCATGCACGACATTATTGAGCAACTCCAAGAACGCAGCGAAACTGTTCCTGTACCACTCGAATTACCCACATTTGAGCAGCTCGTCGAAGTCGAAGAGCAAATCCTGATTTCATTGCCAAGGGAGCTAAAAGAATACCTGCTGTATGCCAGTGATGTGATTTACGGCACGATAGAGCCAGTAACTGCATCGGATCCCTACTCGCACACCTACCTGCCCGAAGTGACTTGCTATGCTTGGTCCATCGGTATGCCAAGGGACATGATTGCCATTTGTCAGCAAGGTGACGCTTTTTACTGTATCGACCAAGATGGTCAAGTACATTTCTGGAAAAACGGCGACTTTACCGATATCTATTGGGAGTCGTTTTGGGAATGGGTTGAAGAAATCTGGTTAAAGATCAAATACTAATTTTACTTTTATTGCATCGAGAACACGATTATGTCTAAGAACATTGGCTTGAATGCCATCGAAATGAGCTACTTACGCCAGTCACTCAGCTTAAGCGCGGCTCAAGTTGGTGCTCTGACTAACCATAGCGAAGCCGATGTACTCGCCTGGGAAAGCGGTGAACAACTGGCACCTGAGCTGGCGCAAAAGAAACTGCTTGATATTGATGACATCATTGAGATGCAAGTGCTCAACACCTGCGATGGTATCGAAGAACTATTTAAGAAAGAACCTAAGCGTCACTTAGCCTTCGTGGTCTACCCCACTCAAGCGGTTTACACACAATACAACCCCGAATTCTTAAGTTCACTGCCTTTTACTGAGCTGTACAACACGGCCGCTTGGCGCATTAAGAAAGAGTGCAAACTGGTCCTAGAAGTCGACGTCAGCCTAGTGGCTCTCGACGTGGAGGCCTACAAAGCCTTCCGTGAACCAACCAAAATGAGTGAAAGCCGCGAAAGTCGCGCAAAGTGGGCAGCGACTCAGTTATAAACTCAACCGTCACAAGTTTAACCCTATAAAAATAAAGGCCAATATCATTATTGGCCTTTTTTATTAGAGATCACGCCACCCATCATAAATGACGCTAAGCGGTAGTTAGAAGTTCATCGTGAATTTAGTGTAAATGTAGCGGCCCATAGGATTATGTACTGAAATAACATAGCCGTAGAGATCCGTATCACCGTCACCGATAGCAAATGGTGGCTCTTCATCAAATACGTTGTTCACGCCTAGTGTCAGCTTGAACATTTCATTGAAGCGATAAGTACCAGACATGTCGACCAATAATTGAGAGTCGATCATACGAGACTTATTACTTTCAAAATCAAGTACACCATCGAAATTGATATCTGGGGTATCTTCAAATTCACCGATGTAACTCAAATTAATATTGGCGGCAAAATTATCCATAGTCCAGTTAGTGGTGAGTAACCAGCGATGTTGAGGAAACTTATACTCACCCGTGTAATCCAGACCATCTTTCTCAAAATTATGTAAGTAGCTGTACTCTAAGCCAAACTTCAAATCCCCATAGCTATCTAACTCAAAACCATAATGACTAGAGACATCCATCCCTTGTACATCTTGAGAGCTTAAGTTGATAAAGCTTGAATGGATAATACTGATCGGTCCTAAAGTTTGACCTAGCTGTGGCGTTAAGCGCTCGCACACAGTGCTATTTTGATCGTTACAATTTGCAGTATAGATATCGCCTAATGGCTGTTTATCAATTTTGTTGTCTTGCGTGATGCTAAAGATATCAAAACCCACATCAAACGTCTGACTCGGCGCCCAGATCATACCGACGTTCCAAGTTTCGGATTCTTCAGCATCCAGCTCAGAGTTACCTTCAAATTCAGTGTTGTAATCTAAGGCTTCACAATCAACATTATCGGCAGCGCAACGGTAAGTATCGACAAAGAAACTACTTTCGCGAGATGGACCAAGACCTATCTGCGCTAACGAGGGGGCACGAAAGCCTGTAGACCAAGACGCGCGCGCCGTTAACTCATCAGTCACTCCCCATTGAAAGGCGACTTTAGGGTTAGTCGTTGAACCAAAATCGCTGTAATGATCATATCGACCAGCGAGTTGCAACTCGAAGTTATCCGTGACTGGAATAGATAATTCCATATAAGCGGCATATTGCTCACGGGATGCCGCCGCAGAGACAGCTTCAGTACCAAAAATCAATCCACGTTGGAATTGCTCATCGGGCACATCACTGACATCTTCTTCGCGATATTCAGCTCCCGCTGCCATCATGATGTCACGACCGGCCAAGGTAAATGCTTGACCAGATATGTTAGCCGCATAAGATGTCATGTTTGACAAACCTTGGCGTACTAAACTGGTGGTAATAGCGTCAATGACCTCTTGTGAGTTCATCGTGCCGCCGAAAGGATTGTAACGACCCGCATCAATTTCACGTTGCAAATAATCTGTTCTTACCCAGCCTTGGCTGCGATCACCCGTTTGAGTCGACTCACTGCGACCTTTTTGAACAGAAGCTTCCCAATCCCACTCTTTTACTACACCGCGTAAACCAGCAACTAAACGTAAACTATCGGATTCAATATCCCAACGTCGTGCGCCCGCATCAACCGTACGGAAGCGACCAATTTCAATATCTTTCCCCCAAGGATTATTCGGGTGAGATCCAGGTACAGTTAAACCAGCATCCTCGTCAAGTGGTGTCGGTGCTCCCCCTGCGATTGAGGTATTGTGCTGCGCCGCTAACTCTAAAAATGCTGTTAAATCATCATTAAAATGATAGTCAAATTGGCCAATAGCCCCTACGCGCTCCGCAGCCGGCGCAACAAAATTGTATGAGCCGTACTCAAATAAACAACTTCCACTCGCGGTTGCACTATCAGCAGGACAAGCAGGGTCGATAGTTTTAACACCATCAACATAGAAATACCCAGGAAAGCCACGGGAAGAACGAAAATCTTCACCACCATAAGGTGATTGATTTGAAACACCAAAACGTCCTAAATCAGTCGCAGCTAAAGTATCATTTTTGAAATAGTCGAGGATAACCGATGCGCTACCCTTATCGGACTTCATCCCCCACACCATATTCGCTGTAGTTTCATCGTAGCCAGTGCCTGAAGCATCACCGTAGCCAAGATTGACCTCAATGCCTTCAATATCTTTTTTCAGAACAATGTTAACCACACCCGCGATCGCATCAGAACCATAAATAGCCGATGCACCGTCCTTCAGTATGTCGATACGTTCAATAGCTGATACCGGAATATTATTGATATCAACAAAGGAATTAGTGATACCTTCAGCAAAAGCACTCGCCGCAACACGACGACCGTTAATTAACACTAAGGTCGCGTCTGGGCCTAAACCACGTAGACTGATAGATGCGCCGCCGTTGGCGGTTGAATCTTGGCTGTTTCCTCGGGTAGAAAACGCGCCAGCACCATTGGCAGGCATGCGTTCAAGTAATTGCTGCAGGTTATCAAATCCCATATTGGCAATATCGTCTTTACTGATCGATTGAATAGGGGAAGGGCCTTCAATATCGGTACGTTTAATACGGGAACCCGTTACTTCAATACGTTCAACTTTTTCTGCACCTTTATCGGCAGCATGGGCCACTGTTGGCGCATATGCCATAGCAATTGCGATTGCACAAGCACTGGGTAGAATCTGAGGTCTGTTCATACATTTCCCTTGTTTTATTTATCTCATTAAAATTATTTTAACAATAAGAAAACCCTAAATTAACAACATATAAGGTAATGAGTTACAAACCAAAGTCAATGGCAGAGAAATAAAAGTTAAACTTTTGTTACATTTGAGGCAGTGTATTTTCCTCATACGAGAATCAAAGAACGTCTAGGCACTAAAAATTCAACCTACAAGACAAGTCGCAGTATTTGAATATCAGAATTTAAGGAAGAAAGATGGAAGACAAGATTATTTATCAAGCAGAGTTTGAAACCCATTTAGGTTGGTATTGGTTGCTTTCAGGCGCCGCCTATTTCAGCCTAAGCATAATAGGTATTCCCTTGTTATTACTTTGGTTTCCAATCGGGCTCTGGGGGACTCGCCGCTATATTCGCAATATGAGTGCGCAGCTCACCAGCAATAAACTTATTGTCAGAAGGGGCATATTAACTCGTACTGAAAACACAGTGCCTTTGGACAAAATTACCGATATGGCATTGATCCAAGGCCCAATTATGCGCCTATTTGGTCTGCATAAACTCACGGTAGAAACCGCAGGGCAATCGGGCGCAGGCGCATTGATAAGCTTAGTCGGCATAGTCGATGCGCCTCGATTTAGAGCCCGCGTATTAGAACAAAAAGAACGGCTTACCCAGCCCTTGCACCCAATAAGCCCATCGGCACAGCCAGATAATACGCTGTTACAAATCGTAGTCGAAATGGCTGCAAGCTTAAAACGCATTGAAACTTTACTCAGCCAAAAATTAAACAGATAAATTGAATAAAACGACTTTTAGTTCAATCACTTTACCTTTAATGTTGAGCCACTCACTTAGCGTTAGCGCAGCTTTAACATGAGCGCAGCCTTAGCATGAGGGAGTGCTCGATTCCCAAGATTAATTTTCAACAGGCATTTTTAATAACGACATGACAGAATCTTCAGTAACTTCTCCTTCATCCTCTTGGATGACACACCTAACTCTCGGCATTAAAGCCATGGGCCCAGGTGTTCTTATGGCCGCCGCGGCGATTGGCGCATCGCATTTAGTCGCCTCGACTCGGGCGGGTGCCGAATTTGGCTGGCAATTGGCTTGGGTCATTTTAGGGGTGAATTTACTTAAGTATCCTTTCTTTGCCGCTGGCGCACGCTACACCGCCACCACGGGTGAGAGTCTACTGCACGGTTACCTCAAACAGGGCCGAGGTTATTTACTGCTATTTACGGGACTAAATGTGATCGCCGCCGTTGCCAGCACTGCGGGTGTTTGCATGCTCACCGCCGCTATGTTGACCCAATTTATTCCGCTTCCCATCGATTGGTTAGCCCTATTGGTATTGCTAAGTTCTTTGGCTTTGCTGATCTTAGGCCATTATCAACTGCTCGATAGACTCACTAAGATCATCATGTTCGCCCTAACCTTAACCACCTTAATTGCCGTGGCCTTAGCTTGGGATCATGCTCAACCATTAGCGAGCAATTTTGTTTCTCCCTCACCTTGGCAATGGGCCCATGTGGGATTCCTAGTCGCCATGATGGGCTGGATGCCAGCACCGATTGAAGTCAGCGCTTGGAATTCTCTCTGGTTGCTCGAAAAACAAAAAAGCCAGACGGTCACGAAAGCGCAGGCACTGCTCGACTTTAACTTAGGCTACATCATCACTGCGATCCTCGCGATCGTGTTTTTGTCCTTGGGCGCCTTAGTGATGCATGGCAGTGGCGAACACTTTTCAGATTCCGGCGCGCAGTTTGCTAATCAATTAATCAACCTTTATAGCCAAGTGATGGGCGGAGAAAGTCGTTATCTTATTGGTATTGTGGCATTTCTGTGTATTTTCAGCACCACTGTAACTGTTATCGATGGCTACAGCCGCACTTTAGATATGGGCTGGCAGTTACTCACCTCAAAGGCCGGTTCAGACAAACGCCTCACTGGGATCATGCTCGCCATCAGTGCCTTTGGCTTATTGCTGATCCTCTTCTTTAAAGGTGCACTGTTGCCGTTACTCGAGTTTGTGATGATCTTGGCCTTTATGACCACAGTCATTTTTGCTTGGTTAAATTTCCGCTTAATGACCAGCAAACAGCTCCCCGAGGCCGATAGATACGGCGCTAAGATGAAACTACTCTCTTGGTTTGGCCTGATTTATCTACTGATTTTCGCGGCACTGTTTATCTATTGGTACAACATCATTAAAGGTTAATTGTCAGAATGTTTATGCCGGAGCAATAAATGGCCTTAACTAACTGCCATTAAATTCCCGCTGAATTCTGCAATTAAGGTGGTTTGGGTATATAATGCGGGCTCTTAAACCAGACAGCGCAGCCGCGCCAAGAGATGACCATGATTAATAATGATATTTTGCGCCGTTTGCGCTTCGTGTTTGATTTTAGCAATGCAAAAATGATTAAAATTTTTGCTAAAGCTGGAAGAGAAGTGCCTGTCGAAGAGATGATTGATCTTCTACGTAAAGAAGAGGAAGAAGGTTATAAAGCTTGTAACGACACGACCTTATGTCAGTTTTTAGATGGTCTTATCATAGAGAAGCGCGGTCTACGTGAAGGTGCAGAAATTCCAGCGCCCGTTTCACGTTTAAACAACAACCTCATCTTTAAAAAGCTGAGAGTTGCCCTCGAAATGCGTGAAGAAGACATAGTAGCAGCTTTGGCTTTAGCCGAAGTGCAAATGTCAAAATCAGAGCTAAGCGCCCTGTTCCGCAATCCAGACCACAAGAATTTTAAAGAGTGTGGCGATCAAATACTGCGTAACTTTATCCGCGGCTTATCACTTAAGTATCGCGGCGTATAACGCTAAACTTATGACATAAAACGCAGCTTAGGCTGCGTTTTTTTATATCCATTTTTATCTACACCTGAGCTTGTTTGGATATAAACAAGACCTTAACAATTCCATCTCAACAACCTCAGAAATCCTGTTTAAAACAGCTGACTTTTTTACTGCTGCAAAAAAAACCACAAATACCTCGTTCCACGGACAACAAAGATCACATTTCATGATAACCTTACGTGACTTACAGCACGTATTGACCACTTAAACAATAACTCAAAAGGTTACCCATGGACGATAATAAACGCCCCCTCTATCTTCCGTTTGCAGGACCTGCCATTCTTGAAGCCCCACTGATTAACAAGGGCAGTGCATTTTCTGAAGAAGAGCGTATTTTCTTTAACCTCGAAGGCTTAGTCCCCTATGCCATTGAAACGATTGAGGAGCAGGCTTCTCGCGCCTACGATCAATTTAGAAGTTTCAATAACGACTTAGACAAGCATATTTACCTACGTAATATCCAAGACACAAACGAGACCTTATTTTATCGTTTAGTGCAAAATAACATCAGCGAGATGATGCCCATCATCTATACGCCGACGGTAGGTTTAGCTTGTGAACGTTTCTCGAAAAACTATCGCCGCAACCGTGGTTTGTTTATCTCCTATCCGAACAAAGATAGGATCGATGACATCCTCAATAACTCGACTCGTCAAAAAGTTAAAATTATCGTAGTCACTGATGGTGAACGTATTTTAGGCCTTGGCGATCAAGGTATTGGCGGCATGGGGATCCCTATCGGTAAGCTGTCACTCTACACTAGCTGTGGCGGTATCAGTCCGGCTTATACCCTGCCTATTACCTTAGATGTAGGCACAGATAATCCGCAGTTGTTAGAAGATCCTATGTATATGGGTTGGCGCCATCCACGCATCGGTGGTGAAGAATATGCCGAGTTTATCGAAGCCTTTATGCAAGCCGTCCACGTGCGTTGGCCGGATACTTTGATCCAGTTCGAAGACTTTGCCCAAAAGAATGCCATGCCGATCCTAGAGCGTTATAAGGATCGCTATTGCTGCTTTAACGATGATATTCAAGGTACTGCTGCGGTTGCCGTTGGTTGCTTGCTCGCCGCGTGTAAGGCTGCGGGCACTGAATTGAATCAACAACGTATCGCCTTCCTCGGTGCTGGTAGTGCCGGTTGCGGTATTGCCGAAGCTATCGTGGCACAAATGGTGTCTGAAGGGATCAGCGACGAGCAAGCTCGCACTCAAGTGTGTATGGTTGACCGTTGGGGCTTATTGCTCGACAACATGCCTAACCTGTTGCCATTCCAGCAAAAATTGGCGCAGAAATGCACAAATATCCAAAACTGGAGTAATTTCAGCGACAATATTTCACTGCTCGATGTGGTTAACAACGCCAAGCCGACAGTGCTGATTGGGGTATCTGGGGTTCCAGGACTCTTCACCGAAGAAATCATCCGTGCTATGCACAGCCATTGTGCTCGGCCGATTATTTTCCCTATGTCGAACCCCACCAGCCGCGTAGAAGCGACACCGAAGGACATTTTGCATTGGACCTCA
The DNA here is from genome assembly GCF_025654025.1 of Shewanella sp. SM55. Taxonomy (NCBI): domain Bacteria; kingdom Pseudomonadati; phylum Pseudomonadota; class Gammaproteobacteria; order Alteromonadales; family Shewanellaceae; genus Shewanella; species Shewanella sp. SM55. The sequence goes on along the minus strand of NZ_JAKKRS010000003.1, from coordinate 249,761 downwards.
GGTCAAGCACTCGTCGCTACGGGCAGCCCATTCGAGCCTGTGGTTGTCGATGGTGAAACCTATGAAATTGCCCAGTGCAACAACAGCTTTATCTTCCCAGGTATTGGCTTAGGCGTATTAGCTTCGGGCGCACGTCATGTATCCGATGCCATGTTGATGGCTTCAAGTCGCGCACTTGCCGAATGTTCGCCACTGGCAATCGATGGTACAGGTCCACTACTGCCTAAACTGGAAGATATCCATGCGGTGAGTAAGCATATTGCTTTCGCCGTAGGTAAAGTCGCAGTTGAACAAGGGTTAACGCTGCCCATGAGCGATGAGATCTTACAGCAGTCGATTGAAGGCAATTTCTGGAGTCCAGAATATCGCCGCTACAAACGCACTTCGTTCTAAGCATAGCGTTGCCGCGACTCAAGTTGCAGTAGAGCAGCTTAGTTGAGCGTTTGTGCTAGCCAGCAAAAAGCCCGTTACTTTGCAGTAACGGGCTTTTTCATTTCAGGCACAGTTTTTCATTTCAATAGAACACTAAGGTGCCATCACCTGTTTAAAGCTATTGAGCAAAGCGCGATCGGTACGCGCTTTCTTCAACTTACGTAGGCTTTCTTTGAGCGATTCATCGGCTAAGCGCGTAAAAATGCCATTATATTCTTGCTCTTGGATTGCACTATCGGTATCGGCTTGCTCAGAAATTTCTTGGGCGACACGACTCAATTGCAACCAAGCATTCGCGATATAGAAACCGTGGAATGCGGCTTGTTCCATTAGATTACGTGCACTGGCAGGTAAAGATGCCCAAGCTTGGCTAAATTTACCTTCCCTGTCTTCCAACAGTTCGGCACACAAACCTTGGTACGCTGCTAATAAGTCACCCGGTAATTTAGCCATTGGTAATACTTTATTCGCAACATTGTAAGAAATCTGCTCGGCAGTTTCGCGGTAAACAGCTGATAATTCGCTCATAAAAATCTCGATTCACATCCCAAAAAATAGTCTTAAAACTGACCACTCACATATAAACCATAAACGCCGTTACCCGCAATCGGCGTAACTGTAATCCCCTCATAGGGTTGAGTAAAATACCAACCCGCCAGCGCTCCAATCGCCGCGCCAGCTAACACATCCTCGAGATAATGTTGGTCGCTCGCCACTCGTGTGTAACCCACATAAGATGCGGCAACATAGGCAGGTAAACCATATTGCCAACCATAGCGCTGCTGAATAAACGTCGCCGCCATAAAGCTGTCTGAGGTATGACCCGATGGAAACGAATCATCGCCACTATCGTCTGGCCTGTCTTTACTCACACTATACTTAAGACCTTCAACAATTAACCGACTCGACACCGCTGCCTGAATTAACTGCCAACTACCGTCATAACCCTCTTCATAAAACAAGGTCGCGCCCATCGCAGTAGCGGGTAATAATAAATGCAATACATCGCCAGAGGTTTCTAAATCTGAGCCTGCCCAACTAGTGCCACTCATCATGAATAATGCAGCACAGAGTAATTTCTTCAAGGGTGATTCCTTTGTGGGATAATAACCAAGGCGGAGTTTATACCTTGATCATTAACCGAATGCAAAATTGCTATACATCTATATTAAAAATGAACAAACAAGTTATGCTAAGCTAATAATTAGCTATTGATTTTAATTCGAACAGGAATCTTTTTTGCTACATCAACTTAGGTATTTATCATTCTCCTTATTGCTGCTTCTACTGCCGCTCAGCAACGCTATGGCAGAAGAAAAGACTCAGGTTGATAAAATATTTGCAAGATTTGAAAGCGGCGTCCCTATGACCCGTGAAGAAATCGAAAGCAATCTAGTGTTATTAAGCAAACTAATTTCGACTGACGATGTCACCCGTCATGAAAAGCTGCAACTGCTTAAATGCTGGGATCAGAATACAGAAAACGACACCGCTATTGCACTGGCACTTAAAAATACTAACCAAGCACTGAGCAATATTCAGCCAACCGCCTCCCCCCATTTCATTACCGACCTCACGCTCTGCCGCTCTTGGTTTCTGCAATTAAGTGGTGATATGGATGGCGCGATGGAAGGCTATAATCTCAGTGTTAAACGTGCCTATGAGCATGAAGACCTTAAGCTAATCGCCGACTCGCGCAGCATTCGCGGCGCACTTTACTCTTATATTGGCGATTTTTCTGCGGCATTAGACGATCTCGTCACTGCACAAGATCTCTATGAATCACTCAATTTAAGCGGTTGGGCTAACATTAACCTTGCCGATGTTGCTACCAGTTTTAGACGTTATGGCGATCCCCAAAGTGCAATCCGCTATTACACCAAACTCAAAGCTCTCTATCTAAAAAACAATAACCAAGAACAGGCAATGTATGTCAACTCGGACATTGGCCTTGCCTTAGATGAACTCGGTGAACATCAACAGGCCGTAGATAATTTCTTAGTAAGTTATCAATACTTCAAGGAACATCAGCAGGAAAAAGTGGCAGCAACTATGGCAACGAATATTGCCTACAGCTTAATCAAACTCAATCGTCTAAACGAAGCCGAAAAGTATTTAATCGAAGCCGATACTGTTATTAATGAAAAAGATCTGACAGATTACAGCTTCATGAAGCTTTTTATGGCCGAGATAAAGTTTCAACAAGCTCGCTATAAAGAGGCGCTTACCGAACTTGAGCAAGGGGAAAAAGCCTTTCGCACTCTGCAGAATAATCGGGGACTCACTCAACTGCTGCAGCTTAAAAGTAACATATATGTGGCTATGAATGATTTATCTGCCGCCTACGGAGCGCTGCAAGAATTTGTTACCCTAACAAAAAAAGTCGATGGCAATTCTCTCTCCCATCATACGACAGAATTAAAGGTCAAGTTTGATACCAGTCGGATTGAATCTGAAAATCAACGCTTGATTGAAAACCAAAACCTTAAAGAACAAGAGCTCGCGCTACTTGAAAAGAACAAATCACTGCAACATATTATCCTATTACTAGCGGGCTTTATCCTGACGATAGTGTCTATATTCGCTTATAAACAAGTACATAGAAATCGCCAACTGCAAGTTATTGCTCTCACGGATTATCTTACCAAACTCCCTAATCGTCGGCATATTTATGCCCAAGCCGCAAAATATTTTCAGCAAGCCTTAAAACATCAAAGCCCTTTTTCAGTGATTATTTTTGATGCGGATCACTTCAAAAAAATCAACGATAACTTCGGCCATGAATTAGGCGATCGCGCCCTTATGACCATTGCAAATGCAGGCCGAGCCTTATCGGGTAATAAAGACCTCGTTGGCCGCATCGGTGGTGAAGAGTTTTTAATCCTATTGCCTAACACTGATGCCACAGGTGCGTTAGCGCTGGCGCATCAATTGCAGAACCATATTAGCCGCCTTAGCGCACAGAATTTACCAGCAGAACTCAAATTGACCGTTAGTGCTGGTGTCGCCACTTTAGAACCACAAAATAATACGGAAGATGCATATCAAGATAAAGATTTTGCCACCTTGCTAAAGCGGGCCGACAATGCTCTTTATGAGGCTAAAAATGCGGGCAGAAATTGTGTGAAATCAGCCAAGAATGAGGCTTTAAGAGAGAATTAAACGGCCTTATGCCAAAACACTTGATGTTGTAATGGCGGTGGCAAAGTGCCAAACCATGTCTGATACAAACGACTAAATTCACCTGAGTCTTTCATTTTCTCAAGCTCTGTTTGCCAACTGATAACGGTTGCCGCCGATGTCCCTTTAGAAAAAGCTAAATAGAGATTAATCTCCGATACTACAAACACTTGGCGGATATCTGTCTCACTCGCACCCACTTCTTCGAGTATCTGCTTTACCGCAAGATCCGCCTGGCACCAAAAACGAATTCGAGAAAACAGCAACTGTTTCGCCGATTGCTGCGGAAAACTCGCCACCAGCAAATTATCCACGCCCGCTTGTTGTAGCAACTGCGCACCCGCCGATTCCCGATAAACCCCCACAATATCTGTCGATTGAAGTTCAGCAAGTTGATCGAGAGCGATGGGATCTGCCGCCCTTGCGTACAATGCAATTTTACTGGTCGCAATAGGACCGATAAAATCAAACTGCTCAGCTCGCTCATCATTAATTGACGTAGCAAAAAGTAAAACGTTCGCTGAGGTATTGGCAATCGAATACGCCCGGGCCCAAGGTAACACATCAATTTTTTCACTCTGACCCAGTCTTGATTGCAAGGTATTGACTAAGTCCACCGCAAAACCTTGCGGCACACCATTTTGCTCGTAACTCATGGGAGGCCAAGCTTCGGTCACCAATTTCAACTTGTCAGGCGCCGCAAAAACAAGATTAGGCATCAGGCCTAATAAGCTCATCGCAAGAAAACACGCCCTAAGGGGAAACGCACTCAGCATACGAATACCAAACGATAAACATTAGACCTAATCATAGACTCAATCCCAACTGCAAATAAACAAATACCCCAAAGAAAATATCGCCTCACGCCCCCTTCTGAGTAAACTCGTCCTCAATAAGTGAAAACTGCTATCATATTGCCACCTAGCCAAGAGCCTCGCTGCCATCAATTCATGTCAACTTTAGCCAATCAAACCCCAAGCCAATCCTATGCCAGCATGCTGTCGCGGCTCGCTCTGCAAATTAAAACGTGGGGAAAAGCACTCGGATTTGCGCAGGTTGGCATTTGCGATACGGATTTAACCGCTGAAGAAGCCAAACTCCAAGCATGGCTAGACAAAAGTTTTCATGGCGAAATGGCCTATATGGCTACCCATGGCATGATGCGCGCTCGCCCGCAAGAACTGCATCCGGGCACAGTGCGGGTGATCTCCGTACGGATGGACTATTTACCACCCGAAGCTGGCTTTGCAACGAATCTCACCGATCCCAACTTAGGTTATATTTCCCGTTATGCAGGAGGTCGCGACTACCACAAGTTGATCCGCGCTCGGCTTAAAAAGCTCGGAGATCAAATCAGTGCAGAGTTAGTTTCTCTCGGTTTCGATGCCGCTGACTTTCGCCCCTTTGTTGACTCAGCCCCTGTACTTGAGCGCCCCTTAGCCGAAAAAGCCGGCATAGGCTGGACAGGTAAACACTCACTCATACTCAACCATGAGACTGGCAGTTGGTTCTTTTTAGGTGAGCTACTGATCAATTTGCCTCTACCTGTGGATATTCCCATTCAAGAAGGCTGTAACACTTGTGTCGCCTGCATTACCTCCTGCCCAACGGGTGCAATCGTAGAACCTTATGTGGTCGATGGCAGACGCTGTATTTCCTATCTCACCATTGAACTGCAGGGCGCTATTCCCGAAGAATTTAGGCCACTCATGGGCAATCGCATCTATGGTTGCGATGATTGCCAACTCGCGTGTCCCATCAATCGCCAAGCGCCGCTGACTGAAGAAACTGACTTTCATATTCGTCCGCAGTTAAAGCAGCCTGACCTTCTCAGCCTTTTTGCTTGGAGCGAGGCCGAGTTTCTTAAACAAACTGAAGGCAGCGCCATTCGCCGCATTGGGCATAAACGTTGGCTACGTAATATTGCAGTAGCACTGGGTAACGCTCCCGCAAGCCCAAGGATTATTGCCGCACTTAACGCCCGCAATCACAGCGAAGATATCGATGAGATAGTGCGTGAGCATATTGAATGGGCGCTTAATGCCCAGCAATCGCGCCTTGCTGAAAGCACCGCAACTGAACAACAAAAAGCCCGCCGCAAAACCGAGCGCATGGTGCGCATTATCGAAAAAGGCTTACCGCGAGATGCTTAAGTCAGTCGGCAATAAATAAAAGACAACGGATGCATAAGCATCCGCTGTTACTAACTCAATAAGATCAATAAAAAATATTTCACTCAAGCATAATATTAACCAAGGCGGCGACGTAGTTCTCGCGTGGCATCGACCATGTTTTTCAATGCGGGTTCGACTTCATCCCAAGTACGGGTTTTTAGGCCACAATCTGGGTTGACCCACAGCTGACGTACGGGCACTTTTTGCGCTGCTTTCTCGATTAAGTGCACCATGGCCTCCACACTTGGAGTGTTTGGCGAGTGAATATCGTACACACCAGGGCCGATTTCATTGGGATACTCAAAATCTTCAAAGGCGTTGAGTAACTCCATCCGTGAACGCGAAGTCTCGATAGTGATCACATCGGCATCCATGGCAGCAATCGCGGCAATCGTATCGTTAAACTCGCTGTAACACATGTGGGTGTGGATTTGGGTCTCATCAATCACGCCAGCAGCGCTGAGTTTAAAGGCATTGACCGCCCAATCTAAATAGGCTTGCCACTCACTTTGTTTCAATGGCAGACCTTCACGGAAGGCGGGCTCATCGATTTGTATAATGCCAATACCTGCATTTTGTAAATCCACCACTTCATCACGAATCGCCAGCGCCAGCTGAGTCGCAATCACATCGCGGCCGATATCTTCACGGGCGAATGACCAATGCAGAATCGTCACAGGGCCAGTCAGCATGCCTTTTACAGGCTTGTCGGTAAGACTTTGGGCAAACTCGGCCCAATCAACCGTCATCGCATTTGGACGACTAACATCACCATAGATCAACGGTGGCTTAACACAGCGTGAACCATAACTTTGCACCCAACCATTTTTGGTAAAGCCAACGCCCGCAAGCTGCTCACCAAAGTATTCCACCATATCGTTGCGCTCGGCCTCACCATGAACCAGTACATCGATACCAAGTTTAAGCTGGCGGTCGATAGTATCGCGGGTGACTTGTTGTAATTGCTCTGTATATTGTGCATCACTCAGATCGCCCTTGCGCCAGCGACTGCGTAGTCCACGGATTGCTGGTGTTTGTGGGAAGGAGCCAATGGTGGTGGTCGGCAACAGAGGTAAACGGTATTTCTGCTGCTGCACTGCTTGGCGTACGCTGAAATCACTGACGCGCTCATAATCGGCAGATGTCAACGCGGCAACGCGGGCAATCACTTGACTGTCGGCAGCCTGCGCTTTCGCCTCGCGGCGCGCCAAACAGGTTTGCACAATCTCTTTTGCCGCGACTGATTCAGGTGCCAGTAGCAATTGGCGCACATTGGCCAGTTCGAGTAATTTCTGCTTCGCAAACGCGAGTTGTTGACGCAGCGCGGGCTCAAGCGTGGCTTCCACCTCTAAATCCACAGGGCTGTGCAGGAGTGAGCAAGAAGTACCGATCCACAAGCGATCTCCGAGATCACGGGCAACCGCGCCTATGCGTTCGGCAATCAAATCCGCCTCTGCCGCCCACACGTTGCGGCCATTGACCACACCCGCCGACAGAATTTGATCTTGACCAAGCGCATTAGCAAAGACCGCCAATTGATCCGGCGCGGTGACTAAATCGACATGCAACCCCGCGACCGGTAAGGCCGATACCAGCGCTTGATGGTGTGCGATACCGCCGTAATAACTGGTAAGAAGGATCTTCACCTTCGTAATGCTGAGGGCTTGATACGCCTCAGTGATCGCCGCTTGCCATTCGCCATCCAATTCCAATGCGAGAATGGGCTCATCGAGCTGTACCCATTGCACTCCCTGAGCAGCGAAACGCGCCAAGATGTCAGCATAAGCAGTTAATAAATTAGGCAATAAACTTAACTTATTGAACTCTTGACCCACAGTTTTAGCAAGGTGCAAGTAACTAACAGGGCCGAGTAGCACAGGTTTTGCTTTATAGCCTAGCGCTTGCGCTTCGCTGACTTCATCAAAAAACTGCTCGTAAGCAATCGAAAACTCTTGGTTTTGCGTCAGCTCTGGCACCAAATAATGATAGTTAGTATTGAAATACTTGGTCATTTCAGAAGCTGGCGCATCTTGGCCCGTTGGCGCTCTGCCGCGGGCAACACGGAATAAAGTATCGAGATCGATTGCCCCTTCACCACGATGACGCTCAGGAATGGCATTTAAAGTCGCGCTTAAGGTCAGCACTTGATCATAAAAGGCAAAATCACCTACGGGAACTTGCTCAATGCCAGCAGCAGCTTGCCACTGCCAATGGGTGTGGCGAAGTTCACTCGCCACTTCACGTAATTGTGCCTGAGTGCTCTCACCACGCCAGTATTTTTCTAAAGCAAATTTCAATTCACGACGACGCCCGATACGGGGAAAACCAAGACTATTTAATTGCATACTCTATCTTCCTTTATTTGAGATAAGCCATATTCGGCACTTGCACCCACCAGATTGTTTTCTCTTGGCACTTTTCAGCACTTCAGCCTTGATAAATAACAATGGGCGTCTGGACGTCTAGAAGTTTATTGTGTTAGTCTCTATTCCAGCAACCGAATTGATTTCAAGCACAACATGAGCGAAATTCACTTGGAGTGAACATGATCGAACTAAGACACCTGCGAACCTTAATGGCCCTGAAAGAAAGCGGCAGTTTGGCGGGCGCAGCCAAAAAACGTTTTGTCACTCAATCCGCCCTCTCACACCAGATTAAGGAGTTGGAGCAAAGGATTAACTCGCCCATTTTTGTGCGTAAGAGTAAGCCACTGTCATTCACCCAAGAAGGTGCACGCCTGCTGCATCTGGCCGAAGAGATTTTGCCTAAGGTGTTAGAAACCGAGACAGATTTGAAGAATGGGCTGGAAACCGAAACCAATCAGTTGCGTGTCGGCATTGAGTGCCATAGCTGTTTTCGCTGGTTAATGCCTGTAATGGAGCAATTTAGGCAAGATCATCCAACTGCCGAGTTAGACTTGTCGAGCCGCCACTTGTTCGACTCGCTCAATGCCTTAGAAATGGGTGAACTAGATATTGTATTAACCTCAGATCCTGTGCCTGGGCATTCACTCGCCTACCAGCATTTGTTTGATTTTGAAGTGAAGTTAGTGGTTGCTAAGGATCATCCTTTAGCGAAAGAAGCCTATGTCACCCCTAAGCAATTAGCACACTTGCCTATTATCAGTTATCCAGTGCCGTTGACACGTTTAGATATTTATCGCCACTTTTTAGAACCTGCGGGCATAGAGGCGGGCGAGCAAAAAACCTGTGATTTAACCATGATGTTATTGCAACGTATCGCCTGTAAAGACGGCATAGCTGCGCTGCCAAGCTGGTCGATTAATGAAGGACATGGACTGAGTCTCGCTACGGTAAAACTCGGCCAAGAAGGTCTGAAACGACCGCTATTTGGTGCCTATCGCCGCCACAGTGCTAACTCTGCATTGATCCAAAATTGGTTACAACTGGTGGCGAGAGAAGGTTTATCCCGCCAGCAGAAGACGAATTAATGCGGGTGACATTGAGTAAAAAAGCCTGCGAATGCAGGCTTGTTTATTGAGTCAAATGACTATTTCATAGCATCAACAAATTACAGCGGATTCATCAACAATCCACGCATAGACAAGACACGGCGCAGTATCAACCCTGATGAATTAGGATTACGGGTCTGACGCAAATTATGGGCGATCATAAATTCTTGACGCAGATCCTGATCGAGATCTAACGCCTCGAACGCTTCGATGGTTAAGGTCTGTTGTTGATTATCAATCAATGACTTAATCACACTTAAAGGAAATGACTGTTCGGCATTAGCATTTAAATAGGCAAATGCGGTCAGTGCGATAATTTGGCCGAACACACTGAACAGAGCTAAGGTTTGCACTTCGTCAGCATCAACCTCCACACCTTCCATATCCGCTAAGCTATCTACCGCATCCGTTGCAATATCTTCAGTCAGCTTCCAATAACCTTGGACCAACTTTTTATAGGGCTGTGGCAGTTCATCGAGGCGTTCTTTTAAATAGAACGTAAAGGCGTAGCGATAGATATTAACTTGACCTAAGCGGATCAAAGCTTCTTTCAACGAGCGAGTTTTGTGATTTTCCACTACAGCAGCCTGTGCGGAATTACTGCGCATAAGCATGTGCGCTGCCAATGCGGGATCGCTCGAGATAATGTCAATCACATTACGAATGTCGCCTTCAGCAAGGATCGCTTTTTTGAGTGGAATTAGAATCCCTCGGCGGCCAATCACTTGCTCTTCGTTCGCTATGATAGCTCTAACTTGAGTAAAAACCTGTTGCTCAAGATCAGTCATAAGACACTTTACACCTGTTTATTAACAATAAGATGATTCGGTTACAGCTCACATCATACCTAAAATACTAAGAATTTCAGCCATAAACAGCAGAGTAAAATATAAATTACTCCTATTTAGTTATGACTGCCCGCTAACACTATAGATAACGACAATTAAACCACTCTACTAAAACGATATTCAAGACTATACCTATTTTAAGATTTATTCTTTGAACTCAGCGTAAAAAATAAAAAGCCAGACTGAGTCTGGCTTTGTTATTAGATAGCTCATTAATATTTAGAAGCGGTAGCCCACAGTGAAACGAATATCACGGCCTCGACCTGAGTAATAACCATTATATGTTCCACCACCATAATAGCCTGCGCTAACATAATCTTTATCGAATACATTATCGATACGCAGACTGGCAAGCCAAGCATCACGATTATAATTCAAGGCTAAATTACCAAGCACGTAACTTGCTAGCTTATCACCTTGATTAGCGTTATCGCCTTCGATAAAACGATCCCCCGTGTAGATAGCTTCGGCAAATACTTGGAAATGCTCAGCAAAATCCATGCTGACATAACCGCGTCCCGTGTGTTTTGCCACCCAAGACAGCTCTTTGCCATCGTTAGCACCATCGGTAAATTCGGCGTCGGTATAGTTATATTCCAGCCCTAGCTGCAGCGCTTTAGTGATCTGCCAATCCCAATCGGCACCCGCGCCATAACGACGAGAAGCGTCGGCATTAACGTTTGCACCGTTGAAATTTCCACCTATGGGTTTAACTGCACTCGAGTCATAAACAATTTCATCCTCTAAATCGAGACGATATAGGCTGACTCGTAGGGTTTGACTAGCGACAGCCCAATCCCAACCCGCCTCATAGGAACGGCCTGTTTGCGGCTTTAAGCCAAATACGCCCGGCGATGTATAAGCTTGCTCATCCACTTTGGCAAAACGGAAGTTATCATCGGCGCGCACGTAGAGTCTGTGCTCCGCAGTTGGGCGGTAATTTAAACCCAGTTCGAATGCGTGGGCATTTTCGTCTAAATCCATGCCATTAGGATAGACATTGCCATCGACTAACTCATCGGTCACCCGCGCATATCGTCCACCCACAACGTAACTTAAAGTATGACTTAAAGGCACTGTAGCTTGTAGATAGGCGCTTTGCATTTGCTGCACATTACTGCGCGCCATAGTGTCAAAATCAGCCTTACCACGGCTGATGTCTAAACCTGTGACTAGGCTTAGCTCGCCTTGACGCGTACTGTAATTCGCTAACGCTTTAGGGCTAAACATTAACAGTGAGCGTGTGTTATGGCTGTTCGCCCCCCAATTAAGAGAAGACACTAAGGTATCGCTATAATCTAAATCAGCCGCCAGCGCCCAGTTTTGATTAAGCTGATGCTGGTAACCCGTTCGCGCCGCAGTGGTCATCTCGTGGGCATACTCTATCTTATTTGATGAAGCACGGGGATCGTCTTTAAATTGCTTTTCAGTAAGCGAGCCCGGATTTTCACGATCGTTATCGTAGTAGCTGGTTTCAACAAAGAACGAGTCTGTGGCTGTTTTATATTGAATGCGGCCAAGAATAGAGCCGGTTTCGTTGGCATTATGCTGGCGATAGTTGTCACCTTGGTTGTAACTACCGGTGAAAAAGTAACGCCAATCTTTGTTGATCGCGCCAGACACATCACCACGACCTTCATAGGTATCAAAACTACCGCCAGATAACTGCACGCTGCCGCCAGTATTTTCAGGGGACTTAGTGACAATATTAATCACCCCGCCCACGGCTTGATCGCCATAAAGTACACCTGCACTACCCGATAAAATTTCAATACGATCCACTTGATTAAGCGGAATGGCATTAAGGCTAGGTGCGGCGATATCGATATTATTGAGACGACGACCATCAAGTAAAATCAGCGTGTTATTAACGGCAGTGCTGGCGCTAAAACCACGCATAGCAAAGCTAGTTCCAATATTGTTATCCGAAATTTGAATACCGCTTTGACCGCGTAAGACGTCGGTCAAATTAGTCGCGCCACTCATTTCAATAGCCGCAGCATCAATCACATTCACATTGGCAGCAATATTTAACGGGGTCTTATCAGAGCGGCCGATCACGACAAGATGCTCGTCGACTTTAGCTATGCTGGTATCGTCAGCCGCCACAGCGGGCGCGATAATTGAAAAACTGCAAAGGCTGCCGATCAGCAGCGCGATTTTTGTTGGATTTGTTCCCATTTTACCTTTAACTCCTGCAAGGAAAACGGGGCATTGACGCCACGATACCGTTAATTCAGTCGTAAATACTGACGGTGATTATCGCATTTTGAGATCTGCCCACCGAAATCTCAAAAACACCTTTAGGGCCGGTCTCCGGACTTAGGCTATGTTAATCCATTAAAGTTAGATTAACGCGAGACTGACCTTTCACATTCTGACTTTCGGGTTCTGTCTTGAACACACCAATCAAACGCGGTCCTCTCTCACCTTTTACCGTTGCGGGGGCAGTGCCAGAATTTCACTGGCTTCCCGATTATCTCACGACGCTATCATCGCAAGCACCACAGAAGGTTGACTCAAAATTAGGTTCAAAGGGCGTACAACCTGTTAACGCCCAACAAGGCTCAGAGCATATCAGACCTGAGCGCGCGCATTATAGACGTCTATACGGATGAAAGTCCATCAATCTCAAGTTAGCGAGAAAACTCACATGAGCTAGAAAACGCCATCCCAGTTTTTTGCCGCAGGTTTTGGTCTGTCTTTGCTCAAAATCGCCTGACGCTGCTCAGGGGTTTCGCATTGGGCAACGGGGGTAAAATCCAGCGGTTTAATCACTAACGAGTCAGCAGGTTGTACCGGCGACTTGTCAAACATTGGCAAATTCATCGACCAAGAGACCAGCTCCCCCTTTTCGCTGATGCCAACATAACCGTCATTTGCGCCATCTAACCAAGTGAGTCGCGGAATACGTGCAATCAACTTCTCCACATTTTCACGGTTGGCGCGATAACCAACAGGTACCACTTTGCCATCGGGACGCGTAAACACAAAGGAGGCAGGCCCTCGAGTAATGACGCTGCCTTCCTGCCAATATTTATCAAGAATCTCTTGGGCATAGTGAAACCCAAACATATGAGCGTAATCAGTATCGTCGGCCACTATTTGCGGCACGGCCTTATCCCGCAGTAATAAAAAGCCTGAGCCAATGCTGATAATCTCTTTTACCCCTGTGATATTGGTTTTTTTAATCCAATCGACACCACAGTTAATCCCATCGCCCCAAAAATGCGCATCCCCCGTAGGACTTAAAATCGCAAAGGCACAATTGTTTGCCGTCATACTCGCCACATCCTTTAAGGCGCTGCGGATCGAGTAAGCATCACTGCGCCAACCCCAACTCACCACAGTGCCGTCCTTTTTCAAGGCGGCATAGGTGTGTTGAAAATATTCGATCTTCGCCACATCAGTAAGCTGCGGGAGTAACTTTTTCATATTGGTCGACTCTTCAACCTGCCCCCAAATCACAGCACTGCCCTCTTTTTTGAGGGCGACAAAACTGCGTCCTCTGGCAAAGATATCGACAACATCAACTAATTGATCCTGCACATGTAAGCTATTGCCGCCGTAGGGGCCATAACCCCAAGTATGCACCTTGCCATTGGCATCAAGGGCGGCAATGGCCTCTTGATTGGCGAACAACTTGGTAATATTGGTCATGCGGTTTTGTAGGGCTTTGTCGAGGCTATATTTCCCCGCATTGCCCCAGTACACCACAGTGCCATCTTGACGTAGCGCGGCAAACCCGTCCTTAACTGGGACGATTTGCTTAACTCGCTTAAGCTGCTCCGTCACCTCGCGGCTATCACCGCCAGCATAACTGTCACCCCAAGTGATCACCTCACCGGATTTTGTTAACGCCGCAAAGGCCGAACTGTTGGTGACCACAGTCTCGACTGCGGGTAAATCACAGGGAATATGGCGATACTGTGGACTCGGATTTTCCTTAAATTGGATGAGTTTACCGTTATCAAACTGTAGCAATGACTCGTTATTACTTTCCACAACGGCCATAGGTTGAGGATCGCTACAGCCAGAGATCTGCATGGCAACCATGCCCACGAGTAAAACCTTAGGCCAAGTGATTCGATGAGTGAGCATTACTTATTTCCTTATATTTGCTTGGAGATGTCATTCAATGTTGTGCAGCGGACAGAGCGAGAATGGATTGACCTAACATCGCCTAATGTCAAAAATGGGCAGAATTCTAGCAGCTTGTTGATAAAAAGACGAAAATGCTCACAGTTTACTCTGCAAGTCCCCTACACAGGCTAGCGCCTAACTGATGGCATGCTATTCTAAGCCCCCATCACCGCTGTTTAAAGGAGTAACAGTATGACTCGCCCTATTATTCTGGATTGCGATCCCGGCCATGACGACGCCATTGCGCTCATTTTAGCTCTCGCCCATCCAGAGCTGGTTCCACTGGCCGTCACCACTAGTGCCGGCAACCAAACGCCGGATAAAACGCTCAATAATGCCCTGCGGATCTTAACCTTATTAAATCGCAGTGATATTCCTGTCGCTGGCGGCGCCGCCAAGCCATTAGCCCGCGAATTAATCATTGCCGACAATGTCCATGGTGAAACCGGACTCGACGGCCCTGCATTGCCTAATCCAAGTTTTAGTCCTCAAGCCATTACCGCAGTTGAATTAATGGCGCAGCAAATTCGCCAAAGTCATCAGCCAGTAACCTTAATTCCCACAGGGCCGCTGACTAACATCGCCCTTTTACTGGCGAGTCATAGCGAATTACACGCCAAGATCGAACGCATAGTGCTAATGGGCGGTGCAGCCGGTGTCGGTAATTGGACCCCAGCCGCCGAGTTTAATATTTTTGTCGACCCCGAAGCCGCCGATATTGTCTTTAAATCCGGTATTCCCATCACTATGTGTGGGCTCGATGTGACTCATCAGGCACAAATCATGGATGAAGACATAGAACGCATTCGCGCGATTCAAAATCCAATTGCTCAGTGCGTCGCCGAATTATTGGATTTCTTTATGATTTACCACAGAGATCCTAAATGGGGCTTTATTGGTGCGCCATTGCACGACCCCTGCACTATCGCTTGGTTGCTTAAACCTGAGCTATTTGAGGCGCAAGATTGCTGGGTAAGTATTGAAACCCAAAGTGAGTTGACCTTAGGCATGACAGTGGTCGATCGCTATCAGTTAACAGGTAAAGCCGCCAATGCGACTGTGCTGTTTGGGATCGATAGGCAAGGCTTTGTCGATTTACTGGTAGACAGTTTACGCGTCTATGATGCAACTTATCTCAATCGCAGATAAAAATGACAGTGAGTCTTCTATGAGCCAGATACTCGTTATCGGCAGTGCAAATGCCGACCATGTGATGAAATTTGAGTACCTGCCCGCTGCAGGGCAAACCTTAATGAGCCGAGATTACCGCCTCGAACAGGGCGGCAAAGGGGCCAATCAAGCCGTCGCCTGCGCGCGCTTAGCCAAATCAGGTTCACGCACTGATTTTATCTGCCATCTCGGCCAAGACAGTATCGGCGATGATATGCGTCAAAGCTGGATGAAAGATGGCATCAGTGCGGAAGGGATCCGCCAAATAGCCGGACTGAGCACAGGCACTGCCATGATTTTTATCGGTGATAACGGTGAGAATACGATTGGCGTTGCCGCAGGTGCCAACGCCAGCCTTTCACCCGATGACTTAGAAGCTCATTACGCTCTGTTTGCTAATGCGGAGTACTTGTTAGCACAATTGGAAACGCCCGCTGCCACAGTGGCAAAGGCGCTGCAAATAGCCAAGAATCTTGGCGTGACGACTGTACTAAATCCTGCTCCAGCGACGGCACTTGGCCAAGATGTACTCAAGTGGGTAGATATTATTACCCCCAATGAAACCGAAGCAGAAGCCTTAACGGGAGTTGAGATCAACCATATTGATGATGCACACATGGCAGCGCAACTTCTCCACCAGCAGGGAGTAAAGATTGTGGTCATTACCTTAGGTAGCCGTGGCGCATTTATCAGCAGCCCAGGTTTTAATGGGCTAATACCTGCGTTTGAAGTGCAGGCCATAGACACAGTCGCCGCAGGGGATACCTTCAATGGCGCCTTAGTTGTGGGCTTAAGCGAGGGCATGTCGATTG
This sequence comes from Shewanella sp. SM55, assembly GCF_025654025.1. Taxonomy (NCBI): domain Bacteria; kingdom Pseudomonadati; phylum Pseudomonadota; class Gammaproteobacteria; order Alteromonadales; family Shewanellaceae; genus Shewanella; species Shewanella sp. SM55. The sequence goes on along the minus strand of NZ_JAKKRS010000003.1, from coordinate 233,530 downwards.
CTGCAGCCGTGGGATTTGCCAATGCAGCCAGTGCCATTACTGTCACTCGCCCAGGCGCACAACGTGCGATTCCCTATCGACAGGAGCTTTCGTACTAAAAACGTAAGACGTTCTGAAGTAGACGCCCTGCGTTAGAACAAAAAATTATAATTTATAAATCAAACACATAAATAATAGTTCCTGAGTACTTAGTTCACTCCAAATAAGTACTCACCTATGTTTACCGCTAACAATTTTGCCGCCAATAACGATGCAAGCTTTCAACCTAAAGTTGCATATACATAATTTACACGCTGATTTCATTCCCATTTAATGAAGATTGCTTATGCTAGCAGGTGCATGTCCGAGTCAAAACGGCTCGGCTACCCTTGTTCAAATAAGGAAGTACCAGATGAAAGCAAAAAGCACAGCTTTACGTAACGTGACCAGCACTAGCCTAATCGGCCTAGGATTATTATTCGCTAGCCAAGCGAGTGCCAACGAATGTGAACTGAAAATTGCCGCCACTGATGCAATGCAATTTGACACTAAAGAGCTGTCTGTACCTGCAAGCTGTAAAGAAGTGACCTTAACCTTAACCCACTCAGGCACTTTGCCAAAAGCAGCCATGGGCCATAACTGGGTATTAACTAAGGCAGCCGATATGTCAGCCGTAGCGACCGAAGGTATGAGCGCCGGTCCTGATGCAGCCTATGTCAAAGCCGGTGATACGCGCGTTATCGCACACACAGATTTAGTGGGCGGTGGCGAATCAACGTCTATCACCTTTAGCACTGCCGGTATGAGCGCCACCGAAGCCTACCAATTCTTCTGCAGCTTCCCAGGTCACTGGGCGATTATGCAAGGCAGTTTCAAGTTAAAAGCTTAAGGTGAATGGCTTAGCCTAACGTTAAGTGATAAAAACAAAAAAGCGGATCTTAGGATCCGCTTTTACATTTCAGCCATTGCATTTAGCCGCACTAATCCATCATGGTCTTGGTTGGATGACTAATGGCGCAAAGCTCGTCGTCGCATTACCGTTAGCGCCGTTCAAGTTAGGATATTCACCCCCTTCCTGTAAGGTGTAATACACATCGACAAAGTCATCGTCATTGGTGAACCAAGCATCCGGCATTACACTTAAAATACCATTGGTGATTTGCGGGATCAGCGCATAACCCTGAGCTTCAGGATCGGGGATCGACTTTAAGATCTGCTCCGCCGCTTCCAACAGCTTAGTGGCCAACACTTTATAGTTAGTACCATCGTCATGCTCCATTAAGATCATGTCCGCAGCCGCCCAACGATAACGCTCCCAATGTATGATGATTTGATTCGGATAATAGGTCGTATCCGCATAATCTAAATAGGGCATTTCGACGATATCGAGCACAGGCTCTTCACGGCTTGGATCAACCCCAGTCACTATGCCGTAAATTTCGGCACGACCAGAAATCCACGGCTCATGGTCATCCTTCAAGGATATCTGTTTGATCACTGTGGTTGAAATAGGCTTGTCTGCCACCGCCTGTGTTTGCGCACGGCTCAGTAGTGCGCCCTCTTTTTTCGCTGACTGCGCCTCGGCAAATGTCGCCCGCATCACCTCTAAGCCAGCCACAAAGGCTTTTTTACTATCGATACCGACCACAAACACTGGCTGCTGCGGCAGGTTATACACGTCTAATTGATGCACTTGCCCATGAATATCAAAGGCTTCAATATAATCCCACTGACTCTCGTCACCATCGGGCTCATAGGCAAATAAAGGAGACTCACCTTGCTGCCATGGGGTCAACATGGCTTCATCTGCCAGGCGCACTTGCACCAGAGAATCCGCTTTGGCACTTAAGCCCTTCACTCGGCGAATTGATGCATCGGCTTTGATGATCACATTATCATTGAGCCTACGCTGAGACAGAATGTCATCGGCATTCACTGCTAACTGATACTGGTTTATTTCAGTCTGTAAGATAGGCGCGAGCTGCGCATATTGATGGCTTAAATCTAACGCCAATGCCCGTTTAGTATTGGTTAACTGCGCTTGTGCATCCAAAGTCGAATCCTTTAGCGACGCTTGTAGTAAGCGTAACGCCTCTCCATCTAAGGCTTGGCCATAACTCAGGGTTGCCGAAGCCGACAAACACAGCAATAAACTGGATTGAAGTAGTTTCATAGGAGTTCCCTTACCTTGATAAAGTTAAACGTGCGTTCGAATTCCTTACATATGAGCACAGAGCAGCATCTAAGTAAATCAAATGATAATAGTTATCGTTAATTATTAATGGTATAGGGTACGTAATCCCGGCTAAATGCGATAAAAACAAGCTAATGACAGCATCAGTAGATCAGTCCAGCCGAACAGAGTGTATGAAGATAAACGAGGAAATAGGATGAAATGAATTGATATGCACAGTTTCGCGAGCGACAAAATCACAAAAGGCAGATCTTAAGATCTGCCTTTTGCTGTTCATCGCCAGAGTGACGTTTCAGAACGCGTTATGCGCGCCCTAACAGTCACACTGGCTTGATAAGACAAGGTTAAACGAATGAGTGTTACTCTTCGTCGAAATCATCTTCATCAAGATCTTCGGCATCAGTTGCCGCTTCAGCCGCTAATGCAGCGGCTAATTTTGCTTTAGCTTGTTTCTCTGAACGACGTTTATTGCGCTCAGTTAACGTGCCTAAAAACACTTGTAATTCAGTTAAGCCCCACGCTTGCGCTTCGGCTTCAGTCGCAAAGCCATCATGGCTCTTAGACACAACTGTTTTAGTTGATGTCATGCGACGAGTGATTTCAGTTTTCCAACCGTTGTCGCCCTGTGTCACGCGAAAATCGTATTTTTTGCCCTTGCTCATTCTGCTCTATTTCCTAAATGATGCTTGTCACGTTTGTCTTATCAAGCGAACCAAACGCTCATCATAAAACAAAAGGAGCGCAGTGTACTTGATTTCGGCCCAGAAAGATCGCCAAGATGAAAATATTCATGCCAGTTTCATCGACTCGCTCAGTGGAGTCAATGCTCACATCTAAAGCAACACTGTGCATATATCCCGACCGTCCTCTGTCTAAGGCAGTTTATCGCAAGCTAGCGTGCCTTAGATAATCGTCGTGCAAACGGTATATATTCTTGTTTATGTCATACAAATAGGCTTTTTCAGTCACATTAACACTTTAGAGTTTCTGATTAATATTAATAACTTACATCATTACTCATAGGTAAATCTGATGAAACTACACCCTATTTCGTCGCTCTCACTCGGCCTGTTAATTGCCACGAGCGCTTTATTAGCCGGTTGCAATAATGACGATGATAACGCCGCTATCACGCCACCCACCAGCAAACCCGTTCCTGCTCAAGTGGGAGAAAGACCTTTATTCCTCGTACGTCAAATGCAAGACAGCACACTTAAAACCCGCTTAGAACAATGCACCACTGACAGTTTTTATCGCAGCGAATTTTCTATCGGTCACCGTGGCGCACCAATGCAATTCCCTGAGCATACAAAGGAATCCTACCAAGCGGCTATCGATTCGGGCGCAGGCATAGTCGAGTGTGATGTCACCTTCACCGCCGATAAAGCTTTAGTTTGCCGCCACTCACAGTGCGATCTTGCCAGCACGACCAACATTTTAGCAGTGCCTGAACTGGCTAATAAATGTTCGAGCCCATTCACTCCAGCCGATGCAGCCAATGGCGTCAGCGCATCGGCGACCTGTTGCACCAGCGATATCACCCTCGCCGAATTTAAAACCCTCAAGGGTAAAATGGAAGGCAACAATCCAAAAGCGACCACTGCGGCCGAATTCATCAATGGTACCCCAAGCTGGCGCACCGATCTTTATGCTGGCAATGGCACCTTGATGACCCACGCTGAAAGTATTGATATGTTTAAAAAAGCCGGTGTGAAGATGACGCCAGAGCTAAAAGCGGCGAGCGTATCTATGCCCTTCGATGGTTTTACTCAGCAGGATTACGCGCAAAAAATGTTGGATGAATACACTGCGGCGGGCGTCGATGCTTCGCAAGTATTCCCTCAATCATTTATCTTAGATGACATCAAATATTGGGTCGCCAACGCACCTGAATTTGCGAAGCAAGCCGTGTTTCTCGATGACAGATACGATTATAACAGCGCCTTTGATCCGCAGAACTCTGCCACTTGGTCGCCATCAATGGCGGATTTAAAGACCCAAGGCGTCGAAATTATTGCGCCGCCACTCTGGGTATTAGTCGCCTTAGATGCGGACAAAAAGATCATTCCTTCGGAATACGCTAAGGCCGCCAAAGGCGCAGGGCTTAAGATCATCACTTGGTCGCTGGAGCGATCTGGTTTATTAAAAAATGGCGGCGGCTTTTACTATCAAAGCATTACCGAAGCGATAGATAACGAAGGCGATACCTTTGAATTACTTGATGTACTGGCGAAAGATGTCGGCGTGATTGGAGTGTTCTCCGACTGGCCCGCCACAGTGACTTACTATGCTAACTGTATGGATTTATAAGTCATCGATATAGAAAAAAAAAATGCGTTAACGATTAATCGTTAACGCATTTTTTTATTGCGAAAATAATCTATATCTCGCCGCGAGCTATTTAAACAGGTGCTGGATATTCTTTAAATCGCCCTTACCTTCGGCAATTTCTTCAGGCGTTAAACCTGTGACTTCGTGCGGGAAAACTAACCAGTCTTCAGAGGCATGAATGTAATAGTCGGGTTTTAAAGGCACTGCGGTATTTTTTGGCTTGTAATAAGGGCAAGCGATACGGATATCGGTTGGCATATTTAGGCGCATCAGTTGGCTGAGTTTTTCTTTTAATGCATGAATACTACGGCCAGAGTCAAACACGTCATCCACAATCAATAAACCATCGCTCGCGTTCGCATTTTCAACGATGTAATGCAGGCCATGAACTTTGATTTCTTTGCTTTGTTTGTCGGTGCCAATCCCATAATAGGAAGAAGTACGCACGGCAATGTGATCGGTTTCAACTTGTTTAAAGTCGAAAAATTCCTGTACCGCGATCCCGATTGGAGCACCGCCACGCCAAATACCCACGATAAATTGCGGACGAAAGCCACTCTCATACACTTGCGAAGCTAATAAAAATGAATCTTCCAGCAATTGCTGCGCGGTAACAAAATACTTTTCTGACATGACACAGTCCCCATCACATTGATTTTATTCTTAGGTCGTTAAAGCAAAAGCTTATGACCCCTGTAAGGTCTGTTCGGCGGGTAAAGGTTCCCAAAACACTAGAACAGCTTTGCCTTAGCAAGTGTAGGCAGCCGCCGAATTTTGGGAGCGAATTTTATACCAAAAAAATGCGATGTGCTGCAGTAATAGTAAGAACTTGCGTGACAACAGACATTTATTTTGCCTTTTAAAGCCAAAAGCAACAAAAAGGCCACCCTAAGGTGGCCGATAAACAAGCGAACAATACCGCATTAAACGATAGGCGTAATCACATGCTCGCCTACTTTTGTCTTAGCACTATAACCACGGGCCGTTGCAACTTGGAAATCCTTCGACAAAATGGTATCCACATAATGCCAGTCGCTGCGCACCTCATCAGCGGTAAAGGTGAGCGTCATAAAGCCTCGGTCTTTTAAGTTAGCGTACTTAAGATCTGGCACTAACTCGACGATTGCCGCCTCGGTCGCGGGGATCTGTTCCGCTGGCAGATTCAAATAATATTCAAGGCCTGGCGATGATACTGAGCTGGTCGCAAACTCCACCCCAACGGTATCGCCATTCACGTCTTTAAGCTCGTTTGCCCATGCATTATGGGTGTCACCCGCGATCACAACTAGATTGAGATTTTTCGATTTAGCCGTACCTAAAATCACTTCACGCTCATAGGCATAACCATCCCAAGCATCTAAGTTGTACGGGATTGCAGGTAATTGCAGCAGTGCGATAACTTCTGGCGTGAGTAAAGCTTGATTGGCTTGAAGATATTGCAGCTCTTGGGCAGTCAGCGTGGGATCATTTGCCGCCGCACGGGCCGCTAACTTAGCTAAAGCCCCTAACATGGCAAATTGGGGAATGCTCATCTGCTGAGTGGCAATCGCCGCCGGCAATGACATCTTACCCATTAATACCTGCTGTCCCAGTACCTGCCACTTGCCTGTCGACTGTAGCAATGTGCCCTGTAGCCATAATAATTGCGTCAGCCCCAGCATAGTGCGAGTGGTCGAAGTGACATCGGCAAGGAAACGCTCTCCAGCAAACGAGCCCGTGGTAGGATCCATATAATCGGCATAATCGAGCTGTTTATCACGGGCTAATACGCGAGTATCCAGCATATGCAGATCGACGAGATTGCCGTAACTGAAGCTGCGGTAAATCTCTTCATGGTTCCCTTCACGCCATGGGCGAATCGGCAACCACTCGAAATAAGCTTGTAGTGCCGCTTCTTTACGAACGGCAAAATCCCCTTCGCCTTCGTTGTGATTCTCGGCACTATCACGCCAAGTATCATTGGCCACTTCATGATCATCCCACACTGTAATAAAAGGCACTTTCGCGTGTAACTTTTGCAGACTCGCATCGGTATGGTACTGACCATGGCGAGTGCGGTAATCACTCAACGTCAGCAACTCATTGGCGGGTAACACTTCACGCCCCAATTCGGCAGCATGCTCACTGGCATAACCACCGCGGGCATATTCATAGATGTAATCGCCTAAATGCACCACAGCATCTAAATCATCCTGCGCCGCCGCTAACTCATAGACGTTAAAATAACCGGCAGGAAAGTTAGCACAGGACATCACGGCTAATTTGACTGAGCTAACGTCACCCTCAGGCAGAGTGCGGGTTTTACCCACAACTGAGGTTTTATCACCCGTCATAAAGCGATAAAAGTAGGTTTGCCCGGCACGTAAACCACGGGCATCAATCTTAACCGTGTAGTCACGGCTCGCATTAGTGACAGTCTCACCTGTGGTCACTAATTGACTAAAGGCCGCATCGCTTGCCACTTGCCAACTCACTTTTACATCGCCCTCAGACTCAGGCGTGACACGGGTCCAGAGGATCACGGCATCGACTGCCGGATCGCCACTGGCAATTCCATGTAAAAATTGCGCGGGTACAGAATTATCATCATTACTATCACTACAGCCCATCAAGCCGTAAGAGATCACAGCAACACCAACACCTTTGGCCGACATAGCCAAAAAATCACGACGAGTTACGGTACGATTCATTATTATTCCTTGTTAGATAAGGCTTCACTGGTATGAGGTCTAATAAGACCACGATTGTGAGATATCACTGTTACATATTTGTGACATCTTTGTCAGCCTTTTATGATATCTATCAATTCAAACACTTATACTGGATAGCGTACTTTATTTGTGCAGGACTGGCGTAGGTTACAGAGAAGCTGCTAACATCGGTGCAGGCTAACGCAGCGTGTTAAATGCACGCCTAAGAATGGCAAGAAAAGGAATTTAACAATGAAAGTCAGCGATATTATGAGTGATCAAGTCATCTGCATCAGCGATGGCGCCAGTTTGAAAGATGCCCACCATCTGATGCAAACCCGTGGCGTACGCCACTTACCCGTGATTTCTGAAATTGATGGCACCCTCGTTGGCGTACTCACCCATAAAAAGATGATCGCCAGCGTGATGACTATGTTGAACAAGTACGGCCAAGGCGCGCTCGAGCGCAAGGAACGATACACGCCGATCACAACTGTGATGGATAAAGACTATCAGCATCTCACCGCCGACGAGCCCTTAACTGTGGTGGTTGAATATTTTATCGAGAACAAACTTGGTTGCCTGCCCGTCGTCGATGTCGATAAAAAGGTACTCGGTATCGTCACTTCATCGGACTTTATTAAGCTGTGCCGTACCCTACTGCAAGAGCAAGCGTAACGTTTTACGCTCCTTTTCTTCTATGTCAGCCTTTTACTACGTAAAGGCTGACGCTGTCTTTTTTATAAACTGTGTTTTCTATAAAAAGAAAGGATTCCCTTGGCTAAATTACTCTCACAAGAACAATTTATTCGCGCCTATGAATGCGCAGAATTTGGCTGTTTTGCCAATCAACAACAACTCGCCAAATTACTCGCCGATCCCGATTACGACTTTTTACATCAAGACAGTACCTACTTTGGCAAAGCGGCGACACAAATCACCTGTATCAGTGACTTACAAAGTATGGAGGAATTGCATTTTGTCGCGGCCAACTTGAATTGGGATAACGATGATCCCGACATGGTCAGGGCGATTATCGAACATCCACTCTGCGACGCAGGTACCGCCTTATTACTCTACTGGTACGGACAAGGCTTTTATTACTCCACGCCGGAGACGCTCGACACGCCTTTTGGACAGCTATTCAAAACCATAACCGATAGATTTGTTGCGCGCGGCTATGCCAGTTATAAAATCCATTTTGACCCGCTTAAAGAATGTTTTATGCCCTCATTAGAAGACGTTCTTACTAGAGGATGCCAAATTCCAGGGGCTATTTTTGCCCCCTACAGCACTATGGAAATCGAAACCTATGAAGGGCATCCAAGGTATCTACAATTTAAAAATGAACTACTGAAATCGGGCAAATGGGGCAACCAATAAGTGCTGACCTTTTGTTATCAGCGCGGTTTAAGCTAGGGTTACTGGCGGAATACGCGTAAAACGCTGCCAGCGACCCGAGCGCCAACGCTGCACCATAATCAATCCACGCACCCATTCATCTGCCGCGACGGCAAGCCAAGCAGCCAACACGCCATAACCTAAATGCAAGCCAAAGAACCAAGCAAAAAATACCCCAATACCCCACATACTAAAGAGGCCTACCCGCACAGGGAACGCCACATCACCCGCGCCTTTTAAGGCCGAAATAATCACCAGATTAAACACCCGCCCCGTTTCGAGCGCGATTGAACCTGCCAGTAATAACGCCGTCAGTTGGATGACTTCTTCGTTCTCACTCAACCAGCCGACAATAACGAATCGCTGCCAATAGAAGACTAATACTATGGTCAGTGAAGCCACAAAGCCCACCAAACAGTAACGCTGCACCCGAGTAGTGATTTCATCGAACCATTGTTTACCCACATAGTATCCGGTCTGAATTTGCGTCGCCTGCCCGAGTGCTACCGCAAAACAATAGATAAAACGGCTAATATTCAAGCCATAGGTGTAGGCCGTGAGCGATAAAGTGCCCATCTGGCTGATAAAGTAGATGATGGTCATCTGAGCCACATTGTAAGACAGCATCTCGCCAGCATTGAGCAGGCCAATACGCATCACACTCCAATAAGTGCTGCGCGGTAAGAGCTTAAGTCGTTGCAGTGGCAGCGGAATTTGCTTATGCCGGATCACCATCAGCATGATACACGCACCGATGATCTGGCTGGTCACTGTCGATATCGCCACCCCAGTTACCCCATAAACAGGTAAACCAAAGGGTGAATACAGGGCAATATAATTACCGATCACGTTCATTAAGCCCGTGCTCGAGGTAACTAACATGGCCGAGCGGGTAAAACCGTAACTACGCAAAATAGCGGCGAAGGCAATGTTCATCACTAGCCCTATGCTCAAGCTGCCGCAAATCACTAAATAGTCATATCCAAAACCAGCCACATCGTGCTCAAGCGCAAATAAGCCGATAATGCCCTTAGCACCAAAGAACATAGATGCGCCCATGACCAAGGCTAATACCAAACTCAATACGACACTCGCCACCCCGATATCGACAGCCTGCTGCGGTTGGCCTGCCCCATTGCTTTGGCTAATCAAAATACTTGCGCCCGTACTCACCATCATGGACATGACCATCATGAAGAACATCAGCTGAGTCGTGAGTCCCACTGCGGCAACCGCATTATCGGAATAATGGCTCAGCATAAAGATATCGCTGATCCCAAGCAGAGATTGCAGCAAGGTCTCGATAAAAATCGGCCACGTCAGGGCAACTATGCCCATGCGCTGTTGCAATGTTTTGGGTGCTTTTGCCACGAAAGATTCCTGCAAATAGAGAACGAATAACGAGTGTGATCGCTGGCTCAATGTGTCGCTCAAACAGCATCTTGGCAACCTATATTTTAGCCAAGAGACTGAAACCCACTTTCACAAATAGACATCAAAGTGCTATCGAACGCACAATCAGGCGGACATTTAAGCGCATTAAGCCTGACAGTCAATTAAGTTGGTAATTTTCTTACAAGACACCCTACAACTCAATCTGTAATAGTGAAAAAGATGCCGACTGCAACCGTATTCATTACTAAGTTAATACCAAAGTTAATTTCCGCAATCATGATAGAGCTCATGGCTGAGTGTGAATCTAGGCTACCAATTCAATTAAGCTGCCGATAAACTCAGCACATTGCAGAACAGCCGAGCGCACTAAAAATTGAGGGAGTATTAAATGAGCCAACTCTATTTAGAAGAGGGAATTAAACAATTGGTTAGCGAGTTTATCGCGGCGGGTTGCCCATCGGTACGAGAGCAAAGCATTGAGCAACGTCGGCAAGGTTATATCGCCAGCACTGTACTCGCGGGTGAGCCTGAAGAGGTGTTCGAGGTGCGCGCAATTTCCATCGATGGCGCAGAATTAACTCTGTTTAAACCCTCGGCGGCAGACAATTTACCTATCGTCATTTACTACCATGGTGGCTGTTTTGTCAGTGGCGGCGTTGAAACCCATAATCAACAACTGCGAAAACTCGCCAATGATTCTGGCGCACTGGTGATCGCCGTTCGCTATCGCCTCGCCCCAGAACATGTTTATCCCGCTGCCCACGACGATGCCTGCCATGCCGCAGAAGTCATCTATCAACATTGTCACCAATGGGGCGGTGATAACACTAAGATCACCCTAATGGGCGACAGCGCCGGCGGCCATTTAGCCCTAGTCACTTGCCTGCGTTTAAAAGCCAAAGGGCAATGGTTGCCACACAAACAAGTGCTTATCTATCCTATGCTCGATGCCACCGCGAAGAGCCAAAGCTATAGCGACAATGGCGAGAAATACATCATCACCCGCGACACCTTGCTAACAGGTTTCGATCTGTATTTAGATTGGCACCCCAGAACCGATGCCGAAGCCAGTCCACTTCGCCGTGATGACTTAGCAGGCTTACCGGAAACCCATATCATCACCGCCGAATTCGATCCACTCGTCGATGAAGGTGAACAGCTATTTAGGAATCTATTAGAGGCTGGCGTAAATGCCCACTGCCGTCGTTATCTTGGCGTCATCCATGGTTTCTTCCAACTCTCGGGCGTGAGCCGTTCCGCTCGGGATGCCATGGTGCAGGTGACCAATATAGTGAAGACAGCCTAACGTCATACTTGATGATTAATTCATTCATAAAAAAGGCTTTCTATCTAGATAGAAAGCCTTTTTTAATCGTTTGATATTCAGATTTAAACGGTTTTCTTTCGATACGCCAAGAACAACAAAACTATACCTACGGCTAAAAACGGTAAGCTCAGAAGTTGTCCCGCACTTAAGAAAGTTTCAGAGTAAGCCGCTTGGCTAACTTTAATCGACTCAATCGCAATTCGCGCACTAAACACCGATACCAGAAACAGGCCGAAAATAGCCCCATGTCCTTGTTTAATCTGCGTGTATTGATACAAAGCATACAGACCAATAAAGATAGCTAAATAAGCGAAAGCCTCATAGAGCTGTGCTGGATGTCTTGGCAACATGTCGACACGGGCAAATATAATGCCCCAAGGTTGAGTCGTAGGATCGCCTAAAATTTCTGAGTTGGCGAAGTTTGCCATACGCACAAAAAAGCCAAAAATGGCGGTGGCGATCGCGAGTCTGTCCAACAAAAACAGGAAGGGTAGCTTCACTTTACGTTGGTAATAATACAAGGCCAGAATCGCGCCTAAACCACCACCGTGGCTGGCGAGTCCGCCTTCCCAAATCGCCAAGATCTTAAGCGGATGAGCAAAGTAATAAGTCGGATCGTAGAACATACAATGGGCCAAACGCGCACCCACAATAATGCCAACCACACAATAAATCAGTAAATTATCAAGGGACTCAAGATCGAGATTTTCCTTGATATAAATCCGCTTCATCACCTGAAAACCAGCAGTAATAGCAAGAGCAAACAGGACTCCATACCAATGTATTTTTAGTCCCATAAACGAGATTAATACAGGATCGAGCTCCCACACTAAGTGTTCCAAATTCAATTACTCCATAACACTTGGTACATAGAGGTACGCCAAAAAGCATGTTTTACGTGGTTAAACGCCAATAGACAAGCCTTGTCGCGGGGATATCTTACTATTGAGTCAAATTTAATGACTCAGAGCGACCTTGGTTTTGCCGAATGAGGCAATGTCAACCAAGTTACCATTTAACAAATCAACTAGCTAAATTTAACTGACTTTGGCGCTTCCCTAACGGCTCAGACGTTGGATGATGTCACTATGCTGTGGATATTGGGCTAACAAAGTTTGTTGGCTAAACAGCTCAAAATCATCAAAGGTAAAACCGGGCGATACCATACAGCCCACTAATGAAAAACCATCTTGATTCATGGCTGAACCAAAGATACAGCCCTTAGGGACTAAAAACTGTGGCCGCTCGCCCGCAGCTAAATTAAGCCCTAATTGCGCCGTCGTTAGCACCCCATCAGGATCAATCATGTAAATCGTCAGTGATTGCCCCGCATGGAAATACCACATTTCATCAGCTGTCAGACGATGGAAATGGGAAACCTCTCCCGTACGCAGCAAAAAATAGATACTGCTCCATAATGCCCGAGTCTGATCAAATGCCGTTTCTGAACGATAGGATGAGCGGTAATAACCGCCTTCAACATGCTGCTCTAGCGCTAAATGTTCAATAAAATCATCTGCAGTATGCATTATAAATCCCTGTGTAAAATTAAAACCACAATTAAGGCCCTAGATTCTACTCGAAAATCATCTGTCCACTAAGCACTGCAATGAAGCTTTTTGAACATAAGCACAAACGCTAAAATTCAAGACATCACGACTGACTCGATACGATCGCAGGGCTTAGGTTTTAAGCCTCAACAGGGATACAACTCTGCGCCATCGAACGCTCTGATGCCTTGGTAAAATCGCGACGACAAATAAATTGTACGGCATATTGTTATGGTTTGTTGTTACCCACAAAAGCGGCTAAATTGTAATGAGTTCGCAGGATGCATTCGCGGCTAAAGCGCCAAAGAGTAGTTTATCTATGATAACTTGGACACGCGGACTTAAGGTTGGGTGATTTTCCACAGGGATTTTAATCGATGATCAAAATAGAAGAAATGGCTTTAGTCCTTGATGCACTTCCTGATCCTACTTTTGTTCTGTCAAAAAGTGGTAAATACATTGCCGTCTTCGGTGGTAAAGATGACCGTTATTACCACGATGGTAGTGGCCTAATCGGCTTGTATCTTAGCGATGTGTTAAAGGCTGACAAACTCAATTACTTCTTACAGGTTATCGAAAGTGCATTAACCAGCCGAAAATTACTGATCGAAGAATATGAATTGAGCAATAAAGATGTCAAAGGCTTACCCGATATAGGCCCTGAACAACCCATTTGGTTTGAGGGACGCATTCAAGCACTAGACTTTCTGGTTGATGATGAGCCTGTGGTGCTTTGGGTCGCCAGTAATATTTCCAAGCGGCATGAACTTGAACTGCAACTACGTCAACTAAGCGATACCGATCAGCTGACAGGGCTGTATAACCGTCGCCGCTTAGAACGTGATTTAACCTTTCAATTCGATATATTTCAGCGCCACCGTATTCCCACCTCAATCTTGATCCTCGATTTAGACCATTTAAAGTCCATCAATGATCAGTTGGGTCACTATGCTGGCGATCAAATCATCATCGCAGTTGCCGAAACCTGCCGAACTCAATTTAGAAAAACCGATAGCGCGTATCGTTTTGGTGGCGATGAATTTGTGATTGCCCTACCTGGGGTTGAGCATTCGCAAGCGGTTGAATTTGCAGAATACCTCTGCGATTGCTTTTACACTGAACTGCAAAAATATGCGGTCAATGGCTTGTTTGCCACCGTAAGCATTGGAGTCGCTTCTATCGAACCATTGGATAAGTCCTATGAAGAAACGCTTAAGCGGGCCGATGCGGCCTTGTATCAAGCTAAACGTAACGGTAAAAATCGAGTTATATCAAATACAGCCTAAGCGGGCTGAACATTTCAAACCACACATAGCAATAACAAACGCCCTTAATAAATGATAGCCACAAGTGCTCATAAGAAGCGCGAATCAAAAGAGCAACAAACAAAAAAGCGAACCAAAAGGTTCGCTTTTAAACACATGAAGCTAATGCCAAATAACAGAATTAATTCAGGTCTTTCGCAGCTTTACGGGCTTGATGCAACTTCTTATAGCTTTCAATCAATCTTAAATGCGGCTCAATACCTTCGAGCTGCATGCTAGTCTTAGTTAAACCATAAAAACGCACTTTACCTGTGACTGAGCCAACGACGTTGTCCATCACTTCTTTACCGAACATACGGTTGAAGTTATGGATAAAATCATCAAGTTCTAACTCTTCATCTAAGGTCACTTCCAGCACAGCATTCATGGCTTGGTAGAACAGGCCACGTTTAACGGTATTGTCGTTAAACTGTAGGAACTCACCGACCAGCTCAATCGCGTCTTCGTGTGCACCGAGTGCCAAATAAATCAGGATCTTAAGCTCAATAATCGTCAGTTTTCCCCACACGGTATTTTCATCAAATACAATGCCGATTAAGGTGCGAATATCCGTGTAGTTATCGAGTTGGCTTTCTTCTAAACGGTTGACCAAATTAGCCAATTGCTTAGTGCTTAACGAATGCAGATTTAAGATATCTTCACGGTACGCCAGCGCTTTGTTGGTGTTATCCCAAATCAAGTCATCAACTGGATAAATTTCAGAGTAATCAGGTACTAATATACGACACGCCGATGCGCCTAAATCGGTAAACTCGGCGATATACACCTCTTTACCTAACGCTTCTAAGATCCCAAACAGGCCGTCGGCTTCTTCTTCGCTGGTGCCAGAAAAATCCCATTCGCAGAATTCATAATCAAATTTACTGCTGAAGAAGCGCCATGAAATCACTCCTGTTGAATCAATAAAGTGCTCAACAAAGTTTTCTGGCTCGCTGACCGCCATGCTGTTAAAGGTCGGTTTTGGCACATCATTTAAGCCTTCAAAGCTACGGCCTTGCAGCAATTCAGTTAAGCTACGCTCTAACGCCACTTCAAAGCTTGGGTGCGCGCCAAAGGAGGCGAATACACCGCCAGTTTTCGGGTTCATCAGGGTGACGCACATCACTGGGAACTGGCCGCCGAGTGAGGCATCTTTAACCACAACTGGGAAGCCTTGCTCTTCTAAACCGTTAATGCCCGCGAGGATGCTTGGGTACTTTTCTAGTACAGACATAGGCACATCGGGCAGGACAATTTCTTGCTCAATAATTTGGCGTTTTACAGCGCGCTCAAAAATCTCTGACAAGCACTGCACATGGGCTTCTTGCAGGTTATTACCCGCACTCATACCATTGCTTAAGAACAAGTTTTCAATCAGGTTCGACGGGAAGTAAACCGTTTCACCGTCAGATTTACGGGTGTAAGGAATCGCACAAATGCCGCGCTTAATATTGCCCGAATTAGTATCAATCAAGTGCGAACCGCACAGCTCGTCGTCTGGGTTGTAAATCTCTAAACAATAGTCATCCAGAATACCCGCTGGCAGCGCATCATCTTCCTCTAACGCAAACCACTTTTCATTGGGATAATGCACAAATTCGCTATTGGCGATTTCAGTCCCAAAGAATTGATCATTATAGAAAAAGTTATTATTTAACCGCTCAATAAACTCGCCGAGCGCCGAACACAGCGCGCTTTCTTTGGTAGCGCCTTTACCATTGGTGAAACACATTGGCGAAGCCGCGTCACGAATGTGCAGTGACCACACGTTCGGCACGATATTGCGCCATGATGAGATCTCTATCTTCATTCCAAGATCGGCGAGCATGCCCGTCATATTGGCAATGGTTTGCTCCAGCGGCAGATCTTTACCCAGAATAAAGGTGCTCGATGCGCCATTAGGCTGGCCCATCAACATGGCATTGGCGTCTGAATCTAGGTTCTCAACGGTTTCAATTTTAAATTCTGGGCCAGTTTGCACCACTTTTTTAACGGTACAACGGTCAATCGAGCGCAAAATACCTTCGCGATCTTTCTCCGAAATATCTTCGGGTAACTCAACTTGAATTTGGAAAATCTGATTGTAGCGATCTTCTGGATCAACAATATTATTCTGCGACAGTCTAATGTTATCCGTTGGAATATCACGGGCTTTGCAATATACCTTCACGAAATAGGCCGCACACAGGGCTGACGACGCTAAGAAATAGTCAAACGGACTAGGGGCAGAACCATCACCTTTGTAGCGGATTGGCTGATCGGCGGTCACGGTAAAATCATCAAACTTGGCTTCAAGTCTAAGATTGTCGAGAAAATTAACTTTGATTTCCATTGAATATGATTTCCACTAAATATGCGAGTCTGTAGCAGCCCATCGACCAAGTCGCGTCATTGGTAATGAGTCATTAAGGGGGAATTATCGGTGTTTTTGGCCCATTAGTCTTGGGTTAATTATGTTAAAAACCATAATCAGGGCATTTACGGCTGAGCTTGGTGGGTTGAATAGTAGGGTTAAGCGAGTACTTAGATTGAGTATCAAGAAGGCGAGGAAACCAATGAGTCGCAGAGTAACACTCTGTGCAAAAACACATTATGGATGTTTTTCAGTTTCGCGCTTAACCAACAGGAAGGTTAAATACATCTTAGTCGGTAATGACAAGGCCATGCCAAAGGCAACACACATGGCACTGAGAATAATCCCTTGCACACCCATCGCTTCAACGGTGTCATTAAAGTTATGCAGATAAATCCCCAGCGCAATAAGACAAATACCCACACTAATGCAGATTTTCAGCGTTAGGATCAACTTTTCATTTGTCACAACCCTGCCCTTACTATTTGCCACTATCTGCACCGGCTGCACCAGCTCTAGCTAATTTTGCATCAATTTTAGCTAATATAGTGAACTCATTGGGCCCATATAATGTTGATAAAGATCAAAAGAAAGGCCTAGATTCACAGCATAGTTAACGATTTTGGAATCAATCAACAGCGCGCATTTTATCGATTTCCATTACATTTTTGTTAACTTAAGCACTTAAGAATGCGGGAAATTAGCTATACTGCCCTGCAATAAAAGAGATGTTCATCATGGAGTCGTCAAGCATGTCTAATTTCAGCCTACGTAATAAATTACTGCTGTTGTCGTTATTCCCTTTAATTTTTACTTTGTTCGTACTCATGACCGTTTCTTACTATGTCGAAAAAGACGCCCTTGCAGATGAAGTGACGACCTTTAGAACTAAGCTCATCGGTGAACGTAAAACACAAATAAAAGAAGCCACCGAAATTGCCGCAGGAATAGTGCAGTATCAGTTGTCTTTAAAAGAAAATGGCAATGTAAACCAAGCGCTACGTGATATCCGTTTTGGCAGTTCTGGTTACTTCTTTATTTACGACTCCCAAGGTAAAAACCTGTTCCATGCCGTCATGCCCAACCTCGAAGGGCAAAATAAAATTGATATGACAGATCCCCGCGGCACTAAAATCATTGTCGGTTTACTCGATGCCGCTAAAAAAGGGGACGGTAACTTCTCGTTCTACTTTCAAAAACCCAATACCAATGAGCAAATTGAAAAAATCGGTTACTCCATGATGATCCCTGGCACTGACTGGATGCTAGGCACGGGAGTCTATATCGATGATATCGACACTGTCGTTGAGGATTATCGTGCGACGGTCACTGAGCAGATGATCGAAAAATCCTATGCCATTCTGTTAATTGCGCTGTTACTCGCCGCGATTACTGTCGCTGTTATTCTGATCACTGCCCAACGTATGGTCGCGCCAATTAAAAATATGGCGAATAACTTAAACGATATCGCTAAAGGCGAAGGCGATTTAACCAAACGTCTTATTGTGAAAGGTGAAGATGAAATTGCACAACTAGGTCAATCCTTTAACCTATTTGTCGATAAACTCCAAACCATCATAGGCGATGTGGCAAACGCGACGGCTAAAGTTAAAACCGCCGCCAACGCGATTCACGATCAAACCAAAGTCATGTCGAGCCAACTCATCAGCCATAACAATGAAACCGATCAAGTGGTTACCGCTATTACTGAAATGTCAGCTACCGCCAGCGAAGTAGCGCAAAATACCACGCAAGTGGCCGAAGCGACCCATGCTGCCACTGGCGATGTAGCCAATGCCCAGCGCTGCGTCGATGCTTCTTTAGAAGAAATTTCGGCACTCATGGCGCAAATAAACAATGCGGCGGGCAGTATTCAATCCTTGAGCGAACAGTCTAAAAAAATCAACAACGTGCTATCAGTGATTGGCGGTATTGCTGAGCAAACTAACCTATTAGCATTAAATGCCGCCATCGAAGCGGCCCGCGCCGGAGAACAGGGCCGAGGCTTTGCCGTGGTGGCCGATGAAGTGCGTAACTTAGCGAGCAGAACGCAATCAAGCACTTTGGAAATCAATGAGATGCTAACTGAACTGCACAAGCTTGTCGCACTGGCAGTAAAAACGATGGAAGAAAGTCAGCAAAGCTGCGTGCGCTCGGTAGACTCATCTCGTGCAATTTCTGAAAGCCTAGGCTCAGTGACATCGGCGGTCACGGCAATTAACGACATGAGCACCCAAATTGCGACTGCTGCCACGGAACAAAGCTCTGTGACCGAAGAAATCAACCGTAATGTGTTCGCCATCCAAGAGATAGTGAATGAGTTACTCCATTCCAGCGAAGATGCTGCCAGAGTCAGCCAAACCGTGTCGCAGGAAGGTATTAACTTAGGTAAGCTCGTCGGTCAGTTTAAGATTTAAAATATTTTCAATGGGTTGCAAGCTAGATAAGACATAGCAACCCATTAGTTTGCTGCAAATGTAAGATAAGGTCTCAGCCTTGCTGAGACCGATGGCAGTGGAATTGAAGGATTGTGGGATCGTGGGATTTTTAATTTCAAAAAGTAAAACTTAAATCCCATTGCCTACGTATATAAGTCCAAATACCCAATCCAATAGAAATGACCATGTTCTCAATATTTAAGAAAAATCCCTTAAAAAAATTAACTCAGCAATATAACGCCAAGCTTGAACAAGCTATGCATGCCCAGAGAAAAGGCGATATTAGATCCTACTCACTGCTGACCGCTGAAGCCGAGCAAATTGAAAATCAAATAAAAGTGTTAGAAAAAGCAGCCCAGCAATAGAGGCGCATAGCGAGAGCGAGAACGCGAAACAAGCAAACTACCAAGAGTCGGCTTGAAAACGTGCCAATCTGGCCTCTGTGACTGTGCATTGGGTCAATTGCATCAACTCACCTAAGGTAATCGCAGGGTTGTCTGTGATAAGCCGAATCAGCTTAGCGTCTAATGGTTCAAGTTTGTCCGCATGTTGCAGCAAGGCTGACTCCAACTTTTTGATAAGATAACCAAACTGGCCATCTTTAGCTGTTAACTGCTGCGCCAGCAATGGCTCACTTTGTAAATGCGCACAGCAGGATTGGATCTTGATCGCCGCGCCAACAATGCACCAATTCCTTGAACGCCGCACACGCTTAAGCTCGCAATCATATTGGGTTGCAATCACTTGAGCTTGTTTAACCGCCTCCCGTCCAATTCGATGAATCAGCGAGGGCAGCGAGATACTAATGTCGTCGTTCATAACGCTTGGTTAATCGCCGCTCTTTTTATGCCTGCATGGGTAAAAGCCTGCTCGACTTTACATTCAAATACAAAAATTCAATGCGCGGCAGTGTACTCTGCCTCACTTTATTCTAAAAGCTCCACCCTCTGCCGGATAAGATTTGATGCGATTATGCTTTTACTCATTAACCCACATATTTTGAGTGAGTTTCGCACCAAGTTTGTAGCTTATGTTGTAAATCGCGCAGCTTCTTTGGGTAATGGCTCTGCTTGGCATAAACCATATACAACTCATGTGGATAGCATTGCCATTGGGGAACGAGCAAAGTGAGTTTGTGCTGAACGATATCCTCCTCTACCAAATAATAAGGCAGGCTAGCGATACCTGTACCACTCAAAGTAAGAAGATGTGTAGTGGCATAGTTTGAACTGCACAGTGCAGGCTCAAAAGTGAGCGTGAGACTGTCCCCTGTGAGCGGTTCAAACACCCACTGAGTTTCGCCCGAAGACAATAGACGATAATGGCGTAAATCATCAGGGTGACGAACTTCTGCGGCTGCGGGATGCGCGGGCGAAACCACTAAGACATGGCGAATTCTGCCAAGATATCTGGCGATCAGATTATCGCTGTGCGCAATGCTTGTTCTTAAGGCGAGATCAAAATTACCGAACTCAACATCTTGAATACTCTGCTCAAAACACAGTTCGAGTTTCACTTGAGGATACGAAGCAATAAACTGAAGCAGCATAGGACTCAGCAATTTTTTGCCCAGTTCCGTTGGAGCGGTGAATTTTAAAGTCCCACAGGAGTCCTGCGTTAAATCCTGCACTAAACGTCCAGCTTCATTGGCCAGCCTCTCGATTTCGCAGGCTTTACCATATAATGCTTGCCCTGCTTCGGTCATAGATACTCGCCGCGTGGTTCGGTGGAGTAATTGACAACCCATTTCATCTTCAAGGGATTTAACATGGCGCGACACTAAGCCTTTAGATGCGCCGAGTTGTTCAGACGCAGCGCTAAAACTGTGCATTTTGGCAACCAGCATAAATGACTGCAGATGAGTGAGATTCATCAATTAAGCCTATTAACGAAACAATGTGGTGATTATATGCGCTTTTTCTATTTAATTAACCAGATTATCCTCAATTCGTATTCAATTTAGGAGCATGTCATGAAAATAGTCGTAGTGGGTGCATCAGGCACAATCGGACAAGCCATAGTCCGCTTATTTCATTCAACTCAGCATGAAGTTATTCAGGTAGGGCGAACAACGGGGGATGTCCTGATAGACATTCGGGATGAACATTCACTTCATCAAGGGCTAGAAAAAATCGGTAAAGTCGATGCAATGATTTCGGCCATGGGTGATGTCGTGTTTAAACCCTTTAACGCTATGACTCAAGCAGACTGGTATACAGGGCTCCAAAGTAAGTTATTGGGGCAAATACAGTTAGTGCAAATAGGTAGCCAATACCTCAACGCTGGGGGCAGTTTTACACTGACCAGTGGCATTATTGCCGATGTCCCAGTAAAAGATGGCATCAGTGCCGCCACAATCAATGGCGCACTTGAGCATTTTGTTACCGCCGTCGCGGGTGAATTACCTGCGCAGCAGCGGATAAACATTGTCAGCCCAACGGTATTAAGCGAGTCATTAGCGAGCTATCAGGACTATTTTCCCGGTTTTAGTGCAATCAATGCCGACATATTAGCCAAGGTTTATTTGCGCTCAGTCATGGGCAGAGAAAACGGCCGAGTGCTGAAAGCCTTTTCCAGCTGCGGCACAGTGTCCTAACAGCTGTGCCCTAACAGCAGTGCCCTAACAGCAGTGTCCTAACAGCAGTGTCCTAACAGCAGTGTCCTAACAGCAGTGTCCTAACAGCAGTGTCCTAACAGCAGTGTCCTAACAGCAGTGTCCTAACAGGACAACCTAACTTTGTAACGCAAGGCGCGCAATCAGTCACAGTTAAAGTCTTGAGCGTTGCGCTGGGATTGCCTACAATAGCGCACGCTTTTTCACTATAGACAACGACAGATCACGACCATGACCGACACAACATCATTACCTGCTTTACCGGATCGCCTTTCCGTTAACCCACGCAGCCCACACCATGTAGCAGAAATTTTCGAGCACGATATCGGTATTAAGCTCAACGGCAAAGAGCGTTTTGATGTCGAAGAATATTGCATCAGTGAAGGTTGGGTAAAAGTGCCAAGCAAATCCTTAGACCGTCGCGGCCAACCTCTTTTGCTCACAGTAAAAGGCACAGTTGAAGCCTTTTATCGTTAAGCTTTAGCGCAAAGAGCAGGATCATAACAACGGCCAATCTAATTGGCCGTTTTTGTTTGCCCAGCAGCAAATGATACTAATTCAATACTACTTGCTGAAACTGCACCAGTGCAGTGAACGACTATTCGGAACAGCTATCTAGTCGTTTTTTGGCGAAATGGATTAAATCAAATAGCATTATGCATGCCTACTTATTTGAATATCATCAAGTTTATCTGGGGATTCGCTAGAGAAAAGCGTTAGAGAGAGGAGAAATAGTTGATGTCTCGGTAACTCCAATATATAAAGGTCCTTCCAGAATATCGGCAGGTATAACAGTAAATGCTCAAGATAGTGATGGTTTCTTTGAAAGCATTGCTCTTCTTAATCCTCGTGGAATGTAGATCATGACCCTATCTGTATTAAATAGCATTTTAACTCCCCCTAACTTCCCTAATGAATCTGGGATTGGTAACGTTTGGCCTTCTATAGATGAAGGTCTTAGTTTTCCCAGGGATTACATTGCGTTTATTAATCGTTATGGCACAGGAAGAATTGCCGATTTTATAGCGATATTCAATCCATTTACTACGAATTGTGACCTTGATTTTTTTGAGCAGAAGAAATCAATCATTGAGGATTTCAATTACCTTAATAATGAAGACCCAGAGTATTTTAAATATAACCTCTATCCAGAAATTAATGGCCTTTTACCAATAGGCGTAACGGATAATGGTGATTGCATATTTTGGGTTGTTTCCGATCTGAAAGACAGTGAGACATGGGGCACTGCAATAATCGCATCTAGATCGCCAGATGTAGAATATTTTGATGAAAATATAACCTCTCTATTGACTGGTTTATTGTTAAGAAAAATAAGATCAGGATCATTACCTAATAGTTTCCCTCCTAAAAATGTTACCTTTGAAAAAATTTAAACAAAAAATAAATGGTCATCCGCAATAAATCATGGACCGCCACGGCCAACCACTGCTACTCGCAGTAAAAGGCACAGTTGAAGCCTTTTATCGTTAAGCTTTAGCGCAAAGAGCTGGATCATAACAACGGCCAATTAATATTGGCCGTTTTTATTTGCCTATTCTACTTCTGCGGCTAAACCATAAGCTTGGTAAATCTGTTTTACACGGCCCGATGCAGCCATATCAAGCAGCGCCCGATTAAGTTCATCGAAAATAGCAGCATGGGTAGAGTTACGGGACATACCAAAATAATGTTCGATCCGATTTGACTGACGGTAATCGGCATAGCTAAAACGATCGTAACCGAGCTGCTTGAAGGCATTCTCAATGGCGGCACGATCGAGCACCACCATAGTGTCGAAACGCCCCATGATAAACATGCGAGCCATGTTTTCATCATCGGTAGACTCAATTTTACGTAGCGCGGGATCCGTATTAAAACGCTCAAAATAAACTGTGCCCCGTTTAACCCCTACAGTAACCTGATACAAATCCTCATAGGACTTAATCCGTCCTTCCTCGCCGGCTTTTACGAGAAACAAAATATCGCGAGTCTGAGTGCCGATAGGACCAAGAAACCGTACAAATGCCTCTCGCTCTTCGTCTCGTATCGTGCGCGGCACAATGTCGACCGTGCCTACCCGCAACTCATGAATGCTGCGTGCAAAAGGACGAGCGCTCCATTCGACGCGATAACCGACCTTAGCCGCCGCTTCCTCAAGAATATCCTTTAACGGACTCGTCATAGTATTAGTTCGCTCATCAAGCACCATCTCAGGAGGACGATGCCGAAAATCGGCACGCAACACGTTAGAAAAAGTAGCCGATTGCACCTCAGCGGCGACAATGATGCCCGCGAAAAAACCACAACCAAGCACACACAAAATTGCGTAAACAGAAGGCAACGAAACAAAGATACTTTTAAAATACATAGAGATACCCGCAAATTTATATGCTGCATTTAGCATAACTCAAAAAATCGAAAACTAAAGTGCATAAAACATTAAAATAAATGGCCATCCATAATGAATCCTTAGACCGTCGTGGCCAACCTCTTTTACTCGCAGTAAAAGGCACAGTTGAAGCATTTTATCGTTAAGATGTATGCGTACTGATAATATCGGTACGACTGTTGATGTAGTGGCTAACAAGATGTGATCACTACACTCAGAGACTCATTATTTTTGGCATAAAAGTACTAGCAGCTAACGGATATGTACTTAACAAGTTACAATGACAATACTAAACAAGGATGTAATGATGAATTCGAATCAATTAATACTTATCGGGCTGGGTTTGGCGATTATCATTTTCGTGCCGCTACTCTTACGCATTTTCACTAATCTGCTTATCCCATCTTCAGATAATAACTATCGCTACCGTAAACAAGACGCCCTATTTTCCAGTGCTGAACGCTCCTTTCTCGGGATATTAGATCAAGCTGTAGGCGAACAATTCCGAGTTTTGGGCAAAGTACGTATCGCCGACGTTATCACCCCAGAAAAAGGCATGAACCGCAAACACTGGCAAATTGCCTTTAATAGAATTTCAGCCAAGCACTTCGATTACTTACTCTGCGACAAAAATACACTTGAAGTTATCGCCGCCATCGAACTCGACGATAAAAGCCATAAGCAAACACGTAATCAGCAACGCGACCTCCTCATCGAGCAAGCCTGCGAAAGCGCCAAACTGCCATTAATCCGCTTCAATGCCAAACGCAGCTATCAGCTAGAGCTTATTCGCAGCACTATACATGCAGCCTTACCAGCAAAAACTCACGCAGCTGAAGAGTCGCCAATCATACTGACCGCGGACTAAACATAAACTAAATCCATGAACACTACACATCCTGAGTTTGAGGATGTTAAGCTTGACTCGATTTTTTACCCTTATGCTGCTTTTTGAATTCATGTACATCATGTAAGCGGGCAGCGCTTACTCGTCTAACAGCGCTTGAGATTTAAAGCGGCCTTCCCCAAACGCACCTTTAATACTTGTCTTAACGATTGGCCTTGTGAGCAATTCCTTCAATAAAACAAAGCATAAGCTAGCTAATACTACTTAGCAGCTCATTCTACTCGGCGAGCAACACGTCAAGTAACATGATTTCACCACAGTTCAAAGTATCAGCATTATTCGGGCAATTTAAAAGCGGTGCTAAAAAATGCAAAAAGATGTGGCTTTACTGGCTTAAATTATAACTGACTCAATTTACTCATGGAGGTAAAGCAGCTTTGACTGGCTTACCTCCATATTATTGATTATTTAGAGATATATTTAACCAAAATATCTTACTCGCCGACTATTCGCCTGTTAATGACGATTAAAAAAACCTGTTTCAATAATCTTATCCGCAAAAACTTTATGCACGGCAGTCGTTGGATGAGTGATCCCCCAAAACAGATACTTATCAGAGCCATAGTAGGCACAATCTTTTGTTAAGCTGTGTGACAACAAATAATCCTTACTACTATCTCTATTGATATCTAAGCAAGCATCTGTGACATTAACAAAACCATACTCTTTAGGATTTTGAATAATTTCATCGAAGATAGAATGAGCATCAAACAACACTAGATCTATACCTTTTGCTTGATACAACAGAGCCTGCTGTTTAATAAAACCATTGAACTCTTCAATTTTTGATTTTATTTTTACAATGTTTTCTTGAGTAGAATACTTGAACTGTGGTGCGCGCGTAGCATCGGGCAACGTGAATAAAATAATATGCAGAGCTCCGCCTTCATCAACTAAACGTTTTAACCCATCACTTAAATTCTGACTCACATCTTTAACCTCACGATCATAATTCATAAAATCATTAAGTCCAATTTCAAGTGTAAATAACGTATTTGCAGGCTGGTAATTTTCAGCCTTTTTTAAATAATGAAAATAGGATTGTATTTGATGACCTAAACCGGGAATAATCTTATATTCATCAATACCTGCTGCCCCGCCAACAGACCAATTATACAGAGGAATATTCTGCGATTTAGCTAAATATTCCGGCCATACAAATCCATTAGAAAAATGACCTAAAAACCAAGAGTTAGGATTTGGAAATCGCCACTCAGAACCATTAAATAGATTTCCCGTATCAGACAAACTATCCCCAAATGCGATAATTTTGTTAATTTTATTCCCTTGATCCGCCTTATCTTGCGTCCAGATAGTCTGATTAAATGACAATTTTTCATTAGCAGCAAAGAAGGTAATGTCTGCGACTTCGTTGCTTGAAACGCCTAATGTATCGACACACCGTTGCATGATTTCATCTTGTGACGTCTCTGTATAAAACATATTTTTACCCGAAAGCTTATGTCTCCAAGCGCCTTGAATAGAATAATATTCATCACTGTCCTTTTGCTTTGCCCATCTATGTTCAGTTGCAGGATTATTATGCGTTTGATCTAATCTATACCAACAACGAATATAAGTATGACTGTGACCAGCTTCCAAATGGTTATCTGGACCATCTGTCTCATCTATATCATCTATCTCATCGATATCCGCAGATCTAAGCGTTTCCAATATGCTAGTTTGGCTCTCCATATCATCCTTAAACGTTTCATTAGCAGCCCAAGCAGCTGAAAAAGGTAGGGTTAATGAAAAAAATAATAAAGCCTTATTCATACATTTCCTTAACAAAAATAAAATCAACACATATAAATTGGCCATAAAGTTAAAATTGAGAAACCTAGTCATTCAACAGACTAATAAGTTTTTTCACAGCCAATATCAGAATAAATATTAAGTATGGGAGAATAATGATAAAAAACTCAAAAAAATATTATAATTAGTATGTTGACACTTAAAACTGGTCCGATGAGGCAATATAAAATATCCTTACTACGGGTAGTTATTTACATGAAGTGTTTAATCTTGTTTAACACTTGTGTAAATCTGCAAGTTTAGTAAGTAAAAATATCAGAATCTAAAAACGCGACGCGACAAATGATGCCTATCAGATCTTTTCCCCAGAGTAACTTGTATACAAGTTGTTATTTAAAATACGTTTTTGTGATAAAGCGCATTGATTAAACCGTATAGAGCGGGTTAAAGTGTGACCACTCAGGAAAATGCAGGGCAAACTCGAACTCAATCATCGAGCACGCCATTTAGGGAAGAAGAAGCAAATCAGCAATGTGCGCCCAAACTCTAAGCAGACAAGTCTGCCACCACTTTCCAAAATAATAAGTACATTTTATTAGCGGGTTATGTCATCGGGTTAACTATTGACTCGCATTACTTCAGGGACGTAAATGACCGATTTCAGCAGCATTCTTTTATCCTACGGGATACTTCTGTCTGGCCTTCTTGTCACAGTGGGTGTGATGTATGTGTTGCTCAAACATCGCGATGCAACCGTCAAGTTGCCCGTTGATCGTGAGCAACTGACCCGTATCCCCGCCTATGGCTTACAAGAGCAAATCCATGATCTGCAATTAGATTTAATCGGCTGCATGATGATGGGACTATTGATTGTTTGCCTTCCATTTGCCGCCAGCAGCATCCAAGCGCATATCACAGTCGGAAAATTCCCTTGGTTGTTCGCCTTAACAGGTTTAATAGGAGTAATTTACTTCGGTATTAAAACCTGGAAACTCTTTTCAAAGCTCACCAAATTACGCCTCGGCCATACAGCAGAAATCGCCACAGCCAATGAGCTCATAGGCTTACAAGCATTGGGTTATCAAGTGTTTCACGATGTCCAAGCCGACGGCTTTAACATCGACCATCTCGCCGTAGGCAAAAATGGCGTATTCGCCATTGAAACCAAAGGCCGCCATAAACGGAACAAAGACCTACTCCAAACCAATGGAAATGGCCCAGTCTCTGGTAAAAAAGGCTATCAAGTATTTTACAAAGACGGGCGCTTAAACTTCCCCTCCTGGACTGAAACCAAACCGATAGAACAGGCTGAACGTCAAAGTAAGTGGGTCAGCCAATGGTTAACCAAAGCCACAGGAACATCTGTCGCCGCCACCCCAGTACTCGTATTCCCCGGCTGGTATGTCACGAGTCAATCAAAACCACCGTTCCCACATATTTGTAATAAAGAGTTGAGTCACAAATTTCTAGTCGGCACAATTCCATAGATAAAAAGCCAAACACTCAGTCAACAGAAAGTCGAATAGATTATTTATCAAGTCGCACAAAGATGTATGAGCAAAAGTGAGGCAAAGAAATGATGAATCTAGGAAAATTTACTTTGCCAATTATTGATATTAATTAAGCCGAAACAAGGATTAGCTTGAGAAATTCATTAAAAAATTTAATAAAAAAGACACTCATATATAAGTATACATTACCTAATGTACTGTTAGATATTGATGGCATGTCCTTGAGCAATGTTGAAGATGATTGCTTTAGTTGTGAGTGCGAAACTGCTTTAGCCGAAATAATTTATAACAGTGTAATTGAATATTCTTTTAATCAATTTGATCTAACCGATAAAGATTATAAATCAATGTATGCTAGAGCATTGAAATCAAAAATACGCTTCAACCCAGATGCGTCTGACACCACTAAAATTTCTTATGGTTTTTTTGGTGAAGTTTTACTCTATTGCTTTTTAGCACATTACTACTATGCCGACCCCATTATCGCTAGGGGGTATTTCTATAGCCCTGTTGATAAAAAAGAAACTGCGGGATATGACTCTTATCACTTAGTTGATAGTGGTAATAGCATTCATCTTTGGTTTGGAGAAGTTAAATTCAGAGACTCTCTCTCTAGTTGTGTACATAGTGCTATAAAAGGATTGGATAAAGTAATTTCTGATGATTACTTATCATCTAACGTCATTAATCTCGAGGATCGCTTAGAACAATTTAATATTAAAGGCTCTAAGCTAGAGAAAGTTATCACGGATTGGCAAGACAACCCTGAAATAAACATCCCAAAAGAACTTGCAAAACAC
The DNA here is from genome assembly GCF_025654025.1 of Shewanella sp. SM55. Classification (NCBI taxonomy): domain Bacteria; kingdom Pseudomonadati; phylum Pseudomonadota; class Gammaproteobacteria; order Alteromonadales; family Shewanellaceae; genus Shewanella; species Shewanella sp. SM55. The sequence goes on along the minus strand of NZ_JAKKRS010000003.1, from coordinate 204,592 downwards.
AATATTTCATTGACATACCCAATATTACTCGTTTACCCAGATAAGACTAACGATTATGACATTCAAATAAAGAAAGCGGTAAAATTTATTAATGATAAATATTCAAAACAGAAATTCAATTTATCGATAAATTATGAATTATTTTTTATTTTACTACCACTAAGTGAAGTTAAAAAAATTAAGCAGGACGTGATCTCATGGATAGAATTAAAAAAACCTCTGCTTTAGTAAAGTCTTTAAATGACTTTCACAAGCGCGAACTACCTGAATATGAATTCATCAAGCAAGTATGTGCTTACTTCGACCTAATAAAGTTAGCACCACTTTCATCTGCTGACTTCCAGTTTTTAAAGTATATATCTAATGCTTCAGGCATCCCTCATTATTATGACATGTTAATTAATAAGTTCACCGAAGAAAAGTTAGATGTTATTGATTTAAAAACTATGTCTTCATTCATTTATGAAGCATCGCTTCATATCGATGACAATATAAAAATTCATAAATATCAAAAGCAAGTTTTAGAGCTGTATAAACAAAAATCATTGAATAGATATTTCTTGTCAGCAACCACCTCTTTCGGTAAAACATTTTTGATATATGAAATCATAAAAAAACTCCAATATAAAAATGTTGCACTAATTTTCCCTACAATTGCTTTGTTATCTGAAAACTATCAAAAAATATTTACCGATCCTAACTATTCATATTTTTACGATGAATTTAAAATTCATACACTCAGTGATATCGACACAATAGATGAAAATGGAAAAAACATTTTCATCTACACCCCAGAAAGATATTTATCATTTATTGACAAACATCCTAAAATTAAAATGGATTTTGTTTTTGTAGATGAAATTTATAAAATTGACAATGAATACCTTATCGATACCGCCAATAAAGAAAATGAAAGAGATACAGCATACCGAGTGACTTTACAAAATATACTTATAAATACACCCGATGTCTTGCTTGTAGGACCATACATAGAATTCCCTGATAAATCAAATGCTAATGTAAACCAATCATTTAACACTTTTTTAAATAGCAATAAATTTCAAATAATTGATTACAACAAATATGAAATAGTAAATAAAAGCTTCAACGTTCTTCACGGCAAGGTGAATGAGATTGATGCTACGTTAACTATCGACTTAACAGGTTGGCACCAGAATTCTGGCAGAAAAGTTAGTAAGGTTTTTCAAGAAATATTAAATATTAACGAAAACTCAATTGTTTACACCAAAGGTGCAGGTACAGCAGAAAGTAATGTAAAGTTAATACTAAAAAACGTATCAAATTCAAAAAATATTTCATCTGAACTTATGAGTTTTATTTTTCATTTGAAATCTGCTTTTTCATTCGATGGTGTCTGGATAATTATTTCAGCTTTAGAGAGTCGAATAGGTATACATCATGGTTTAGTTCCTAAGTATATCCAAAAAGAAATAATCAACTTCTTTAATAAAGGGGAACTAGATTTATTGGTTTCAACCACAACTATCACGGAAGGTGTCAATACATCTGCAAAAAACCTAATTGTTACTAATGCTCGAAAGGGTAATAAACCACTTAAAACATTCGATGCAAAAAACATTGCAGGAAGAGCTGGACGTTTTTTACATCATTTTAGTGGAAGAGTATTAATTCTAGATAAAGAATTTAAAAAAATTATTGATGGTAATGATGATGAAATCAAGCATAAAAACTATGATCTAGACGTTGAAAAGAATGAAATTGATTATTTCATAACAGATGATGCGTTTCTCAGCAGGGCAGATATCGAGCACAAAAATAATATACTTTTAGAACAACAAAAAAGAGGTCTACCTAATGAGATAATGGCTATGTACAAGGTTATTTCTCATAGCGACAAAATAACTGTTTATGATAGTATTTACCAACTACCCCAATTAAAATTACAAGCGATACGTAAATTAATTCAGACTATCAATAGTAATATGCATGTTGACTTTGAAGGCTTTCAAGTAATCTTAAATACCTTTAGACCGACGGTAAAAAGCGATAAGCTTCAGCGACTAATAGATCATAAGGTAACTATTTCCAAAGGGGTTAACATTGGAAAACAATATTCCGTCATTGTTTTTATGCTTAGTTCATATCTTGAAAGTGGTTTTCAAGGTTCTGTTCAATATAATCTAGAAAACAAAACCAAGCCAACAAAAAATGGTAAACGCCCTTATACCGTTGATGAGGCTATCAGAGAGTCTTCAGAGTTTATATTTAGCACTCTTAAATATCAACTTGTAAAATATCTTGGTGTTTTCAATTTGATGTATAAATATTTTCTTGCTTCGAAAAAAAATGTAAAAATTGATGAAGTATCAGGTATTGATAGACTATTACTTAAGCTTGAGTATAACGCCACATCTGACAAGGGGCGTTTAGCTAGCGATTATGGTGTACCCTCAAAAATAATTGAATATTACGAAGGAGGTGAACAAAATGGTGGGATTGAACGCTTTGATGCTTTCGAACTTGAAAAATTTCGACAAATTGAATCAATACTCAACAAGTAATATGAATCTTCTAAATTAAATCGTAGTCCGTAAATAAATAAAATAATGGCCATCCATAATAAATCAATAACATAACCTAATTTTTGCTTGCCTACGTCTGCACTGGCTAAAATTGCTTAGAAAATAAATCGCGATTTGAAGTGGGTGGCACGATTTACTCGTTAACGATTTAAGATCGGTGACACAATTTAACTAAAGTAGAAAGTTGTGATTGGGGTGATAAGATACTGGGTGGTGCTCTTTCTATTCTAAGAGGTAAAAGATTGTGAAAATGAGATATCAAGAAGGTGATATTTTTATTATTCCTACAGAGGGTAAATTTGCCATCTGCCAAATTGTTTTTGCCCCAAAAGGGAAGTTTAAGCAAGTAATAGGTTTCTGCGTCCTATTTGTACAGGATAATAAATTTTTTAAAAGTGATGACATACTTCGCCCTCTTCCTATCATGGATATGGGGAAAGAGATGAAAGTTATATTTACTGGAAATCAAAATGTAAAAAATGGTTCTTGGGAGATAATTGGACATGCAGACCTGACCGAAGATAAAGACGAGTTAAGGATCTTTAATTACGCAGGAGGGCTATATAAGGGAGAGGAAGAAATTAAACGAATCCCTGTCTCTGAGTATAATAACTATACCTCAATGGAGGTGTATGGTTTCGAGCTTGTTAATCGCTTATTGGCAAGCCTGTAACACCTCCGTTTTATCCGCCAGCGTCTCGTATTTGGGAAATGTCAGAACAAGCATAACTCTGTACTAAACCGTTACACCAGAACAGGCATTGTTGCATCAGTGACCTTTTAGAACATAGGCCTTTTAGTTGAGCCTACAGGGACGACTAATGTTTACATTATGGGCGGCGTGTCACTGGTGTAGCGAATATAAGAGCCTGCAGCAGGCAACAAAAAAGCGACCTTTCGGTCGCTTTTTTTATGCTTCAAATTCGCTGAAGCCGACTACACCATAATTGCGTTGCTGGCGAAGCTAATGCAAGGCGGATTGAAAGCTTTCGCGCGGAGTTGACTCCTGTCAATGAGCACGAAAGCTGAGATTCAACGCCGCAGTAGCTAGCCTAAGCAGCAATTATTACTCGTAGTCTGATAATGGTGCACACGAACACATTAGGTTGCGGTCGCCATAGACATCGTCGATACGATTCACGGTTGGCCAGAACTTGTTAGTACGCACTGCTGCACTTGGGAACACGGCCACTTCGCGGCTGTATGGACGCGTATCGAACTCTGGGTCCATGATATCGGCCATAGTGTGCGGTGCGTTGTGCAGCGGGTTGTTGTCCGCTGGCCATTCGCCCGATTCCACTTTGGCGATTTCAGCGCGGATTGACACCATAGCGTCGATGAAACGATCGAGTTCCACCTTAGACTCAGATTCCGTAGGCTCAATCATCAGGGTTCCCGCAACAGGGAAGCTCATGGTTGGCGCGTGGAAACCGTAGTCATTCAAACGCTTAGCGATATCCATTTCAGTCACGCCTGACGCTTCTTTCAGTGGACGCAGGTCGATAATACATTCGTGCGCGACGCGATCGTTACGGCCACGGAACAATACTGGGTAGTGTTCAGACAGCTTCTTCATCACGTAGTTAGCGTTTAACAGCGCAGTTTGGGTCGACTTTTTCAGGCCATTTGAACCAAGCAGCTTAATGTACATCCAGCTGATCGGCAGAATGCCTGCGCTACCGTAAGGTGCGGCTGATACGGCGCCATTGTTGTCGCTAACGCGGCCCGGTTTAACCACAACGTGACCCGCAACAAATGGGGCTAAGTGTGATTTCACGCCGATTGGGCCCATACCTGGACCACCACCGCCGTGTGGAATCGCGAAGGTTTTGTGCAGGTTAAGGTGTGATACGTCGGCACCGATAAAACCAGGAGACGTTAAGCCGACCTGAGCGTTCATGTTGGCGCCGTCTAAGTACACTTGACCGCCGTGCTGATGCACTATGTTGCAGATTTCGCGGATAGATTCTTCATACACACCGTGGGTCGATGGGTAAGTGATCATGATGCAAGACAGGTTTTCAGCCACTTCGGCAGCTTTCGTCTTCAGATCTTCTAAATCGACGTTACCTTGCTTATCACACGCCGTCACCACCACTTGCATACCGGCTAATTGCGCCGATGCAGGGTTAGTACCGTGGGCAGATTGCGGGATCAAACAGATGTTTCTGTGCGCATCGCCACGTGACTCATGGTATTTCTTGATGGCTAACAAGCCAGCGTATTCACCTTGAGCGCCAGAGTTAGGTTGGATGCACACAGCGTCGTAGCCTGTAATGTTCACTAACCAAGTCGACAACTCTTCAATCAACTGAGTAAAGCCTTTAGCTTGATCCAGTGGGCTGAATGGGTGCATGTTGGCAAATTCTGGCCAGCTTACGGGTAGCATTTCAACCGCTGCGTTTAACTTCATGGTGCAAGAGCCCAGTGAAATCATTGAGTAGTTAAGAGCTAAGTCTTTGCTTTCGAGACGTTTGATATAACGCATCATCTCGGTTTCGCTTTGATAGCGATTGAAGGTTGGGTGGCTTAAAATCGCATCTTGGCGCACGAGTGCCGCCGGAATCGATTGGCTACCTTGGCTAACTATTTGCGCGTCTAACGCGGCAACATCTAAACCATGGCCAGCACCTAAGATCACATCGAACAGGGCTTCGATATCTGTGCGTAATGTGGTTTCGTCTAAGCTCACGCCCACAATACCATCGGCATCGAAACGTAGATTCATTTCAGCAGCCAGTGCGCGTGCATTGATGGCAGCAACATCTAAGCCTTTGATGCTAACAGTATCAAACCAAGTGCTGTTGACTAAGTTCACGCCCTTCGCTTTTAAGCCTGTAGCTAAAATATCGGCGAAACGGTGAATGCGTGATGCAATAGTTTTCAGGCCATCTGGGCCGTGGAATACGGCGTAGAAAGACGCCATATTCGCCAACAGAATTTGTGCAGTACAAATGTTTGAGTTGGCTTTTTCGCGACGGATATGTTGCTCACGAGTTTGCATTGCCATACGCAGTGCGCGGTTACCACGGGCGTCTTTTGACACACCAATGATGCGGCCAGGCATAGAACGTTTGTGCTCATCACGGGCAACGAAGAAGGCCGCGTGTGGACCACCAAAGCCCATTGGCACGCCAAAACGCTGCGCACTACCAAATACCACATCGGCGCCCATAGCGCCCGGTGATTTCAGTAATACCAAGGACATAATGTCGGCGGCGACAGTCACAACCACATTCTTCGCACGCAGAGTTGCGAATAATTCGCTGAAGTCAGTGATTTGACCGAAACGGTTGGTATATTGGAACAAAGCACCAAACAGCTCATGGTTAACGGCCTCAGATGCAGGGCCAACCACCACTTCAAAACCAAAACACTCAGCGCGGGTTTTCACTACGTCTAAGGTTTGCGGGAACACATCATCGGCAACGAAGAAGATATTGGCTTTTTTCGCTTTAGAAACGCGCTTTGCCAGCGCCATCGCTTCGGCAGCAGCAGTTGCTTCATCTAACAAAGAAGCAGAAGCCAAATCTAAACCCGTTAAGTCCATCGACACTTGTTGGAAGTTTAGAATGGCTTCTAAACGGCCTTGGGCGATTTCTGGCTGATATGGCGTATAAGCCGTGTACCAACCTGGGTTTTCAAATACGTTACGCAGGATCACGTTTGGCACTTGAGTGCCGTAGTAACCCATACCGATATAGCTCTTAAATACTTGGTTTTGTTTCGCTAAACCACGAATGTAAGCAATGCCTTCGGCTTCGCCGCAGGAATCACCAATGCTCAGGTCTTGGCTTAAACGGATCGACTCAGGCACAATTTGCGCGGTCAGATCGTCCAGAGACTCAGCACCAACATAGTTCAGCATGGCTTGCTGTTGGCTGCTATCTGGGCCGATATGACGACGTAGGAATAAATCGTGCTGTTCTAACTGAGTGAGGGTTTGCTTGGTCATGATAAACCTTGTTCCAGATTTGCCGAAATTCAGAACTGTAGGGTACTGATTAACGGACTGTTGTTATGTCAATCTTGCGCTAAAACAAACGAAGCCCCTTAGGGCTTCGTTAGCGTCGACGATTATTCTTCGTCGATGACAGCTTGGTAGCCTTCAGCATCCAGCAGAGCGTCGACTTCTGATTCGTCAGAAGGCATTACGCGGAAGAACCAGCCTTCGCCGTAAGCACTGCTGTTAACGAGTTCTGGCGAATCTTCCAGCGCTTCGTTCACGGCAATCACTTCGCCAGAAATGGGGGCATAAATGTCAGACGCCGCTTTTACTGATTCAGCTACAGCACAGTCTTCACCCGCAGTCACAGTGTCGCCAACTTCTGGGAGTTCAACGAAAACCATGTCACCTAACAGCTCTTGGGCGTGTTCAGTGATACCTACTGTGTAGCTGCCGTCTTCTTCCTTGCGGATCCATTCGTGTGAAGAGGCGTATTTCAGTTCTGTCGGAATATTGCTCATTGTTCTTGTTCCTTGTTCCGTTTTTTTAAAATGCTTGTTTACCGTTGCGCACAAAGTTTGGCGCTACTACTCTAACAGCCACACGTTTTTTACGCATTTCGACTTCCGCAGTATCCCCAATCGAGTTAGGAACACGCGCCATCGCAATAGAATAGCCCAATGTTGGCGAGAAAGTACCGCTGGTAATCACGCCTTGGTGCTCAACACCGGCTGAGTCGGTGAAAAATACTGGCATATCATGGCGTAACACGCCCTTTTCTTCCATCACTAGACCAACAAGTTTGCTGGTTCCGGCATCGCGAAGTGCTTCGAGGGCTTTACGGCCGATGAAGTCACGGTCGCTTGGTTCCCATGCAATAGTCCAGCCCATGTTGGCGGCCAATGGGTTGATGGTTTCGTCCATGTCTAAGCCGTAAAGATTCATACCGGCTTCGAGACGCAGCGTGTCACGGGCACCGAGACCACAAGGTTTAACCCCTTGATCTAACAATGCTTGCCACAAGGCTTGGGCTTCATCTTCTGGGACGATAATTTCGTAGCCCGCTTCGCCTGTGTAACCCGTAGTCGCAATAAACAGTGAGCCAGCTTGCTTACCGAAGAAAGGTTTCATGCCTTCGATGGCGGCGTTTTGCTCGGCACTGAACACGGCAGCGGCCTTCGCTTTTGCGTTAGGACCTTGAACGGCAATCATCGCCAGCTCAGGACGCTCAGTCACAGTGACATCAAAACCTTGGGATTGCTTGGCGATCCATGCGAGATCTTTTTCGCGGGTCGCTGAGTTCACTACCACGCGGTAGTTAGTGTCAGTGAGGTAATAAGTGATGAGGTCGTCGATGATACCGGCATTGTCATCTAACATGCCGCTGTATAAGGCTTTACCTGGCACTTTAAGTCTAGCCACATCGTTCGCCAGCAACTTACGTAGAAATGCACCAGCGTCGCTACCTATCACATCAACCACAGTCATGTGGGATACGTCGAACATACCCGCGTCTTGACGCACAGCGTTGTGTTCTTCGATTTGTGAACCATAGTTGAGGGGCATATCCCAACCGTGGAAGTCGACCATCTTAGCGTTTGATTCTAAGTGCTTGTTAAACAGAATAGTTTTGTTAGCCATTGTTATCCCTTTTTGCGGCCTTTTTCAGGTCTCTGCCTAGTGTAGGGTGTAGATACTAGGGTCTAAAATGCGGCGAAATTATACCTTGCGTCACAAATTTGTATACAGGAGATTTTTCTAATCCGAAGCCATTGTCATTAGATTTTCTCATCTTCAACATGTAATTTTTTTACATGCGAAGGCCAGATTTGCGCAGCTTGCACCCAAATTGCTGATATTGTCAGCAATTCTGATCACATTAGCGCAACCTAGGCTAACGGCACAACTTAGGTAGTGCCGACTTATTGCCCATGGCCTGTTGTATGAACACTGTTTTCAGCCCAGCGACATTATCAACCAGATTTAATCCCAGAGCGCGAATCGCCTTTTTGACTGGGTTTGAACCTTCGAATAGGCGTTTAAAGCCCTCCATCGCTGCGATCATCTCCATTGCATCGGCTTTGCGCCAACGTTCAAGTGCACGCAGCTGCGCATAATCGCCGATATCTTTACCCGCTTGCTGTAATTCGCTGATCACTTCGATAATGCTGGCCGCATCTAAAAAGCCGAGGTTCACCCCTTGGCCAGCCAGCGGATGAATAGTATGGGCAGCATCGCCTGCTAATACTAAACGGTGACGGGCAAAATGGCGGGCGTAGCGCATCCGTAATGGAAAGGCTTGGCGCTCGCTTTCCAGCTTGCAAATCCCTAAACGACCGTCGAAAGCCGCGGTTAAGTTGCGCTCGAATTGCACTTTATCCATTGCCAATAATTCAGTGGCGCGCTCGGGCGGTACCGACCAAACGATAGAGCAGAGATTGTCTTCATACAAAGGTAAAAATGCTAGCGGGCCGTCCTGCAAAAACACTTGGCGGGCGGTGGCAAGGTGTGGCATTTCGGTACGAATAGTTGCGACGATTGCGTGGTGGCCGTAATCCCAGAATGTCAGCGGGATCTTGCACTGCTCGCGCACCCAAGAGTTGGCGCCATCGGCGGCTATCACAAGTGCGGCACTGACACTTTCTATTTCAGAATCGACGCCATTGGCAAGGGTCAACCAAGCTTCGCGCTCACCAAAAGCAATGCGCTCTATGCGTTGGTTTTGAATATGGGTGATATTGTCAAACTCACTGACACGTTTGGCGAGGGCAAAGCTAATGGCATCGTTTTCGATAATCGCGCCGAGACTGGTTTCGCTGATGCTGTTGGCATCAAAGGCAATTTTACCGAAACCGTCTTTATCCCACACCGCCATTTTTTGATAAGGCGTGGCGCGGGAAGTGTCTAAATAACTCCATGCCCCTAAGTTTTCTAACAAGCGCTGGCTCGCCTTATTGATGGCGCTCACCCGTAAACGCGGCTCGCCGCTCACGGCCTCAGTGTGGCCCGCATCGATAACGACAACATTCAGATCGGCCTGCGCCAATCCAATCGCGGTGGCGAGTCCCACTATGCCGCCACCCACAATGGCGATGTCATAGGCTTGTGAACTTAACATGGGTACATCCTTTTCGCGTTGCGATACCAGTAAATTACTGAGTTATTTCCAGCCCATTGCCTTTTGAGCGACGGGGGTTTTCAGTGGCGGAAACCAAGACAAGAGCCGTAATCCTAAGTTACGCCCCAGCGACATCGGCCAATATTGGTTTGAAAAGCCACGGACTAAAAATTCGATATTGCGGATAGTGCTGTTTCTGTCGTGCTCGCGGGCATTAAGGTACGCATGGGTCACAGCGGCGGAGCCGATATCGTCACCCTGCGCGAGCGCCGTTTGGATCACCTCGAGCAAACTCACCACATCCCGCAGTCCTAAGTTAAACCCTTGCCCCGCAATCGGATGCAGTGTCTGCGCCGCATTGCCGATAAACACACATCTGTGATGAATTGGCCTTGGCATATAGGACAAATTAAGCGGATACGCATGGCGCGCGCTGACATCAATAAACGTGCCCGCACGATAACCAAAGGCCTGTTGCAGCGCCGCTAAAAACTCGGCCTTAGGCGCGTCTTGCATCTGTTTAGCCCGAGCATCATCGAGCGCCCACACGAGAGATAAGCGAGGTTGACCTTGAATATCGGCCATAGGCAATAACGCTAAGGGACCCGTTTGGGTAAAGCGCTCATAGGCCCAATGTTTGTGAGGCCTATTGGTTGGCAAATCGGCGGTTTGAATATTGGCAATAATGGCCGTTTGCTCAAAGGCCACTTGGGTCACAGGCAAATTAAAACTGCTGCGCACTTTGGATTGCAAACCATCTGCGGCGACCACAAGTTTGGCTTGAATTCGCTCGCCCGTATCGAGCACTAAGGTGTGACCTTCAACGGCGGCTTCTACTTGGGCAAGCTTGGCGGGGCAATAGAGTTTGACATTACTCTTATTCAACTCGTTAAACAGCACTTGGCCAACCCGTTCAAGCTCAACCACTTGGCCTAAGGCATCTAAATGAAACTGCGCCGCATTGAGTTCTGTCATGCCGAAGTGACCGCGATCCGACACATGGATATTTTCAATCGCCGTGCCCAAATGGGCGAGCTTTTGCCATAAACCTAAACGGGATAATTCGAAAATAGAACCGTGGGCGATAGCAATAGAGCGGGCATCGAACCCTGGGTGTTGCTTATCGGGAAGGTGCGCTTCGATTAAGGCGATAGAAAGTGGCCGAGCTGCGGATAAAGAAAGACGCGCGAGAGCTAACGCTAGGGTCGCCCCCGCCATGGCACCGCCTACAATCGCGATGTCGACGTGTTGAACTGAAGTATCCATGTGATTTGTGGCCGTCATGGGGATCTCATTCAAGCTTTGGCATAACACTAAGGCATGTAAACATAAAAGATGTAAACATCAATGCTATGCACTCAAAAACACCAGTGCTATGGACTCAAAGGCAGGTTTGCCCACCTTTGACATCTAATGAAGCCACTACTGTGTTAACTTATTGAACATTAAACAACTGCGGTAAATTAATGCACAACCGCAGTATCGTCAGCCTCGCCATGGGGAAGCTCAGGACCAAACTCCGAGTAACACATGATGGCTGCAATACGGACAAACTCGAGTAATTCAGTGTAAGCGGCTTCGGATTCTTCATCGTCGGCAACATCAAATTCCACTTGGGCAATTTCCGCCAAGTCTTTGATCACTTCACGTACTTCTGCCGAGGCTTGATTCAGTTTCGGCTGAATAATCGCCATGCCAGTCAAAAAACTCTGGGTCCACAGGGACAAGGCTTCAACACGTTGGCTGAGCGGCTCTTCTTCTTCTGGCAACAGCGGCATGAAACCAAATTCAAAATCCACTAAACGCGTCACTGAATCGTTAAACAAATCACACACTAATTGGTGCAACTGCGCTGGCAAAGGTTGACCATCGTTCATCAGGTCGAATAAAGGCTTGATCCAAGTGTCGCCAGTTTGCTCTACACCACCGCAGATTAAACCGACTAAAGCACCGTGAACTTCTACCGGATGCTGGCCGATTTCAGCCGCATCTAAGGCGAGTTTTAAGCTGTCGATACGTAACGAAGGAGGGGTTGCCATATCAGATCCCAATAAGATTTTTCCAGCAGCAATGCTAGCAGAGATAAAGACTTGAACCAATACTGAATCCCAATAATGGCGAAATCGGCCACGCCCTGATAAAAAACTATCCAACTGCTCACACAAACAGCAAACAAAACCGTCAAAGACCAATCCATTTGCGGCTTACCTTGCACTTTTAAGATCAGCCCTATATAGTCCGCCCTAAGAGGCTAACGAAAGGATCACCCGCGACATGAGTAACAGTGCTGTTGAAATTACCCTACTTGGGCGCACCTACTCTATCGCTTGCCCGAAAGGTCAAGAGGATGCCTTACGTACGGTAGCGTTGGGAGTTGAACAACAACTCAGTGCGTTAAAAACCCGAACCAATAGCCTAAGCCGTGAAGAAATTGCGATCATGGCGGCGCTGAATATTGGACACGAGTTGTTCCAAGAAAAGCAAAAAAATAAGCACTACATGCAACAGATGGACGACAGGATCAGCTTGCTGCAGTCGACCCTCGAAAGTGCCTTAGTTGAGCGTTCAACTAAATAGATTTAAACTGTGCATCTTAGTGATTTAACACTCATTGAGTTAAACCAACTGACGCACAGTGAATGGCTAAACAGGATTATCAACATAAACCAATGCTTTAGCGATTCAATACCGTTTTGCTCCCTGGGATGCATGCCAACTGGTAATGTCCCTGTGCCGATAATTTTTATCTCAGGGTGAATGCTTTACTGACATTGTGCATGCTCGGCTTGTACCGAGAAGCCTTAGGAGGTAATCATTTACCCGCCTTGAACCTACGGTTCAAGGGCTACACCGGTAGCGGCATTCTGGGGAGCATCTTAATTCTATGTCTACATCTTCCAAACTTTCTCATTTGAATGCCAAAAGCGACACGGCGCACCTTGCCGTAGAAGTCGCTGATGCCGTAGATGTCGCAAGCTATGCGGCAAATATCGCACTCCATACAAAAGAAAGCCGCAATCTGTTACGCAAAGCCATTCGCACCGCCCGTAAATCTCTCTCCGAAATAGAACAAACCCAAGCAAGTTTAAACGCCTGCCAGCGAATGCTCGATGCATTGCAGGCCAACAAAGCGCAACATGTGGCGTTATATCTCACCCACGATGGCGAACTCGCCACGCCACCGCTGATCGCTGCGCTGTGGCAAATGGGCATAAACACCTATCTGCCTAGGTTACATCCCTTCAATGCCGGACAATTATTATTCCTGCATTACACCGCAGACACCCCCATGCAACCCAATCAATTCGGCATCTTAGAACCTAAATTAGATGTGCGCGCCATTATCCCAGTGACAGAGTTAGATGTGGTTATCACACCATTAGTGGCTTTTGATTTAATGGGAAATCGTATGGGCATGGGCGGCGGCTATTACGATAGGACACTGGCGAACTGGCAGCTTAAAGGTAAACCTTTGCCTATGGGTTACGCCCACGACTGTCAGCAAGTGACAAATTTACCCTGCGAGTATTGGGATGTGCCTTTGCCATTTATCATCACCCCAAGTCGGGTACTGACGTTTTGAAAAAGAAGGATCTAGAAACTAGAATCTAGAGCCATGCCGTGGCGTTCTAGAGCCTTCTCTACCTTAAATGCCGGCCACCATCGACATTATGGCAACGACCGGTGACGTAGCGGCTATTCAGCAGATATTCCACTAAGTCGATAATTTCCTCATTCCCCGCCTCTTTCGGCAACAGCGCTTTGGCTAAGGTTTTTTGCTGATAGGCAGCATCATCACCCACATTAAATAGGATCATCGCTGGCGCAATCGAATTCACTTTGACCTCGGGCGCAAACTTGGCGGCAAAGGATAGCGTCATATTGTGCAGCGCAGCTTTACTGGCGGCATAGGCAATATGCTTCTGACTGCCCTTCTCTGCCACATAGTCAGTAATATGAATCACATCACTGCCGCCGATTTCATCGCCAGCACCCGCACTTAGCTGCGCCTCTAAGGCCAAGTTCAACTGATAGGGTACGCTCACATGCACTTGCATCATGCGCTGCAGCACTTGGCTCGGCGCAAAAGTGGTACTCTTTAAAGACTCATTCTTTGTAAGCACAGGATCCGGCAGCCAGTCCGAGGCATTGTGAATAATGGCGCGAATTTGCGGCAGCTTAGCTAACTCATCAATCAAGGATCGCACTTGAGTATCGTCATAAAAATCACAGGGATACAGAGTCGCACCTAAGGCGTTCAGCTCATCTATGCTAGCGTAATGGCTGCGATAGGTACCAATCACCTGCTGACCTTGGGCGAGAAAATGTTTGGCTAAGGCGTAACCGATACGCTTACCCACGCCTGTGATTATGATGGGAGATGTCATACCTATCCTTTTGAGTCGTTATTGGTCAGGCTTTACCTTGTTCGCTTAAAAATCAGCAATCAAGTTAAACTGATGAATAACCAAGATGTTACTGCACTCATTTGAATTTAACCTAACAAAAAGCCCAATGAGATGCTGATCCGTTCTACAATCGCTTCGATCTAAACCCCTTTATTCTGCGTATAGGGTAGAAGAAAACCAAGCTTGAGTACTCAAGCCAAGAGCTTAGACCAAGTATTGTGATCAAGTCATCAGAGGTGATACCGATGGAACTGCGGATTTTTTACGATGGGAATTGTCCATTATGTAGCGCCGAAATGCGCCAACTGAAAGCGCGCGATCCGAAGAACTTGATTGCGCTTGAGGATTTAAATGCGCCAGACTTTAACGAGCGTTTCAGTCATATCGATAGAGACTACGCTAATACGATTCTTCATGGCGAAACCGCAACGGGCGAAGTGTTACTCGGGTTAGATGTCACTTGTAAAGCGTGGGCACTGACAGGCACACGCGCTTGGATCCAACTGTTACGCCTGCCCGTGATTAAAACTGTGGCCGATTGGTGCTATCTCAGATTTGCAAAACACAGATATCGCATCTCCTATTTACTGACGGGCAAAGCCCGCTGCGACGATAATTGCCAACTGCCCACTAAGCGCCGCTGATCGACTGAATTAGCTTAGTAAAGTGTAAAACCTAGGCATAAAAAAACGGAGCTCAATGGCTCCGTTTTTAATTCGTCATAATCTAAAAAGATTATCCGAAAGATTATTTAACGAAATCAACGCCTAGTTTGATATCGCCTTTCAGCGTATCTAACATAGAATCACGAGCGTTAGCTTCGAATGCACTCACTTCACCGTAAGGCAGTACTTTTTCAATACCGTTTTTGCCTAACAGCACAGGTTGTGCGAAGAATTCAGCATGCTCGCTGCCGCCGTCAACATAGGCGCATTCAACGATGTTAGCTTCGCCTTGCAGACCACGAACCAGAGACAGACCGAAACGGCAAGCCGCTTGACCCATAGACAGAGTCGCGCTTCCGCCACCGGCTTTAGCTTCAACCACTTCGGTACCCGCGTTTTGGATGCGAGTCGTCAGACTTGCCACTTCTTCGTCAGTGAAAGTCGCGCCTTCAACTTGAGACAGTAATGGCAGAATGGTCACGCCGCTGTGGCCGCCGATCACATTCACTTTAACGTCAGCAACGTTCAGGCCTTTTAATTCGGCGATGAAAGTTTCAGAACGGATCACGTCTAGAGTCGTGATACCGAACAGACGGTTCTTATCGTAAACACCCGCTTTTTTCATCACTTCTGCAGCGATAGCTACGGTCGTGTTGACTGGGTTAGTGATAATGCCAACCAAAGCCGTAGGGCAAGTTGCCGCTACTTTTTCGATCAGGTTGCGAACGATACCCGCATTGATATTGAACAGATCAGAACGATCCATACCAGGCTTACGCGCAACACCAGCAGAAATTAGAACAACGTCAGCACCCACTAGGGCAGGCGTTGGATCTTCACCAGCAAAACCTTTGATTTCAACAGCAGTTGGAATGTGGCTCAAGTCAACCGCAACACCCGGAGTAACCGGTGCGATATCATATAGAGACAATTGTGAACCCGCAGGCAATTGAGTTTTTAACAGTAGGGCAAGAGCCTGGCCGATACCACCAGCAGCACCAAGTACAGCAACTTTCATAGTTATCTCCGTTATTTCTCGGATATGTGTGACATGGATCTAATTTGCGTTGGCGTCACATTACTGGAATGTCACAACAATTTCAATTATCCCTTAGTCGTGGGACAAAAGAATTCCGGAATAACGCAGAAGCAATGTAGAACAATTACTCAAATTGGGATTTTTACGCCCCCTACAAACGCTTAACCACTGGGACTTAGTGAATTTTTATTCAACCAATCTGGTTATTTGTTGACAATTTTTCTAAAAATATTCAAAATGGGCCTGTTTTTTTGAATAACGAATAATAATATTATGCAAACGACCAAGAATCAGGATGACCTTGTTAGAATTTTTAAGTCGATTTTAAAAGAAGAGCGCTTTGGCTCTCAGAGTGAAATCGTCACCGCCTTGCAAGCTGAAGGCTTTGGTAATATTAACCAATCGAAAGTGTCACGCATGCTCAGCAAGTTCGGCGCAGTGCGGACTCGCAACGCTAAGCAAGAGATGGTGTATTGCTTACCAGCCGAATTAGGCGTACCCACCGCGGGTAGCCCGCTGAAGAATTTGGTACTCGACGTCGATCACAACCAAGCTATGATCGTCGTGCGAACTAGCCCTGGTGCCGCGCAGCTTATTGCCCGCTTGTTGGATTCTATCGGTAAACCAGAAGGCATTTTGGGTACGATTGCCGGTGATGACACTATCTTTATTTGCCCATCGAGCATCCAAGATATCGCCGATACCTTAGAAACCATCAAATCTTTATTCAATTATGCAGAATAAAAAAACAGGTCAGTGAGCTGACCTGTTCTATTTTATCTGTACATTTTGAAGTGCTATACCGCGCTGGTTATTTGGCCATTGTCCCGATTACGTTACACATTCAAGCACAATATCTAACTCACAATCTCTAACTCAACTATAACGATATCAGTAAGCCACACTGATGCGCTGGTTTGGGTGAGCGCCCTTTTCGGCTTCATCTACCATGGCTTTTGCGTAATCGGTTACAGAGATACGGCTTTGACCATTAGCATCGGTAAAGAAGCTGTCTCCACCAAGACGGTACGGGCCTTCACTCTCACCGGGATAAATCTCAGCCGCTGGGCTCACAAAGGTCCAATTGATTGCCGTTTGCGCCGCACGGAATACCTTCAAGGCTTCACCCTGAGCTAACGCCTCATCTTTATATGCTGCAGGGAAATCTGGACTAGAGACCAGCGTCACACCCGGCGCCACTTCTAAACTCCCAGCACCACCGACCCACAATAAACGTGACACGTTAGCGTTAGGCAGCACATCCAGTAAATGCTGAACCGTACTCGCCACTAGACCATGATTTTGTTGGGCACGGCCACCAACGGCGGCAATCACGACATCTACGCCAGCAAAGGTATCGGCAACCAATGGCTGCTCTAAATCCACGGCACGTACTGCCACGTCAGCCACGGATAACTTACTTGGATCACGCACTAACGCTATCACTTGATGTCCACGACTCTGTGCTTCTTTTAAAATTGCACCACCGATCCAACCCGTTGCACCTAAAATTGCGATTTTCATTTCATTGTCTCACTCAGATGATTTACATTGGATCCAGTTTACTTGCAGTTTTTCACCTAATAAACATCAATAATTGAGCATGATTGTTTCAATATAGGATACTAATGTGGATAAAATTGCCGCTATACGCAGTTTCGTCGAAGTCGCAAACTGCGGCAGCTTTACCAAAGCTGCCGAACATTTAGACCTCAGCCGCCTGCAGGTTTCCCGTCATATTCAAGAAGTGGAGCAGTGGTTGAGTTTACGCTTATTACACCGCACCACGCGCAGCGCCAGCTTGACTTTGCAGGGTGAGGAAGCGCTACAATTTTGCCAGCGGATCTTAAGTGAAGTTGCGGCCATGGAGAGCCGTGCCCACAGCCATAACAGTGAACTGGTAGGCAGTATTCGTATCGCTACGCCTATTGGCCTAGGGCAGCACAGTCTGTTTGATGTCGTCGATCGCTTTATTAAAATTCATCCTAAGGTCAACATTCAACTGGTAATGTCGGACAGTTTTGCGCAATTGGTAGATGAAAGAGTCGACGTGGCGCTACGTTATACTGAGCAGCCCGATGAGAATCTCATAGCTCGGCGTTTGATGACCATAGATGCGGTACTTTGCGCGGCGCCGAGCTATCTTGATAGCGCAACGCCACTCCTCGAACCCATTGATCTGCTGGCCCACAACTGCCTCATACACTCAGTGCAACAAAACTGGTCTTTTCTAAAAGAACTACAAGCCGAGCACGTCAAAGTTACAGGGAATCTTAGGGCTAACGATATGGGAGTGTTGGTCAGTGCGGCGCTACGTGGACATGGCATAGTGCGGTTACCCTGTGACTTGGCTAACCAATACCTTGCCAGTGGTCAGCTCAAAGAAGTCCTACCCGAATTTACGACACCAGGCCAAACCTTGTGGGCGGTATATTTGTCCCGCAGTTATCAGCAAAATCTAGTGCGCGCTTTTATCGATTTCACCGCCCTGCAATGGCAGCTCGATATCAAAAAATGGGTTCCCGCACATTAGCATAAAAAACGCACTTAGGCGTTAGCTTAAGTGCGTCTCGATTGATACTAATCCGGCTTGATTATAGAAAGCTTATTCGTCGAACTGCAGCATAAAATCTAGTGCGGGGGCAAAGAAAGATGAACCTGTCATCGCCTTAGTAAAATGCATCAAGTGATCATGATTGCCTTCGCCATCACCAAACATCATGCTATGCAGCATCTTTTCAAAATGTTCTGGCGTGCGGCAGTTAGAGATAAACATTAATCCCTGCTCCTTCAGCGAACCATAGGGCATACTCTGACGCAGGATCTCCATTGATTTACCATCGGCATCTTTAAGATTAACGCGCTTGATATGGCTGGTCAGTGGCTTATCTTCAGATTCATACTCGATATTATCTTGCTTAGTACGGCCGATAATATCCTCTTGTTTTTTAACTGGTAATCTATGCCACTTACTCAAGTTATGGGCATATTTTTGCACATGGATATAGCTGCCACCCTTAAACTCAGGATCCTCATCACCCACAAGTGCCACTTCCTGGCGGTGGCGCCCCTTAGGGTTTTCGGTGCCATCGACAAAACCAGTCAAATCGCGGCTATCCATAAATCTAAAGCCACGCTCTTCTTCAACTAACTCTACTAAGTCTTCAAACATTTGGCTGATTTCATTAGCCACTAGATGCAGAATGTCGTAACGATCACTGCGAATATGCACGAATAAATCATATTCAATTGCAGGCGCTTCACGACTGCCCACTTGCATCGCAGGGAAAGGTTTGAGCAGTTCTGGGCGAGCAGTAGGATAGAGGCTATCCCAATAATTAGCACCAATACCAACAAAACCATTGAATGCACTGTCGGAATATTGATCTGTCAGCTCATAAATATACTGCGCAACGTTGGCAAGACAGGGACGTAATTGCGACTCGACATTGTCATTGGCATTAAACATCAAATAGACACTGTGTAAGTTCCCCTCTGCACACACACCCAACTGTTCACGCGGCATATTTTGAATATCCATTTGGTTATCACCCTTTTTCTAAATTCATTTTCGGCAATATTATCCGCAACTTTACCTAAAAATGACATTAACTAACGCACAGTTTGCTCTGATCTGTTAATGATAATGCCAATAGCGGAGCATTATCCCACCCCAGACCCTTAAACGTAAAAATTGACGAGACCATTAAAGTCTCGCCAATCAGTTAAATCGAATAAATGAAGCAAAGCTTACTCTGCCTCAAGCTTACCTTAGCGTGACGCTGAAGTTAATAACCCGCGGCGTGACCATCCTTGCGACTCTCAGAGGCCGCACGATATACGCCGGTTTCGGCATTAAATCCAATGGCTTGATAGCCACCAAACTCCCCAAGTCCATCACGCAGTACATGGCCTTTCTTAATCAACTCACGACGGGTTTCTACCGGAAAACCTGATTCCAGACTAACGTAGCCGCCATCATTCATCACTTCGCCTGTGGGCTCGGTTGAACCCATATGCAAAATTCTGGGGGCATCGCCCGCTTCTTGCAAGTTCATTTTAAAATCAATCAGATTCATTACAATCTGCGCGTGCATTTGTGGCTGAGTCGCGCCGCCCATCACCCCAAAGCTCAGCCAAGGTTTACCGTCTTTGGTCACAAAAGCCGGAATAATGGTATGGAATGGACGCTTGCCCGGTGCGTAGGTATTAAAACGCCCTTCCGTTAAATCAAACATCTGCCCGCGGTCTTGCAGCACAAAGCCGAGATCCGGCGGTGTCATCCCTGACCCCATACCACGGTAATTACTCTGAATGAGTGACACCATGTTGCCATCTTTGTCGGCGGTAGTCAGGTACACAGTATCGCCATGTTGCAACGCCGGATTACCCGCATCGACACTCTTGGCGGCTTTTGTAGGGTCAATCAACTTAGCGCGATCATAGTTATATTTCTGTGAGATAAGCTCAGTAACGGGCACTTTATTAAAGGCCATATCGGCATAAAACTTAGCTCTGTCGGCAAAGGCGAGTTTCTTTGCTTCGACAAATAAATGGACATATTCAGGACTATTAAAGCCCATGGCAGCCACATTAAAGGGTTCCATGGTTTTTAAGATTTGTAGCGCCGCAATGCCTTGACCATTAGGTGGCAGTTCCCACACATCGTAACCACGGTAGTTCACCGAAACGGGATCTATCCAGTCGCTAGTATGGCTCGCTAAGTCATCATAACTTAAATAACCACCTTGAGATTTCATGTACTTATCGATACTTTTGGCGATATCACCTTTATAGAAAGCATCGCGGCCGCCCTTGGCAATTTTCTCATAGGTGTTAGCAAGCGCGGGATTTTTAAAAATTTCCCCTACGGCAGGCATCTTACCATTAGGCATATAGGTTTCTTTAAAACCGGGGAATTTTGCGAGTTTTTTACCGCTACCCTCAAAATAATAAGCAATCAATTCGGAGACAGGGAAACCATCACGGGCGTAATGAATTGCAGGCGCGAGGTTATCGGCCATAGCTAATTTACCAAACTTATTATGCAGCTCGTACCAACCGTCCACAGTGCCCGGTACAGAAACCGGCAAGGGCCCAAGCGGCGGTAAATAGTCTAATCCGAGGGATTTAAGCTTTTCTAAACTTAAGGATTTGGGACTGCGCCCCGATGCATTAAGACCATAGAGGCGTTTATCTTTTGCGCTCCAGACGATAGCAAATAAGTCCCCACCGACACCCGAGCCCGTTGGCTCGACTAACCCTAACATGGCGTTAGCGGCAATCGCTGCATCGACCGCACTGCCGCCCTGTTTGAGTATATCAATAGCGACTTGCGTGGCTAAAGGCTGACTGGTCGCCGCCATCCCTTGGGTTGCATACACTTCTGATCGCGTTGCGAAGGCTTTACCTGTGATCCTATCCATGGCCATCACTCCTGAAGACGATATTGCCGTTGCTACAATAACGAGGGTGCAAATTGAATTTATTGTTTTTATCATAATTCCTCCAAAACCGGAGGATAAAAGTAGCAAGGATGGTCGAAAATATCACCAACCAATACCACATAGACCCAAGTTTAACGTAAGCAAAAATGTCGTACTTTAGTTGGCTATGTCATATCAGCATTGAATAAATACTCATCGCTTAGATTGGGTCCCCACAGTTTGAATATGCTGAAGATTCAAACAACACGAGCGAATGCGGCTCAGTCGTTACCCCAACCTTTTGACCAATACTTAGCTGCATCATTTGGCTACGCACCTCCACATAATAAGCATGGGAAGCGGCCTCAATTTTGACCCAATAATGACAAAAGGCGCCTAAGAAACGTCGCTCAGTGATAGTACCAACGCCCTGTTCATCGGCGCTGAGCGTCAATTGCTGTGGTCGCAAGAATACTGTTCCGCTGAACTCGCTCGGCAAATTTAATGGCGTGAGGCTGGTTAAATGACCTATGGGAGTGACAACACTGTGCCCATCAAACACTGCTGCAGGTAAGTAATTACCGCTACCTAAAAAGTCCGCCACATAGCGGCTGTTTGGGGCGGCATATAAAGCTTCGGCACTACCATGCTGCACTATGATGCCTTGATTAAAGATGGCTAAAGTATCTGCAAATACAAAGGCTTCATCCTTGCTATGAGTAACAAACACCGCGCTGACATTACGCTGTTTTAAGATGCTGCGAATTTCCGCCATCATCTCGTAGCGCACTTGGGCATCAATATTGGAAAAAGGCTCATCGAGCAGCAATAACTGCGGCTCATAGGCAAGTGCCCGCGCAATCGAAACTCGCTGCTGCTGACCGCCAGATAATTCATGGGGATAACGCTGTGCCAACCCTTCAAGTTTGACCAAGGCTAGCATTTCATCCAAACGTGCCTGACGTTCTGCGCCCGACAATCTAGCCACCCCAAAGAGGATATTTTCCGCCACAGTCAAATGAGGGAAAAGCGCATAGTCTTGAAAAATCATGCCGATGCCGCGCTGCTCGCTAGGTACAAACTGGCTATTGCCACTCACTATGCGGCCATTAATCTGGATTTCACCTTGGCTTATGGCCTGTAATCCAGCAACTGCACGCAATAAGGTCGTCTTGCCACAACCGCTTGGGCCTAACAACGCCAGAATTTCCCCTTGGGCGAGCGTTAAACTCAAACCTTTAAGTACTTGCTGGCCCTGATAATCGCTATGAATTTGCTTAAGCTTGAGCGTACTTGTCATCAGCTGTGATGCTCCAATGAACGGTTTAAATAAATAAGCGGCACTAAACCCACCAGTACAATCACAATAGCAGCTAATGCGCCGTGCTCGAGTTTTTCATCGGACGCAAACTGGAATACATAAGTTGCAAGATTCTCAAAGCCGATAGGCCGCAGCAATAACGCAGCGGGCAGTTCCTTCATGCTTTCGATAAACACCAATAAAGCGCCCGCAAATAATCCCTTAGCAAGTAAAGGCAAATGCACCCGCCGCAAAAGTTGCCGAGGAGTTTGCCCCATGGTCAGACTCACCATGTCTAGCGATGGCGAGATGCGTTTATAACTGCTTTCAACACTGCCAATCGCAATTGCCACGAAACGCACACAAAAAGCAAAAATCAATGCCATCACACTGCCTGTAAGGATAAGACCAGGACCTGCTATGCCGACAAGATCCGCCAGATCGTTAATCGCAAAATCTAACATAGTTAAAGGCACTAATACCCCAATAGCCAGCACAGTGCCAGGTAAGGCATAGCCCGTAGAAGCTAACCGTGAGGGCAAAGCATCACTCTGTCTTGGGCTTATCCGGCGAACGAACATAAGCAGTAAGGCGATTAAGCAACAGAGTAAACTGGTGATCAGCGCTAGACTGAAGCTGTTAAGACTCAATTGCCAAAAACTCTTATCCCAGCTTTGTTCAAAGTAACCAATCGCATAGGATAATAAAATCCCGAAAGGTAACAGAAAGGCTAATAGCAATAGCATGCCGCAAAAGCTGAGTGCGACCAAGGTTTGAGTCATCGAGAGTCGATACAAGTCAGTGACTTGTATACGTGATTGTTTTTGGAATAACTGCTGTTTACGACGGGCAAAACGCTCAAATCCAATCAGACTAAATACCACCAGCAAGATAATCGCCGATAACTTAGCGGCGGCGGTCAAATTGCCATAACCCAACCAAGTGTCGTACACGGCTGTCGTTAAGGTAGGCACGGCAAAATAGTTAACCGTTGCAAAATCAGCGGCCGTCTCCATCGCCACTAAAGCCACCCCAACGGCGAGCGCAGGCCTTGCCATAGGCAAAGATAAACGCCAAAAACTTTGCCACGGTGAACAGCCCATAATGCGCGAAGCATGTGCCAAACTTAAGGATTGCTCCATAAAAGCGGTACGCGCCAAGAGATAAATATAGGGAAACAATACCAGCGACAACATACACGCCGCGCCGCCTAAGGTACGAATATCGGGGAAGAAATAATCCTGCGGTGAGTCCCAGCCAAATATCGAACGAAGACCGCGCTGCACTGGCCCCGCATAATCGAGTAAATCGGTATAGACGTAGGCGACAATATACGCAGGCATAGCGAGGGGCAATAATAGCGCCCATTGCAAATATCGCCTGCCGACAAATTCACAACGAGCCATCAACCAAGCGCAGGGTAAAGCGAGTAATAACGCCCCCAGACTCACCCAGAAAATCAGCAATAAACTGTTAATGATATATGTCGGCAGAACCGTTGCCATCAAGTGCCCAAACACGGCTTCGTCAGGCTGAAAAGCTTGAAATATCAACGCAAATAGTGGCAATACCAGCAAGGCAGCCACGGCATAACCAGCAAGCGACCAGCTTCTGGCTAATCCTAAAATCATGTCAATCCTTAAAACATCACAGCGCCAATCACTGGCGCTGATAACCTAAATCTGCATTTTGTCGCTAGCACTGGAGCTAGAGATCAAACTGCACTTCATCTAATAGCTTAACCGCCGCTTGGTGATATTCTGCCAACTTAAAAATGGGCAATTGATCTGACTTAAACTTACCCCATGAAGCCACTAAAGATGAAGGTGCCACATCGGCTTTCACTGGATATTCCATATTCACATCGGCATAGGCCTTCTGAGCCACATCGGCGGATAAGAACTCCATCAATTTGATCGCATTGGCTTTATTAGGCGCATGGCGAGTGAGTACCATACCAGACACATTCACATGGGCACCGCGGTCAGCTTGGTTCGGGAAGTTGAGCGTCACAGCTTCGGCAATCGCCTTTTGCTCAGGATCCTGCAACATATTGCCGTAATAGTAGCTATTACCAATGGCGATCTCACACACACCTTCTTTTACTGCGGCAATTTGCCCCCTGTCGTTCCCCTGAGGTTTGCGGGCTAAATTAGTTTTCACGCCTTGTAACCAAGTTTTTGCCTCAGCTTCACCGTGATGAGCAATCATAGATGCTACTAACGCTATGTTGTATGGATGTTTACCACTGCGAGTACAAATCTTTCCTTTATATTTGGGATCGGCTAATTCTTCATAGGTCAATTGCTGCTGGCCTAAACGATCCTTGGCTGTATAGAGATTTCGCACCCGCATAGTCAGGGCATACCACTGGCCGTCGGGATCGCGATACTGCGCAGGAATATTACTCTCTAGCAGGGGATTTTTGACTGGAGAGGTTAGATCTTTATCCACTAATTCAACTAAACGTGAAAAATCAGACGTCAGCACAAGATCCGCTGGGGATAAACGGCCTTCACGGACGAGACGCTCGGCAATACCGTCTTTAGCAAATACCAAATTCACACCTATGCCAGTTTCTTCGGTGAAACGCGTCAGGATAGGCTCCACTAAGAAAGCTTGACGATAAGAATAAACGGTTAATTTATCATCTGCATTCGCTGAATGCCCAACCGACATTAACCCAAAAACAGCCGCGCAAGTTACCCATTTCATTACCGAATTCTCCCCAAAGTGATGACGTGTTCAGCAAAATTTGAACACTAACGCATTAATGATAATGCTTATCAGTTTCGCAAGAGTAATAGATACGGAACTTGAGAGCAAGCAGCTAATTAACTTTATGTTTTTAATGGTATTAATCTGAAAATTTGAGATTATCTCAAATCAAACTAAACTGAACCTTAATTTGATAAAAATGCTTTCAGGAGGCGTTATGTTAACTGTTTTGCTGCTAGGCGTAGCCGCAATTGCGCTATTTGGCTTATTCAAACTCAATACTAGTCCCAAAAGACATAAACACTCTTCTCAAGCTGCAGATCCCAGTATTAATAAAACTCACAGTTTTCACAGTGTGAGCATAGTGAATAACGGCAGTTGCTGTGAGCAGATTGAAGCGCTTTCTGGAAAACGATTTTTATCGAAAGATGCGCCCGAAATTCCGATGGAAGAATGCACTATGGCAAACTGCCAATGCCGCTATCAACACCATGAAGACAGGCGCCAACTAGGCAATGATCGCAGAGTAGAATATGGGGTTACTCGTGAGTTATTCGGCGCTTTTGGTGAACAAAATCGCCGTGATAGGCCAAGAGGAAGACGCGCAACCGACGGTTGAGCATCCTCTGCGGATTATTGGGGACGAGTTTGAATAAATGCAGGTAAATCACGCATTTCACTGAACCAAAGTGCTGTCGCAGGTGCAACCTTACGCCAATCTAGCTCTGGATGTCTAAAATCCACATAATCGAGTAAGCAAATCAAGGCTAATTGCGGTGCTTGAATCGTGGTTTGGGTGATCACAGTTTGAAGCTCAATCTGCATAAGGCCGCGCAGCAGTGCTTGTTCAAAACGTGCAGTCCAAAATACTGACCTCACGCCTTCTTCTTCACGCATTTGCTCTTGGCGTAATTTCACCGCGCTATCGATTAAGCCTTTAACTAAAGAATACTGACACTCCAGCACCCAGTTATTATTTGAGATCCCAAACATCTTACGATCGCCAAACTCTGCATCTAGGTAACGCATGATCACTTCACTATCGAATAGTGCTACACCATCGTTGGTAATAAGACATGGGATCTGTCCTAACGGGTTAGCATCGAGTAATTCTGCGCTGTTTTCAAAGGGATTAACTAACTGCTCTTCAATATTGTTAATCCCTAGATACTGGATTAAGGCTCTTACACAACGGGCATAGGGCGAAGCTTGAGAACTTAACAACTTCATCAAAAATTTCCTTTTGTTTGCATTAAACGCTATGGCTTTTTAGGGGCAAGAACGGCAACAAGTTTACTCTCGCCTTCTATGTAAAATTGAGATTACCAGTATTTTTCAACGGTAATTTGCCCAGGAGCACGGCGTAAATTCTTCACCAACCCTTTATCGAGTAAAGCGGCTTGCGCACCATTAATCATACCCGGATTGCCGCAGATCATAACTTGAGAGTCAGCTGCGTTTAAGGTTAGTCCTGCCTTTTTTTCGATTTCACCCGAGACTATTCCCTCGGGAATGCGGCACTGTAAAGCATCGGCAAAGGGTTTACGGGTCACACTCAAGACTAATGTAAATTGTTCAGGGTATTTGCGTTCTAAATTACGCAGCTTATCAAGATATGCCAAATCCTGTGCCTCGCGCACGCCATACACAAGCACGACTTTTTCAAAACGCTCCCAAGGTTCATCGGTGTCGAGCATAGACAAAAATGGCCCTACTGCTGTTCCTGTGGCTAAAAACCACAAATGCTTCCCTTGGAGTTCACCCTTAGGAATTTCAGCTAAGGTCATAAAACCAGTCGCGGTTGAGGTAATTTCAATTTCATCGCCTATTGCAAGGTTGTGTAATTGAGGCGATAACAGGCCATCCTCTACCGCAACGGCGAGCACCTCGGCATAGGGTTTATCGGGAGAATTAACTAAGGAGTAGGCTCTAGCCACACGCTTATCATCTTGCATTTGACTTAACTTGATAAACTGACCAGGAATAAATGGAGCTAACTCGGCAGCAATGCGCAATGAGAATAACTTATCACTCCAATCAATACGTTCTATCACTTGTCCCCTAATCCACATAACTTGCCCTCAAGCGAAACGTTAAATAGGCTTCCAGCATAGACTTTTTTCTGCACAACAAAAACCCCTTATATAAGGGGCTTATGACTATAACGCTGAATATAGAACTGAAAATACTGAGGTATTAACTCGGACTCTATGCTGTCTCATCAGTCTTCTTGTTAAAGCTATCTCTAAAGGCTTGCAGCCCCTCTTGCACTAAGCTGTAGGTTTTATCGACACCATCGGCAATATCACCCTGCAATACTTTAAGGCCGGACAGAATATCTTTAGCCTCTTTAAAGCCATTGTCGATGGCACCGCCAATAATCCCCATAAAGCTATCGAGTTGATCACTTAGACTCATACCCGAATTTTGTTGTTGGTGAATGCTAAAAAACTGCGTCGCAAAACTCACGATACGATCTGCAGTCGCTTCTGGAGAAGTATCTACGCCATTATCGTAAGCCGTCTGAATCGCGTTCTCGCCCATAGTGGGCGCTAATTCTTTATTAATCGACTCTATCGCTGCGCGATAAAGCAAGGCCATAGACTGATCGCCTGACTTGATATTCACATCTTGCTGTGCCGATAAAATCGCTTGATTCATCAGCTGCTTGCTCGTTTGCTGCGCAGTTTGCTTCGAGGTTACTTCTGTGGCTTTCGCGTCCTTCGAATCACTCACTTCGGTGCCCTTAGACGCCGTGTTTTCAGCATATTTTTTCTGTGGCAAAGGAGTACTTTGCACTTGAGGGGGTTTATTGATTTCCATGATGACTATCCATTCAATTCGGGTCGACTTAATTATCGACCAAAATTTAACCAGCTTTAGTAATTTTTAGAATTGAAGTACCATCTGACCACAAGGCCATGATAAGGCCCACATAAATTAAGTGGGTTCATTCTTTAATAAGGTGCATAAAGCGCCAACCCACCGCAATGCAGATCATTACTATCGCTGAGCTTAGACATAAGCCAATAGAAAAGGATGTTACACCATGGCAGCAGGCCGCAGTTTGAGTCATTTCCGCTTTCACGAGTTTACACTAATCCTTAAGCACTATTTTAAGCATAATCTGGGTATCAATATAAAACGCTTTAGCCTGCTAACAAGCCTCGTCATATTCACTTGCCTCGGCTTTACTCCCATTAGCCAAGCTCATGCGGAGAGCAGACTAATTATTTTAGTCAGACATGCGGAAAAAGCCGACACGCCAGCCAATAACCCGCAGTTATCACCCAAGGGAGAAATACGCGCAGCATCACTGATCACTGCCTTGAGCCGCACGCCGCTGTCGCAACTTATTGCGACTCAATACCTAAGAACCCAACAAACACTCGCGCCCATCGCCGAGGCTCGCCATTTACCTGTGACGATAGTAGAAGCAGCCAAACCTATCGAAGGACATATTCAACACATTGTCGAACAAGTGCATGCTGTAAAGGGCAATACACTCATCGTTGGGCATTCAAACACTGTCCCACTGATCATTAAAGCCCTTGGCGGACCAGAGATCCAAGCGATCAGCGAAGATGACTATAGCCAGCTGTTTTTACTCTCTCTTAATGATGACCAACCTGCGAGCTTGATCGCCACCCGTTACGGACAAGAATAAGGATAAATAACATGAGTGAACTCAATTGGTTTATGTGGGGACTCGATCTATTTTCAGGGCTGTTTTTGATTGTAATAGGACTCGCTGTACTCGCGGTTATTTACATGTATATCGCAGATAAAATGCAGACCAAACAAGCGGTAAGACATAACTACCCAGTAATTGGTCGCTTTCGGTATCTGTTCGAGAAACAAGGCGAGTTCTTTAGACAATACTTTTTCGCCCAAGACAGAGAAGAACTGCCATTCAACCGTGCAGAACGCAGTTGGGTTTACCGCGCGGCTAAAAATGTCGATAGAACTATCGCCTTTGGTTCAACTCGCCCCTTAGATAATGCTGGTACCATTATGTTTATGAATACCGCCTTCCCAACCCAAGATGAAGAGATCACACCCATTCATCCACTGACAATTGGCACCAATTGCCGCCAACCCTATACGACTCAAGCTATTTGTCATATTTCAGCCATGAGCTTTGGGGCTCTATCGCGCCCAGCAATTACCGCCCTTTCCCACGGTGCAGCGCAGGCGGGTTGCTGGCTTAACACAGGTGAAGGCGGCTTGAGCCCTTATCATCTAAAAGGTGGCTGCGATATCGTCTTTCAAATTGGAACAGCCAAATACGGTGTACGTAATGAGCACGGACATTTAGACGATGAAAAGCTCAAGTCGATAGCCATTCATCCCGAAGTCAAAATGTTTGAAATTAAAATGAGTCAAGGGGCTAAACCGGGTAAAGGTGGCATTTTACCAGGGATCAAAGTCACAGCTGAAATTGCCCATATCCGCGGTATTCCTCAGGGTTATGACTCTATTAGCCCTAATGGTCATATTGAATTCAAATCCGTGAACGATATTTTGGATATGGTTGAACGAGTACGTGAAGTTACCGGTAAACCAACGGGCATTAAGGCCGTACTCGGTGACGTACAGTGGCTCGAAGATTTATGTGATGAAATCGAACGTCGTGGCGAAGACTCTGCCCCCGACTTCTTTACTTTAGACAGTGCCGATGGCGGCACAGGCGCTGCACCACAACCTTTAATGGATTATGTCGGATTACCACTGAAGGAAAGCTTACCAATCCTAGTTAATGTCTTGATCCAACGAGGCTTGCGTAAACGCATCAAAGTCATCGCTTCGGGTAAACTCATAGTGCCATCAAGAGTCGCTTGGGCTTTAGCATTAGGTGCAGACTTCATCGCATCGGCCCGCGGCAATATGTTCGCCCTAGGTTGTATTCAAGCCTTACAGTGCAATAGAGATACCTGCCCAACGGGCATCACAACGCACAATCCCAAGCTACAACAAGGACTCGATCCTAGGGATAAATCGGCTCGTGTTGCTAACTATAATCATAATTTACACCATGACTTAGCCTTAATTGCGCACTCTTGCGGAGTGACAGAACCAAGACAACTCAAACCCTCACATGTCCGAATTGTACTCGATAGCGGTTTATCCATTTCACTCGATAAATACTATGCACATATGGATAAGTAGCCGCGAACCCTCGCGGTTAATGGCGAATACAACTTTCGTTTATATAGGGTTTACATAAGGTATATTTGAATGCGTATCACAAAAGAGGTAAGATCCGTGACGTGAGACATTATTCAAATGTCTTACCCACAATTGAACTTAAGGAAACACTTTGAAATCTAGCTTCGTAAGCCAACTGCCCGCCAGTAAAACTGTAAGCACTAGCTGTAAGAGCTGTAATCGCCTGACCGAGATCGAAGGTGAACTGGTGTGTTTTCGCGAAGGGCAGATCATTCGACTCACTTTGATAGATGAGTCAGTACCTAAATTGAATCTTTTATGTGAAGGTTGGAAAGCGGGGAAGCTGAACGGCGTAGCTTAATTCAGTCATATTTTATCTCTGGAGTCTCTCTAGAGCATCAAGAATAGAGGCTCACCTCTATTCTCGTACGTTCTCACCTAAACTGTACTAAAGCACTAGCGAACACACCTAACGCATACCCATAAAGTCACTTGTCGGCGCGTTCATATCGCGGATCACACCTGCCAGCACCATTTCTGGATTGACTTTAGCCAAGGTAAGTCGCCGAGTTGTAACCAACAGGCCCGCATTCAATTCAGCATGAATACGTTGCAATGAATCATAATCAACACCACGTTTTTTCAATGTCGCCATGATGGCATACCAATCAGTGGCGACTTTTTCTTCTTTGCCTTCAATATTAGCTCTCAGTGTAATATTTTCCATGCCAGATCTCTTCCGATTGATGTGTTGGCATTGAGTATAGAGAGCCGAAGCTGAATAAAGACTGAACTGTATTACGCTATTAACTGCTCAGAGGAGTATGTTGTTGCTCATTTTGTATCCGCCATAATTTGGCATAGAGACCATTTGCCAACAGCAAAGTCTGATGATTACCTTGCTCAACTATTTCTCCTTGGCTTAATACGACTATTTGATCGGCATCGACTATGGTCGATAACCTATGAGCCACCACTAGGCTAGTGTGCCCCTTAGCGACTTCCCGCAGTGCCGACAAAATAGCTTGCTCGGAGCGACTATCGAGTGAAGATGTCGCCTCATCAAACACCAGCACTGGCGAGCCCTTCAAAATGGCCCTTGCTATCGCGACACGCTGTTTTTCTCCGCCAGAGAGTTTTAAGCCGCGCTCACCCACCTTTGTGTCCCAACCAAGGGCCAGTGATGCAATAAATTGCTCTAAGTGCGCCAGTTTAATCGCGTTACGCACCTCTTCATCCGTCGCGCTCGGGCGACCATAACGTATGTTTTCGACTAATGAATCGTTAAACAACACGGTATCCTGCGGCACTATGGCGATGGCACGCCGGAGCGCATCTTGGGTGAGATGGCGGATATCTTGTCCATCGATTTTAATCGCACCTTGGTCCACATCGTAAAATCGAAATAGCAGTTTAATCAGGGTCGATTTACCTGCGCCACTATCACCTACAACAGCCACCTTTTTACCGGCTTCAACCTTAAAGCTCACGTCCCGCAGAATTTGCCGCTCATCGTAGCTGAAATTAACATTTTCAAATATCAACTCACCCTTAGTGGGTTGAAAATCGAGTGCTTGGGGTAAGTCGACTATCATAGGATGTTTATCGAGCAGGCTAAACATGCGCTCAATATTGGCTAACGCGCCGCGAATTTCGCGATATACAAAACCTAAGAAGTTAAGGGGTAAAAAGAGCTGCATCATAAACGCATTAATCAACACAAAATCACCTAAGGTCATATCGCCATAGGTAACTCGGTAAGCCGCCAGCGCCATCATAGCAGTCATAGCCAAAGCGATAATCACAGCTTGTCCACCATTGAGCGCAAACAAAGATAAGCGGTTTTTACGTTTAGCGACTTCCCACTGTTCAAGCGCTTGGTCATAGCGCTGCGACTCATACTTCTCATTATTAAAATACTTTACCGTTTCATAGTTCAGCAAGCTGTCGATGGCGCGGGTATTCGATAACGAGTCAGCCTTGGCCGCATCACGTACATACTCAGTACGCCATTCGGTCGCGACCACAGAAAAAATAATATAAGCCAGCACAGCAACAAAAGTGATTGCCGCAAACGCAATGCCGTAGTTATAGAAGAAAATGCCAATCACCATGACAATTTCGAGCAAGGTCGGCACTATGTTGAACACCATAAAACGCATGAGGAAACTCACGCCGCTGGTGCCGCGTTCAATATCACGGGAGAGGCCGCCGGTTTTGCGCTCTAGATGAAAATCGAGGTCAAGTCGGTGTAAATGGTCGAATACTGCTAAGCCTAAACGGCGGATCGCCCGCTCGGTTACGCGGCCAAACAAGGTATCGCGGATCTCCCCCGTAATCGCCGTTAGTAAACGTACCGCACCATAGGCCAACACTAATCCTACGGGCACACTGAGGGCTTGCGCGGTTTTATCGGCATCTAAGGTGTCGACCAAATGCTTCAGAATAAAAGGTAGAGCCACGCTGGTCAGCTTAGCGATGATGAGGCATGACATCGCCAGCGCAATACGGCCTTTGTATTCCAATAAGTAAGGCCAAAGCAGTTTCATGACGTGCCAGTTTAATTTATCGACTGGACCTTCAAAATATAACGTTGGGCGCATAAGACATAACCTTGAATGAGTTATGCCAATTGTAACAGTTCACACCGAACATAAGCTAAGCGAAACTAGCAAAGTCTGAATAAAATCAATCAGATTTTCCTGACAGACAAATAGACTTATTCACGACATACTCATCTGCTATTTTGATTGTATTTAAAGCCAAAACATCATACTTACGCATTACACTGGCGTATTCACAATAAATGAATTTATACTAATTTGTGTTCAGGCATGTACCGTTTTACTTAACCTCAGAGCCGTATGTAAGAGGATAAGAGTGCAATGGAAGAAGACTTGGCACAAAGTTGCTGCTGTTGATTATTTTTGCCGTTTTGCCCAAAATGCCATGGAGGCGGTTATACAAATCAATAGAATTTGTTAACCTCTACGCGCTAGATTTTGCGATTCATACGCCCAAGTTCTAGCGAGAACATTAAGACAAACAAATTAAATTAAGATCAAAGGAAGCTTTATGTTGGATTCCGCTAAAGTTCAATACCCGCCATTACCACTGATCCAAACTTGGGTGTGGATGATGATCGAATCAGGCAATCCAGAGATACAAGATAAAGGTAGAAACAACCTTATTGCCGCCTTTGGTAGCTTAGCCAAAGCAAATGAATACATTGTTGAAATAAGCAATAAATAGATAAAACAAAGGCGCCGGGATAGCGCCTTTGTTTTTACTTAACCCGCAATCGTTAACGGCTAACTCAGGTATAGTTGCGGCTTATGTTCGCTCGAGCAGACAATTAAACCTGACGGCGTTCGATAATGCTTTGATTCAAAATGGCTAACAGACGCTCGGTATCATCCCAACCAATACACGCATCGGTAATACTCTGCCCATAGCATAACTCTTGACCTTCAATAAGATCTTGACGACCTTCCACTAAATGGCTTT
This sequence comes from Shewanella sp. SM55, assembly GCF_025654025.1. Taxonomy (NCBI): domain Bacteria; kingdom Pseudomonadati; phylum Pseudomonadota; class Gammaproteobacteria; order Alteromonadales; family Shewanellaceae; genus Shewanella; species Shewanella sp. SM55. Next base: position 170,731 of record NZ_JAKKRS010000003.1, on the reverse strand, counting down.
CTACCATAACACCAAAAATAGCAGTATTTCCCGCCGCCACTTGACCAGCGACATCTTCAGCAACCACTAACTGACGTTGATACTCTTTACTACTATTCGCATGGCTAAAGTCGATCATGATGTTGTCGGCAAGCTTTGCTTTTAACAATTGCTGGCTAATCTCAGTGACATGCGGCGCGCTATAATTAGGCTCGCGGCCACCCCGTAAAATAATGTGGCAATCAGGATTGCCCTTAGTCGAAACGATCGCCGAATGGCCCAACTTAGTCACAGATAAAAAATGGTGTGGTGCATTGGCAGCACCTATCGCATCAATAGCAACTTTGATCGTGCCATCAGTACCATTTTTAAAGCCGACCGGACAAGAAAGACCCGAGGCTAACTCTCTGTGTACCTGAGATTCTGTCGTACGGGCGCCAATGGCTCCCCAGCACATTAAATCAGCCATATATTGTGGGGTGATCATGTCAAGAAACTCACCCGCGGTTGGCATACCGCTGTCGTTCAAATCCACTAATAATTTACGGGCGGTGCGTAAACCATCATTGAGTTTAAAGCTGTTATCCATGTAAGGATCGTTAATCAGCCCCTTCCAACCCACTGTGGTTCTTGGTTTTTCAAAATACACTCGCATCACAATTTCGAGTTGATCTTTATAACGTTCACGCAGTGAGACCAAACGCTGTCCATATTCCAACGCAGCTTTGGGATCGTGGATAGAACAAGGGCCAATCACCACTAAGAGACGATCATCAGACTTAGCCAGAATATTATGGATACTATTACGCGCATTAAACACAGTCGCAGAGGCTTTTTCGGAAGCAGGAAATCGTTCAAGAATCGCGATAGGTGGAAGTAACTCTTTTACTTCTTTAATGCGAACGTCATCATTTTGGTAATACATAATTTTACTGCTCCAACGCTGGTGTTTTAGGCTATTTCTATCGCTGCGATAAGGGATCTCAACTGCAATACTGGGTTCAATTTATCGAGTCTCAGGCGCCAATGCAACCAAGTTGTCTCCATTTCAAAAAATCAAATATAACTTATTGTTTTAATATATTTTAAAAAAATCAAAATTCAAATATGCCAGCTAACTCACAGCCTTGATGAACAAAATCGAATATGGCGGATAAAAAGGAATAAACATATTTGCTGCAAGTGTATTTAGGCGCCCTATGTTAGCAAGCAAAGATGTTTACCCGTAATAAGCTTAATTGATGTATAGAAAAGAGCGGGCAAATGCTAATGCTGTAACATGACTTGTAACTTGCTCTGATAGCGTTGACGCTCTGACTCATCTCGGCTCAAAGCCAAGGCTTTATCCATATTCAGTTTGGCACGCTTTTCGTCCCCCAGCGCCCAGTAGGTTTTAGATAAACCGAAGAAGAACTCATGACGATAATCCGCTTTTGCCAACGCCCTTTGATACCAAGCCAAGGCTTCATCGTATTGATGCTCATCATAGGCTTGCTGCCCCATGTCATAGTAATAATAGGGATTACGTATTCGCGCTAATTCAAGCACTTTATTAATTTCGGCCCATTCATCAAGCCGCCCCTGCTCCCCTAAAATCAAGGCTAAGTTATAAAGCGTTGTCAGATTTTTCGCATCAAACTTGAGTGCATAGCGATAAACCTGTTCGGCCCGCTTTTCATCACCTTTATGCCGGTAAATAATGGCGAGCGTGTTGAGTGAAGGAACAAACTGGCCGACTTTTAAACCCACTTTAATCAAGGCATAGGCCCTGTCTAAATCACCGTTCACCAAAGACTCTGCCGCCATATTGTTGTAAAACATGCTGATTAAGGTCTGCCGATCCACTTGGGTTTTACCGTATCCCCGTAGAGCTCGCTCTGGCATAAAGTCCACTAAAACTGCGGTAGATGACACATAAACTGAATGTGCGTTTTCAGGTGGAAGTAAGCGTAAATTCACATGCCCATTGATTAAATAGAAATCACCTTGCTTATCCCATACGGGTTCTATCGCAATATCTTGATACTCAGCACTCACATTCAATATGTCCGCTAACGCAGAAGTCATGACCACTAAAGACATGCAATTACCCGCCCTTTGGGCATAGGTTTCACGGGCAATTTGGGTCAGATTATCTTTATATCGAAAATCAATGTTAGCGCTATTGGTTTGACTCGCATTGATATAACTAGCTAACCATTCATTGGCTAACATGTTGTTATTGTGTGACAAAGTGTATATTCCATAGCGACGTTTTACGTCTGTTACGACCTCGGGTGGCAGATAAAAAATATCCGCAACAGAAGGAATATCGGCCACAAGGGTAAACAGTGAATCGGCAAGTAACGACTCAAGATCCGACGGATTAGGCTCAATGGTCGTCGAGCTACAAGCAAACAATTGACTGAATACAACGCTCAAGATCGTACTCAAGTATACGGCTCGGAATAGTTTCGACATACGTCCTCCCACACCATTAGCTCCTATTTGAGCTTATTACAAATGGCGAAAAAGACGACATAAAATGGTTACAAAAAATAATAATCGCGATCGATTGAAAATAATTGCAAATAATTTAACGAATTAACTATTGCGAAGGTCGGTCAACTTCTATGTATAACTCACGCTGCTGATAATCATACGGCCGATAGTTATGCTCTCCACAGGTAAAATGTCGATAGGGTTTCATGACCGTAACGCAACCTGAGGGTAAAGCCTGCAGAATTTGGATTTGCTGCTGGCGACGAAGTGACTCCTGCCATTCAAAATCCTTGAGCACTTGATCACGCACGGCAAAGGCATCGACAGGCTCACTTGAGCGATTAACGATCACTTCTCCTGCAAAGGCAGAAACCGATATCCAGCCAGAAATGACGATAAGACTTAGTCGCGAAAATTGACCTATTGTTTTTATATTCAAGCTCATAGAACACTCCTTAATTTATGCAAGAAAACAGAATTGCTCAGTAATTAAGCTTATGACCCTGTGCTAAAACTTCAATCACAGTGATTACCCATAAAAAAGCAGAGCCTAGGCTCTGCTTCACTATCCCTCGATCCAAGCTAAGCATCAAGGTGAATCACGCATTAATGTGCAAGTTTAATCAGCCCGCATTTTTGACCGTAACAAACTCAGGATAGGCATCAATACCGCAGTCAGAAGCATCCATACCGTTGTATTCTTCTTCCTCAGTAACACGGATCCCCATGGTTATCTTAATCACATACCAGACAGCAAATGATGAGCAGAATACCCAAGTGAAAATGATCGCTGCACCCGTCAACTGTCCGGTAATAGTTGCATTGGCATTGGATAATGGCACACACATTAAACCAAGGAAACCAGCCACACCATGTACTGAAATCGCACCGACGGGATCATCGATCTTAATGCGATCTAAGCCCACAATCGAGAAGACCACCACACCGCCCGCCACTAAACCAATCACACCCGCCATTAACAATGAAGGCGAAAGAGGATCTGCCGTAATTGCCACTAATCCAGCCAGAATACCGTTAAGGATCATGGTCAAATCCGCTTTACCCCAAATCATCTTACACACGATAAGCGCAGAGATAGCACCAAAAGCCGCTGCGGTATTGGTATTCACAAACACTTTCGCCACTGAGCTTGCATTCGCCGCATCCGACACCATTAATTGCGATCCGCCGTTAAAGCCAAACCAGCCCATCCACAGAATAAACATACCTAAGGTTGCCATTGGCAAGTTAGAGCCTGGAATAGGATTCACTTGACCATTAGGCCCGTATTTACCCTTACGCGCACCGAGTAATATTACGCCAGCAATCGCCGCGGTCGCCCCCGTCATATGCACAATACCGCTACCAGCAAAGTCTACAAAGCCCAGTTTAGCGATAAAACCTTGGCCCCAAGTCCAATAACCTTCTACTGGATAGATAACCGCTGTCATCACCACAGAAAAGAACAAGAAAGCCCACAACTTCATCCGTTCCGCCACAGCACCAGAGACAATTGACATCGCCGTTGCCACAAATACAACTTGGAAGAAGAAGTCAGATTCTAATGCATGGCTCGCATCTGCTGATTGCGAACCAATTAAGGTGCCAATTGACGGTAACCAGCCACCTTCAGTGTTATCCACATACATGATGTTGTAGCCAACCAACAGATACATCACACAGGCAATCGCGTACAGCACAACGTTCTTAGTTAAAATTTCAGTGGTATTTTTAGAGCGAACTAAACCCGCTTCTAACATAGCGAATCCCGCCGCCATCCACATGACTAAAGCGCCAGAAATCAAAAAGTAAAAGGTATCGAGTGCAAAGCGTAGTTCAATGACTGTGCCGCCTAATTTCGTTAATTCTTCCATTGTCAGCCCCTTATAGCGCTTCAGTATCAAGTTCACCCGTACGGATACGGATAGCATGTTCTAAATCAACGACGAAGATCTTACCGTCACCAATTTTCCCCGTATGGGCCGCAGTGGTAATTGCCTCAATCAACATGTCGAGATTTTCAGCCTTAGTGGCAATTTCTAGTTTTACTTTTGGCAAAAAATCCACCTGATACTCGGCGCCGCGATACAACTCTGTATGCCCTTTCTGACGGCCAAAACCTTTCACTTCGGTCACCGTCATGCCCTCAATACCAATTCCGGCGATAGCTTCACGGACATCATCCAACTTAAACGGCTTGATGATAGCGCTGACTAGTTTCATCCTGACCTCCAAAAAACGCGATTGTTATTAACTTGTATCAAAGGTAATTCAATCATTAGGCCAACAATTTAATCTATTGATTATTATTGGTTTAAATTATTTAACACTATTTTTTAAGGTTAAAAATGCACCATAATCGAGCACTAACTGGTGCGATGCACTCTTTTAGTGAGCAGTTTAAGTGCGACAGCTATTCGACCTTAGGCCTATTGGTAACAAGGTTAAATTAGGGTCTACTGGGGGAAGCGTAAAACGAGATGAAATCTGAGCATCACAACACAAGTTCTTAGACAAAAGCGAAGATCATCACTAAGACAATCATCAAGCGCAGAAGGAAGGCCCGATGTTAAAACCAGAAGAATGTGTTCTCGTTATCGTCGATGTGCAAGGAAAACTTGCACAAATCATGGATAACAGTGACAAGCTGCATCAACAACTACAGACCTTAATCCAAGGCGCACAATTATTTGAAATTCCAATACTGTGGTTAGAACAGCTACCCGATAAACTCGGAGCAACTAGCCCTGAGCTGCAAACTTTACTTGCGAAAACCAGCTCACCCATTGCCAAGCAGCATTTTAGCGGCTGGCACTGTGACGCGTTTGCAAAGGCATTAACTAAGACGAATCGCAAACACGTCATACTCGCGGGTATTGAAACCCATGTGTGTGTTTACCAAACCTGTTGTGACCTTATCGAACAGCAATATTCGGTGCATCTCGTCGCAGATGGCGTCTCGTCACGCAGTGCCGATAATAAAAAACTGGGTATTCAGATGATGACGGCCAGAGGCGCCTTATTAACTAACGTGGAATCGCTATTATTTGAATTACAACATCAAGCCCAAGGCGAGCGCTTTAGGGCATTATTAAAACTGATCAAATAGCGACTTAGCCCGTGGTATTTCTTCAGCCAGCATGACCAACGCCTGACATTACTCGATATTTTTTCCATAAAAAAGCCCCCACTGAGTCAGCGAGGGCTTTTGTTTGCATGAGGGGTTAGCTCATATCGAAAACTCAACCGCGATTGATTAAAACCTACTTATAAGTGGCTTCGCGTTTTTTCGCTTCTTCATCCCACTTAGGTAATATGTCTTTCTTAAATGCTTCTTTCTCAGCATTCATCTTTTTCATGTCCATACCTAAGGCTGCTTGTGCTTTAGCTTTAGTAGAGATATCAGGAATCGCAACAGGATCTGTGATGCCTTTTTTACCGAGTAATTGCGCTAACTTAACACGAGCATCAGCAGCTTTACTTACCGAAGTTCCCAGAATACGCAATGCTTCATCCGGTGCGTGAGCTGCAACACCATGGGAAGCAATCGCTAAATCCCAACGCCATTGTGAGTGGCGAATATCTGTCAGTATGGGTTTCATTTCTTCTTCAGTTGCGCCAGCTTTCCACGCAGCCTCTGCTTCAAAGTGTGCTTTGACTAATTGCTCTTCCGCTTTCAACTTCATTTCTTTGACTTTGGCTTTACGCTCATTAGTCACGCCAACCAAAAACTCTTTAGTCTGGCTATGGCAAGTTGCACAGGTTTCTTCAAAACGGTCGAATGGATTGCCCACTTTATGATCGGTAAACTTCTTACCTTCAGCACTGGTCACTTTTGGCATGTGACAGTCAACGCAACTCACATTATTCATGCCGTGAATACCCATTTTCCACGTTTCATACTCTGGATGCTGGGCTTTTAACATTGGTGTCTTAGAAAGGGCGTGTGTCCAATCAGAAAATTGGATTGAGTCATAGTAGACTTCCATTTTTTCAACTGTTGTACCCATATCCCAAGGGAATTTAACAAAATTCTTTTTGTCGTCAGTTTTCTCAAAATAATACTCAACGTGGCACTGAGCACATACCATTGATTCTTTATCTTGTTTAGACGCTTTGCTGAAAGGTGTACCTATAGCTTCAAAAGCACGGTCTGCATAAGGGCGTGAAATACGTAACTTTGGAGAGCTTTTTTCATGGCAATCACCACAACCAATGGTATTTGTCACTTCAGGGCCACCCTTTGACCACTTACCTTTGAAGTAACCATCTTCGCCTTGCTCTTCAATCAAGCGAGGTACGTCAGGGCTCTTACAGCTCCAACATGCCATCGGCATAGGACCATCTTCCGCATTAGCGGGTGCACCTGTACGTAGCGTGTTGCGTACGTCAGTTACCGCATACATGTGGCCGCGTGGTGCATTATAATCTTTAGCAAAACCATAACCCGCCCATAAGATCACCATATTAGGATCTTGTGCAAGTGCATCCACTAGTTCTTCACTCTTTGCGGTATCATGCCAGCTACTGTATTGATTATTAAATTTATCTTTATAAACTTCGTTGCGAGGCTCTGTTTTATCACTCGCCATTGCGCCCGCTGCCATGAAGCTGGCGGCAACCAGTGCACTCAGTGCAAAGGACTTACCTGTCATCTTCTTCATCATCTCATCTCCGTGTTGCATTATTGTTGTAAATCACGACATCTCCATGGTCAAACTTAGTGATTTAACCCTGCTAAAAATATACCTCTTAGGGGGTATCTAGGTTGAAGTTTGCGCTAGATCAAAATGTAAAGGTGTTGTTGTTCACATTTCTATACTTTTGTTAATGTATTACATTATTTTCTAATGTAAAAACCACTGCAAAGTGCCATAACAGCGGCCATCAAAATGAACAGCGGATTAATGAAACGAGGTAGTCTCACCTCAAAAATCTTAGGATTAATGTTAGTACTTATTCTGCTCTCTAGTAGTTTATCGACTTTTGCTATCATCAATTTGTCCTACAGCTTAGGCGACGCCAAGGCGATTAATGCCTCAGGGTCGCTGAGGATGCAAAGCTATCGGTTAATGTTTTACGCCAACTCAGGCAGTGATGCTGCGCAGGATAAAATCACCGAATTCGAAAATACGCTCTATTCCGACACGTTAAAGCCCTCGGAAAGTTGGTTTAGTCCGCCAGAAATTGCCGCTCAATATCAGCTTGTCATCGATAAATGGCTGGTGATGAAACACTACATAGAACAAGAAAACTCCCGCGATTATGTCGCCTCACTGAAGGACTTTGTTGATACCATAGATTTACTGGTGCTAGAGATGGAGCACTACGCCGCCTTTAAACTCAGGCTCCTTGCCGCCAGCCAAATATTAGGCTTAGGCGTCATGCTCATTATCGCTTTTGTGGCCGTGCGTTTTACAAAGAAGAAAGTGGTGATCCCACTGCAAAAACTGATGGAGTCGGCGAATACCATTTCTAAAGGTAATTTTGAAATTGAAATGCCCGAGACCGAATATATTGAACTCACAGCGCTGACCCATGCCCTACAAAAAACGGCTAAGGAACTCGCGACGCTTTATGGCAACCTAGAATCGCAGGTAGCAGAAAAAACCTTAGCGCTGACAAGGGCCAACAACGAGCTGGCATTCTTATATGATAACCTACTGACATTAAACGCGAATAAACTCGATTATAAGGCGCTCAAGGCGGCGCTGAATCAGTTAAAAGGCTATGAATCACTCGACTACCTAAGACTCATTATCCAGTATCCCGAGCAAGAGCTTGAAGTGATTGAGGCCGATGGCGGCTGGCCAGATATGACTCAAGAGAGCACCCGTTTTCCACTGCAATTTGAGCAGGCTAATTTAGGCTATTTAGAGTTAATTGCCGCTCAAACACCCAATATCGCCTTGTTTAACAATTTCGCAATTATGCTGACGCGCTCAATCGTGATCCACAATGCCACAGAGCAAAGACAGCAACTGGCGCTAATGGAGGAACGTGGCGTAATTGCCCGAGAGCTGCACGACTCTTTAGGTCAAGTGCTATCTTTCCTAAAAATCCAAATTAGCTTATTACGCAAAAACTTAGATTGCAGTTGCCGCAGTCCAATCGTTGAGGCGCAGCTAACCGAAATCAACGAAGGTGTAAGCACTGCCTACGTGCAGCTCAGGGAGTTACTATCCACCTTTAGGCTCACAATTAAAGAACCCGATCTAAAAAGTGCTTTAGAGGCTATGCTTGAGCAACTCAGGACAAAGACGAATATAAAGATAACCTTAGACTATAAACTTGCGCCACAATGGCTAGAGGCAAAGCAACACATCCACATACTGCAGATCACGCGAGAAGCGACGTTAAACGCCATCAAACACGCTGAGGCCAGCCTCATTAACATCCATTGCTATAAGGATGACGAGGGTATGGTCAATATTGATGTTTGTGATAACGGCATAGGTATTGGACATTTAAAAGAACGAGATCAACATTTTGGCATAGGTATAATGCATGAACGAGCCAGTAAGCTTTCAGGTAAAGTCGTGTTCAGCGACAATGATTTAAAGAAATTTAAACCTGCTATGACAACCACGACTGAGCAAGGATGCAATGCACAAGACGACGCACTCAAACCTAACAGCCCATTAAACCTTGTGCACCACAGCAAAGGGTCAAGTGGCACTAGAGTGACGCTTATTTTCCCATCTCAACAGGAGCCTTCAAATGGGTAAACCTTATTCCGTACTGGTGGTCGATGACCATCCCCTCTTGCGCAAAGGCATCTGCCAGCTCATCGCTTCAGATCCTGACTTCAGCCTATTTGGCGAAGCCGGTAGTGGTTTAGACGCATTAACCGCAGTGGTCACCGATGAACCCGACATCATATTACTCGATCTGAATATGAAAGGCATGACAGGCCTAGATACCCTCAACGCCATGCGCCAAGAAGGTGTTACCTCACGCATAGTAATTCTCACCGTTTCCGATGCAAAACAGGATGTTATCCGTTTACTTCGTGCTGGAGCCGACGGCTATTTGCTCAAAGATACTGAGCCAGATTTGCTGCTCGAAAAACTCAAAAATGCCATGCTTGGCCACAGGGTGATCAGCGATGAAGTCGAAGAATACCTTTACGAACTTAAAGATGCGACCGATGAACAAGAATGGATTTCGAGCCTAACCCCAAGGGAGCTGCAAATTCTACAGCAACTGGCGGAAGGCTTAAGTAATCGCATGATTTCAGAGCATTTACACATTAGTGAGGGCACAGTTAAAGTGCACGTGAAAAACCTACTGCGTAAAGCCAATGCTAAATCGAGAACCGAAATGGCGGTGCGCTACCTTAATAATTAAAGATACGAAAATGAGCTTGGTATCGCGAAAACAATAAAGGCAATCCCATGATTGCCTTTATGTTTTTATCAAATAGAGATTAAATAAATGATTACAAACCTTTCTCAATAAATTGCTGCCAACTCAATAGCGCCAGCTCAAAATCCTCTAGGCCACAATAAGCTTCTGACTCAGCATCATAGAGTGACATAGCCTCTTCCAATTCATATTCTTGCTCAAAGCCTAAGGCATTGGCAAAGACTCGGGCCTGTTCACGCTCTAACTCTAAGGTAAAATCATTACCAACAAGACGCCATGAACCTCGTTTATCGGCTTGAATTTCTTTTATCACACCCAACACTTGCTGAATTTTAGCTAACTCAGTCCCTAATTCTTCCGTAAACCATTGCCCAAGCACTTCATGATCCATGCTAAAGCTAGCCAAAAAAGTGCCAGTTAAACTGTTACGCCGAAATTCGTATTCCATTTTATTGTCTCTTTGATCTAAGCCTACTAATGCTAATTTTAACCTATCCTTGGCTAAGTTGCTTGCATCCCTCAGCACATCAAATTTATGTCAATTTACGTTTTTCTCATGTCGTTAAGCATAAGTACTGACTTCATTTTCATGACAAAATCAGTTAGTTTGTTTGGATGATTTTGAAAGTTAAATGGAATGCGATATGCACGAAGGGTTTATCTACAGTTTAGTGCTCAGCGGCGCCCAAGCGGGTTCCACCTTGAGCCTAGAACAGATCGAAAAATGGGATCCTCAGGATGGCCTACTCTGGTTACACCTTCGCTATCGCAATAAAAAGGCACGCCACTGGATACTCAATAGCGGTCTGCCTAAGGTCGAAAGTGATGCCCTACTCGCCCAAGACACTCGCCCCCGCGCTGTGATTACAGGTGAAGGTATATTACTCGCATTACGCGGCGTTAACCTCAACCCCAATTCAGCTCCCGAAGACATGGTGGCCGTGCGTATTTATGCCGATAAACAGCGGATCATTTCCACCTGCGATCGCGAGTTACAGTCGGTCAAAGATGTCGCCGAGCTGATCCTTGAAGGAAATGGGCCTACAACTACGGGGGACTTTATCGTCGCAATCTGCGAGCGACTGACCAATCGTAAAGTCGAGTTTATTGATAAATTGGAAGAACAGCTCTCTGATTTAGAAGAACTAGTCGTCTCAGGCAATGTGAAAGATTTACGTACCGATATCGCCGAACTGCGCCGTCAAACTGTAGCCATTCGCCGCTATTTAGCCCCACAGCGCGAAGCATTCTCGAAAATGATTTCCGAGCAATTCAGCCTATTTAAAGATACTGAGCGACTCAAGCTGAGGGAAACAAACGATAAACTTATCCGCACCATTGAAGATCTCGATGCCCTGCGCGATAGGGCTAATGTAACTCAAGAAGAATTACTCAGTCAGCAATCGGAGCAACTCAACAAACGCTTATATTTCTTATCCTTAGTGTCAGCAATCTTCTTACCGTTGGGCTTTTTAACAGGCTTACTTGGGGTCAATATTGGCGGGATACCGGGCGCGGACAACACTTGGGCCTTCGCCACCTTCTGCGGCATATTAATCTCACTCGTCGCCCTGCAAATGGCGCTGTTTTATCGATTTAAGTGGTTATAGCCACCTTAACACAACAAAGCCAATCAATTAGGATTGGCGTTGTTTTCGTTCATTCTTATAAGCTGAATGTTATGAGCTAATGCTTATGCTCTAAGCGGGCGATTATGTCGTTGGCAACTCAAACACATGAGTCATGACTTTATAAAGCTCTGTTCCTTGGTGCACAGACGCCGAAGCAAAGTGCAAAATCGGCACGCAGTCCTGCGGTAAACTGACCGTCTTTAGCTCATCCGCTGTACCGTATAAATCCATACGCAGTAAATTCACTAAGGGCTGTCCCGCTGCCAGAGGTTCACCCACAGGCGCGAGGTATTCCACTAATCCAGCACTTGGCGCGTGATACTTTTTATAGTCCTTAAGGTAACAACCAAAGCGCTGCATTTTAGCGGGCGCAACGGTTTCAGCTATTACGCCTCGGTGGCTTAAATATGCCAAAATCCCTTGTGCATCAACCCGTGCATCCTCAAGACAGACGCGCTCTTGGCTCGCCAATTCCAAGGTTAACGCTGACACTGTAACCCCTAAATCGCGCCCTTGAGATTTTGCAAAATCACTCAATTGCCACCAAGGACAAAACGCCGCCTCATCCATGGCGCCACCAAAGGCATTGGGGATAATGAGCGTATAAGGGATCGACAAAAACTGCGCAGCAGCTAAGTCATATTCAGGACAATACAAGTGCTTACAAGACTTAGGACCTGTGTGCAGATCGAGCACTATATCCGCGCCATGGGCCATAATCTGCAGGTTAACCGCAAGTCTATGACCCGTGGTGATGCCCCATTCATAACGCAATTTTTGCTGACAAGCTTCAACCAAAGTACTGCGATAGGCTTGGATCAGCTCGCTATCACTCAGCTTGGCATGTTCCCCATACCAAGTCGGCAAATCGATTGCATGATTCAAATACTCACGATTCCAGTTCGCGCCCGTAATAGGATCAAATCGGCCAAGGGTAAACTCACCACTTTTTTGGTTGATCCCGAGTGGATTGGCCAATGGCACTAAAGTGATTTCGCCGCGGATGTCACAGTGTTCAAGCTGCTTCATCAACTGATAAATCACCGCATTACCTTGAACTTCAGCACCGTGGACATTGGCCTGAATATACACTTTGGGGCCATTCGCCTTATCGTCACTCGGTTTGAAATGGTAGATAGGCAAGGTGAGCGCTTGCCCTGCGGCAAGCTCCCCGATTTGCAGAGACGATGTTGTCGGCAACATACTAAACGCCTTCGAACAGATTTTGATGCAGCGATTTAACCACTTGCGCCGCTTCCGCTTCGGCCACTAACACACACAGGTTATGTGGGCTGGCGCCTTGGCAAATCATCCGCACATTGTGTGGCTCTAACACTTCAAACACACGACGACAAATACCCGGCGTCGTCGCGATGCGGTTACCGATAATCGCCACTAAGGCCAATCCATCTTCAACTCGCACACGACAATGCTGTGATAATTCTTGCAGCAATGCCTCACTCAACAGACCTTGACCACTTGAATCTGAACCGGTTTTATCGAGGGTTAGAGACACATTCACTTCTGATGTGGTAATCAAATCCACACTGATCTTATGTCGCGCTAATGTCGCAAAGGTTTCCGCTAAAAAGCCCTGCGCATGCAGCATTTGCAAGCTGTGAAGATTTAACAGGGTTTGATCGCGGCGCAAAGCCACAGCACGGAATAAGGGCGCATCTTCCACTTGATGACGGATCCAAGTCCCGCCTTTTTCAGGCTCTTTACTTGAACCCACAAACACTTGAATTTGCTGACGAACGGCAGGAAGAATAGTCGCAGGATGCAATACCTTGGCACCAAAGGTCGCCATCTCGGCAGCCTCATTGAAACTGATCTCGGCAATCGGAAAGGCATTGGGCGCAAGGCGAGGATCTGTTGTATAAATCCCAGCGACATCGGTCCAAATCTCGACCGCTGAGGCGCGTAACGCTTCGGCTAACAGTGCAGCAGAATAGTCACTACCACCACGACCTAACGTGGTCGTTTGACCGGCTTCATCGGCACCGATAAAGCCTTGCGTGACAATCACTTGTTCCGCTAATAGTGGCTGTAGATAATCACGAGCTAGAGTCGCAATCTGTTCAACCTGAGGTTCAGCGCGGCCAAAGTGGCTGTCAGTACGTAATACTCGGCGCACATCGAAGGCACTTGAGTTGACACCTTTCTCACGGATCACCGCCGAAAACAACGCCGAAGAACATTGCTCACCGAGGGACAACAACTCATCCATAGTCGCTTTGCTGCGTTGTGATGCAAGCGCTTCACTCAATACCGACATACGACTCAATAATTTATCTAATGCGGCGGCCACATCGTTAGGACGACCGAGCTTATCTAAAATCGCATATTGAATTTGGGCAATTTGTTTTAATCGCTGTAATCGGCCATCGTCGTTGATCGATTCTTGGGTCAATTCCACTAACAGATTAGTCACGCCGCTCGAAGCGCTGACCACGACTAAACGGCAATGAGGATTAGCTAACACTATGTCGGCACAGCGATTCATAGCGTTATAGTCGGCAACTGAGGTGCCACCAAATTTTGCGACAACGAGGGACATTAGCGCACCTCCGTGAAACACGTAGGGCAAAAAATAAATGCAGATTGAATAAAATATTGATTAACTAACATGATCACACTCCGAACTGACTTCGTTCGAAGAGCCTGGTGCTCAATGATAACGCACCCCAAAAGAAGGGAAACAGCAATCGTCACCAGAAGCTCTCCACCAATTACAGGTGACAATCGTCAGGATTCAGCCTGAGCGACCGACATAAACATGCAGCAACCATATCTATGCCTCGGCGTTAATCTCCCTCATCAGTCATCGCTGGAGTTTGTGCTCCTCTGACCGACTACCTAGTTAACGCTCCTCTTCTGTTCCTTTCCTAGGAAAGGGACGAAAAAAGTAGCAATAAACCCCTAATGAAGTCAATGCTAATTTCATAACAAATGAACAATTTAAATAAAATCTTTTGAAAACAACTAAATGTTCAAATCGGGTAGCTCGTATACCAGCTGCACATAATCTCTAAATTTGCCTAAACACACTTCATCATGTCCATCCAAGGTGCAAGGCACTAAGCTCACATCCCCTTGTTCGACAACATAAATCGCATATTGATTAAATTTCTTACCCAATTGCAATGCCATCGTTCTATCGATAAACACGGCCCAACTTTTTTCCATGTGGGATAAATCCGGTGCTGCGCCCACTAAAGCACGATAAGGGCTACCGAGTAATTCAATTTCACGGAGAAGTTGGCGATCGAGTAAACGGTTTTGGCTAGGAGAGAGAAGCTTTGAAGCGGGATTATGAGCGGTAATAACAGCAAAGGAAAAATCACAGGATAATGCTTGAGTCAGCAGAAACAACGGCGCTTGGTAACATTGCCACAAATTTTGAGTCGTATTGTCCATTGGTAGTCTAGTCGAAAAATGAACCCAAGCTAGTGTAGCAGAGTGATTGTAAAATCCAAAGAGGCGTGAACTGGCTCACAGGAATAAGAAATACATTAGTTATACTAATCAATAGCTAAAGTAAATATCATGGTAAAAACCCCTGCTCACCTAAAATTTGTTAACATTTCATTTGTTAACAAATGACTAAAACGAGTACAATGTACGTACTGGTGAGTTGAAACAGATTGAGCAAGATGCTTATCGTTCAATACAGTTTGTTACATATATCGCTTAAAGTAACGTGAACTGACCGGGCATCTGTTTAAAATCTGTTCTACATTTGATTTGTCTTTTAAACATTTAAAAAAAACAATAGTTAAGGAACTTATTCTAACTATTGCTTATCGAAGTTGGTACTGATTACGTTTTCTCGTATTACACTTAAACGTGCACTTAATCTACATCCAGATATAGATGTCACCGTAAAGATTTTCCTTTTGAGCACAAAGCAGTTCAAGGAAGTATCAACGCTTTTATGAATATAAGAGCCCGAAGTAAGTTGCTCTTATTGGTTAGTATAAACTGATTAAAATTTAGGTAAATAATATGCAAAATCCGCACATTCTGATCGTTGAAGATGAAGCCGTTACCCGTAACACGCTGAGAAGTATTTTCGAGGCAGAAGGGTATGTGGTAACTGAGGCCAATGATGGCGCAGAAATGCATAAGGCTA
The DNA here is from genome assembly GCF_025654025.1 of Shewanella sp. SM55. Lineage (NCBI taxonomy): Bacteria > Pseudomonadati > Pseudomonadota > Gammaproteobacteria > Alteromonadales > Shewanellaceae > Shewanella > Shewanella sp. SM55. The sequence goes on along the minus strand of NZ_JAKKRS010000003.1, from coordinate 155,137 downwards.
TGCAGGAAAACAAAATTAACTTGGTCGTTATGGACATTAACTTGCCAGGTAAGAATGGTCTATTGTTGGCACGTGAACTACGTGAAATCAACAACATCGGTCTTATCTTCCTGACAGGTCGTGACAACGAAGTCGACAAAATTCTTGGACTTGAAATTGGCGCGGACGATTATATTACCAAGCCGTTCAACCCACGTGAATTAACGATTCGTGCTCGTAACCTTCTGACTCGTGTCAACAGCGCTGGCGCTGAAGTCGAAGAAAAGAGCTCAGTAGAATACTACCGCTTCAATGATTGGAGCTTAGAGATCAACAGCCGTTCATTAGTGAGCCCACAGGGTGAATCTTACAAACTGCCACGTAGCGAGTTCCGCGCTATGCTGCACTTTGTTGAAAACCCAGGCAAAATTTTGACTCGTGCCGATCTACTGATGAAAATGACTGGCCGTGAACTTAAGCCACACGATCGTACTGTAGACGTGACTATCCGTCGTATCCGTAAGCATTTCGAAAGCTTACCAGATACGCCAGAAATCATCGCGACTATTCACGGTGAAGGCTATCGTTTTTGCGGTAACTTAGAAGGCTAATCGCCCGCTAAGCAACATCCGCATTAATTGGTTTGATAAGAATCGATTCAAAAAAACCAGATCCTAGGATCTGGTTTTTTTATGCCTGCTATTTGGCGTTTTTCAACTGCCTATCGAGGAAATCTGCCAGTGAGCGATATAAGTGATTACGTACTTTCTCGCCACGCATCGAATGTTTAGATCCAGGATAATCGATCATCTGGAATAATTTCCCTTCATCCTGCAACGCCTTATAAACCCGAGTGCTGTTTTCAAACAAGACGTTATCATCGGCCATGCCGTGATACATCAACAGACCCGATTGATAGTTTTTCACATAAGGGAACACGCTGCTGGCTTCATAACCTTTTTCATTCCCCTCAGGATGGGCTAAGTAACGCTCAGTATAATGGGTGTCATATAAGCGCCAGTCGGTTACAGGTGCACCCGAAATCGCGGCTTTAAAGTAATCCGGCGCCTTAAATAAACTCATCAAGGCCATGTAACCGCCGTAGCTGTGGCCGTAAATCGCTACATTATCGGCATCGACAAATGGCAGACTCCGTAAATAGTCCACTCCCACTTTTTGATCCTTGACTTCAGCTTCACCCAAATGACGGTAAATCACTTGCTCAAACTTTGTGCCCCTGTGGGCGCTGCCGCGGTTATCCAACTGGAACACCACATAGCCTTGTTGCACCAGATACTGGGTAAAGTAGTCCTGCTCGGTCCAACTGTTGGTCACTAACTGTGCGTGCGGCCCACCGTAAACCCGCACTACGACAGGGTATTTCTTGCTCGCATAGAAGGGAACAGGTTTGAATAAACGGGTTTGTAACACTTGGCCATCTTCGGCTTTCAGTTCACCAAATTCAGGGATTTGCCACAGACCCGCATAGTCATATAAAGGATGGCCTTGCTTGACTTCATTTTGCTCAACCCAAGCCAGTTGTTGGCCCTTGTCACCGTGTAAACTGATCTGCGGTGGCTGAGATAAGCTATTGAAATAATCCAGATACACACTTTGATTGTCGGCAAACACAGGATCGTGCATGCCCGCTTGCTTGCTTACCCGCTCAACCTTGCCACCCGCTAAAGGCACGCGATAAAGTTGTTTCTCGATTGGCGTATCTTTGCGGCCAGTGAAATATACCCAACCAGCGGTTTCATCTATGTATTCCAACGCATCGACAGCCCACTCGCCCTGAGTCAATTGCGTTTTGAGTTTACCTTTTAAGTCAAACAGATACAGATGATTAAAACCATCACGCTCAGATGCCCAAATAAAAGCCGATTGCTGCTTTAAAAAATGCAGATCGTTATTGAGATTAACCCAAGCGTTACTGCGTTCTTTCACTAAGGTTTTTGGCTTAGTCAGTGAATCTAACGCCACCAGTTGCAAATCTAGCTTATGTTGATCGCGACTCTGCCACTGGAACGACAAATGTTTGCTATCGGGCAGCCAATCGACCCGCGGCAGGTAAATATCTTTGCTATTGTCTTCGCTGTTCTCTTCGCGCAGGGTCACCCAATTGATAGCCTTATCTTTTAACGTGACCACACCGAGGGCGATATCGACGTTGTTTTTGCCGGCATAGGGATAGCGCTGCTCAGTAAGTTTAATACCATCAGCATAGATTTCGTTACGGGTTACTTGCTCGACACCGGACTCATCAATACGGGTAAAGGCGATGGCCGATTCATCGGGCGCCCACCAATAACCTGTCATGCGATCCATTTCCTCCTGAGCGACAAACTCGGCCATGGCATTTTTAATCGCCCCGCCGCCATCGCTCGTCATAGCTTGGAGTTTTTTGGTCGCCAGATCTAACACATACAGATTTTGATCCCGCACGAAAGACACAAAATGTCCCTTGGGCGATAGGCGCGCATCTGTGGCAAACCCTTCGCCAATGGGAAGTTGGCTGACACTGTTATCCACTAATGAAAAATAATACAGATTACCAGCAGCCGGAATTAATAGCGCTTGGCTATCATCGGCCCAGAAGTACTCCATAATGCCTTCACCATAAATACGTTGGCGTTCGCGGCGGGCCTTTTCTTCATCGGATAATTCATTGCTTGCCAACTTATCGGCATTGAGCAATAGGCTAGATTTTCCCGTCTTTACATCCATCTGCCAGAGATCATAAAAGTTTTGATTGTCTTTACGGCCCGCAAGATAAGTGACACGCTGACCATCGGGTGACAATTTCAAACCTCGAGGACTGGTGCCTGCTAAGGCGGGCGAGGCGTTCATTCGCTCAATCGTCAGTGGCTGTTTGCCGCCTTCCATTGCATAAGCTGGGGTAATTGAAAACATAGCTGTCGAAATCATGGCCATTTGGCTCGCTATCAGTAGGGGAACGGCGCGCACCTTAAGTGAGCACGCAGGGAACCAAGTTAACCTATTTTTAATCATTATTATTCCTTGGAAACATAATCGCCTAAGATGTCAGCGATTAAAAACAAGCCGACATTGTGCCAGAGGCAAACCCTAAATAGAAATAGCATGCAATATGCCGATACAAATTAGGCCCTTGCGCCAAGCCCAATCCAAATAATCCCAAAAAGCCCTAATATTCGCTAAAAGCATCAGCAACATCGCTGAAATTGTCGACTAACTGAGTTATCATTCGCGGCAAATAACGAAATTGACCTCATTGTTGAACCTCTAAAGGACATAACATGCAGACTCTGGCCCAGCACCTGACCTCACAGGCAGTGAACGACTCCCTCTCCCACCTAATTTTAACCTTAGCCGACACCTCAAAAGCCATTAGCCATGCCGTTCGCCACGGTGCACTTGCGGGCGTGTTAGGCGCGACTGAGCAAGAAAACGTCCAAGGTGAAACCCAGAAAAAACTGGATATCATCACCAACGACATGCTCAAAGATGCCTTAAAAGCTGACGGTACAGTGCGCGGTTTAGCGTCGGAAGAAGAAGATCATGTGGTTGAAGTCAGCCGAAATGGTCAATATCTGGTGTGTTTCGATCCACTTGATGGTTCATCTAATATCGATATTAACTCATTAGTCGGCACCATTTTCTCCGTCCTGCCCGCCCCTGCTGGCGAGCTGACTGAAACTAGTTTTTTACAATCTGGCCGCGCACAATTAGCCGCAGGTTATGTACTTTATGGTCCATCAACCATGCTGGCATTAACCACAGGCCAAGGCGTGCAACTGTTTACTTTGCACCCAGAAACCAATGAGTTTTTACTGACGAATGCCGCCATGAGCATTAGCCCAGACACAGCCGAATTTGCCATTAACATGTCGAACCAACGTTTTTGGGAAGCGCCAATGCAAACCTATATTGCCGATTTACTGCTCGGTAAAATTGGCCCACGCGAAAAATCATTCAACATGCGCTGGATTGCGGCCATGGTCGGCGATGTACACCGCGTGCTATCACGTGGCGGTATTTTCACCTACCCAACCGACAATAAAGATCCTAAAAAACCGTACAAACTGCGCTTGATGTACGAAGCCAATCCAATGGCTTTCTTAGTCGAACAAGCTGGCGGTAAGGCTTCTACCGGTTATGAAACCATTTTGGATATTCAACCAACACAAATTCACCAACGTGTTGCCGTCATCCTAGGCAGCAGCAACGAAGTCGACGCTTGCCTGAGCTACCACGGTATTGATTACAGCGAAGAGCCAAATATAGAGTAAGCCGAATCGCTTAGATTTTGATTTTTATGATGAAAGCCACTGACCACAGTGGCTTTTTTGTCGCAGAATGCGACATTTGGGTTTTATACGGCTTTACCGCCGGAGTAATTGCGGCCTTACGGCCGAGAAGTTTAACGTCATGGGGCTTCACCCTCAATCAATTGTGATGATTTGTTTGGTGTCTCGCGAACAAAGTTATCGCTGTGAATCGCGATTAATAATTACGGCCTAACGGCCGAGGTGAATCAAAGTCGTGGTTCTTCAACCCACACCCGACCAAGGAGGACTGCTCGTCCTATCCTCCTTGGATTCTCCAAGACGCCCCTAGCGAAGTTACATGCATTGAATACTGGCTTCGTGCTTATTCGAAAATCGCTAACGCTTCCGATGGGGCGTCCCTTCCCCCCGAAAGCTACGCAGACGTCCTGTCTGGGTCACGCGATTTTCTTCAACGCCCTTCAGCAACTTCGCAGGGGAAGGTGAACTTCTGTAACTTCTGTGTTGGCTGTAACTCCCCAAAGATTTGTACTTTCCCATCTTTGAGCTACGTTAACGTTTAGCGATTTTTGTCTTTATCTTTCAATGGCAAAGTGGGTATTATGAGGCTGATTATTATCAAGTTATGAATGGATGCTGTTGATAAATGATTCTAAAAACTAAAACACTTCAAAATTCCCAAACACCACAAACGATTGCGGGTCAAAAACAAGAACAGGATGTTGCCTTCTATTTACGCCGCGCCTTCAAAGATCATCCAGAAGTGTTGGTTATCAATGATTTTCGATTCACCTTTAATGACGAAACCGCGCAAATTGATCATTTAATCATTTACCCCTATGGCTTTGTTTTAATTGAATCTAAAAGCATAAAAGGCCATGTGGATGTGAACCAACAGGGTGAATGGACTCGCAGTCACGGAAGTAAATGGTTTGGTATGCCGTCTCCTATCAAGCAAGTTGAACTACAACAAGCACTGCTTAAAGAAATGCTAAAACAGCATAGAAGTGAAATTCTAGGAAAATTACTTGGTATAAGACAACAAAGTTTTAGTATGCGTTGCTGGAACCATGTGTGCGCGGTCTCAAGTGATGCGGTAATCAACAGAGATACTATGCCAACGACCATTTCTGAGTTGTTAGTTAAAACAGAGTTTTTAGTCGATAAACTTGAAAAAATCATGAATCTTAAAAGTAAGTTCATGCGCATTATAAATGTAAGCGACACCCGCCCCGACTTTAATCAACAAGAACTCAATTCCATTACCAATTTCTTAATCGATCGACATATAGAACCACATAAATCAACCAATGAAATAACGCTCCCGCAGACACAACAAGTCAGAGAGCCTATCGCACACTTTGAAGTTAACAAAGCAGTTGAAGCTCAAACCCAAGCAATAACGCAATCTACTACACACAGCATTCTTAGCTGTAAACATTGCGGAGAATCAACAAACTACACCCCAATGTACGGTAAGTTTGGTTACTACATCAAATGCAACCAATGCACTAAAAACACGCCAATGAAACAAGCCTGCCCACAGTGCCAAAGCAAAAATATCAAAATAAAAAAACGCAATGAGATTTACACTCTAACATGTAAAGATTGCAATCATGACCAGCGAATTATTTAGAAATGATAAATTATTAATGAGACAATAAATAAAGAACTTTTTCAACGCTAAAAATTGCTAAGATTTAACTAAAATCAATTAGGAGTTTTAATAATGAGTCGTTGGCAAGAACAATTTGACATTCATCCATTTCAAAAACTTTGGCTTGAATTAAAAGAAAAGCTCGAGGACATACAAGTTGACGATGAAAGCATTACAACGGATGTGGAAGAGGTGGCTCGATTAAAAAAGGTTGTAAACTACCTTGATCAATTAATTAAAGTAATAGATCAAGAACTTGTACCAACTTCAACATGGACAAACTTCTACAACCAATGTCAACCTTGTGTGATGGAAGTGGCAAATTACTATAACAATAGAAATATTCAACATATTGTCAATGCTAATACTAATGCAGATAATCTACTAACTTATGTTAGACCGTATGTTGTAGAGTCAGGAGAAGCAGCGCAAGCTGCTCATGCTGGATTTCGTAGTTATCAAAAATCCATTTCTGATGGGCTAAAAACATTTAAGCATCAAGCTTTGGAATACCATAGAGAATTTAAGGATGTCTCAGATGAATTTATAGAACAAAAAAATAAATTCGAAAATCAGTTTAAAGAGTTAAAAGCTACACATGAAGATATTGAAACGTTAAGGCAAGAATACTTTGATGGCACTGAATATGAAGAAGCAATTCAAACTAAAATAAATGAGATGGTATCAACTCTAGAAAAATACTACCAACAAATAACTGAATATCACTCAGAACTATTGGAAAACGGCAGCGATTCAATTATATCGCAAGTATCTTTAGCAAAAGAAGATGTTAAAAAGCAAGCTAAAGAAATTGATGAATTACTCCATAATGCTGAAAAACAGCTCTCATATTTAAGTACATTTTATAATGATGTCATAGGAAGAAAAGATAAAGATGGCAATTCTATTGGAGGGTTGAAAAGTGAAATAACATCAAGACAGAAAGACCTAGACGATTTCAAAACTAAACAAGAAGACAGATATTTAGCACTCAATGAGCAAATTGAAGAACTCCTCCCCGGCGCAACCAGTGCAGGCTTAGCGGCTGCATATCGAGCAATGAGGAAATCATTTGCAAAGCCAATAAAGCAATATTCTATATTGTTTTACCTTTCAATCTTAATTCTGTCCATAACAGCTTTTATTTCTACAATTGACAGTCTCTGGACTGCAAACGAAGTAATAAAATTTGTTGATGTTACGGACATTAGAAATTTATTGAGTAACTTCACTCATAAATTACCCATAATTTTACCTGTATTATGGCTTGCACTTTTTGCTTCAAAACGGAGAAGCGAAGCGCAACGACTTCAACAAGAATATGCACATAAAGAAGCCTTAGCAAAATCTTATCAAAGCTTCAAAAATCAAATCGATAGCTTAGGTGAAGAGAGAAAAGAGGAACTACTTCATAAACTACTGAGTGCAGCTATTGATGCAGTTGCTTCAAATGCTTCTGACACTCTGGATAAGAAACACGGTGATAAAACTCCAGCACATGAAGGTTTAGATAAAACAGTCAGTTCATTAGCAAAAATTAAAGAAATATTTAAATAAGGGTTTTAAAGTAAACAAGTGTAAATATATTTACATACTAACGAAAGATGGGACATAACTCTTTTGGGATTAACGGCCAACACCGAGATCACAGAAGTTCACCCTCCCCTCGGAGTTGCCGCAGGGCATTTGCGTTCGTTGCGTGAGCGAGGCATGGATGCCGAGATAGCGTCAGTCGAATCAGGGATGAGCGTCTGACGCGATAGCATAAGGACGCTAAATGCCCAAGGGGCTTTCAACTCCGTTGGGAGCGTCTTGGAGAATCCAAGGAGGATAGGACGAGCAGTCCTCCTTGGTCGGGTGTGGGGTGAAGCCCCACGACTTTGATTCACCTCGGCCATTAGGCCGCAAAGCCAAAATCTACACAATAACCCAAAGATAACCCACTAATTGCTAGCACACAGATTTTGCTGAATCTTCCAACGGCGCTGCATCACAGGAATTGAAAAACCATAACAAAACACCACGATTAGAGGCTGAATTTGAAAGCTCAGCTCGGGCCAGAGCATGAAAGCTGCCACACAGGCTAAGGTGCGCACTATCGCATGCACTATGGCCACCTTTTGCGCAGCTAAAACACCGTGGACTAACCACATTAAACCTGTTTGCACCGCAAGGGCGAAAGGCAAAGCTAGATAATTTTCCATAAAAAAGGGAATACTGATGCTAAAGGTTAAAAAACTCATCCCCATCGCAGCGAGAAACACAGTCTCAAACCAATTACGCTCAGCGCTTTTCTTAAACGAGATATTCTCGCCCGTCAGCCGCGAAATACCCATGGCAAGGTAGATAATAGAACCAGTACCGATAAAGACCGCCATCACCAACTGCGAAGGAGATAATACAAAGCTCAATACAAACAATAAGCTCCACACAATCATGCCGGATAAGGGCATAGCTAAAGCACGTTGTTGACGGTATTCGATTAATTGTTGGTCCAGTGATTTATGTTGCATGATTAAGCCTCCTTGTTTAGATGACTTAAGTATCTGCGTAAAATGTCCATCACGGCAGTGTGAGTTGTCAGCAATCTAGGATGACAAATGTCACCTCCTTCATCAAAGCCCTAAATACCGAGAAAAATGATTATCCATGGCTGAATTTGCTTGGTATTAGGTTGAAAAAAGCGACGATCAGACATATCAAAGGCAGTGCAAATTAAACGATGTGGCGCCACTAACACCCAAATAGGGTTAAATAACTACAGAGGTTACAAAAAAAACACAATAACAGCATATAACTCACGCCCTTGTGATTGGGTAATAGCGCGCATAAAGTGCATTATGTTACTGTTTTAGTCATTAGTGACTCGATTTTTTACCGCATTTTAGATAAAGGGTTTAATGGATTATGGAACAAATATTTGAAAAATTAATGTATGCATCGCGCTGGATTATGGCGCCAATTTATTTGGGACTCAGCTTTGTTTTATTAGGCTTAGGCATTAAATTCTTCCAAGAGATCTTCCATATTCTGCCGATCATTTTTGAGATGACGGAAGTGGATTTAGTGCTGGTGACCCTGTCCTTGATTGATATCACCCTCGTGGGCGGCCTGATTGTGATGGTGATGTTTTCTGGCTACGAGAATTTTGTCTCGCAGCTGGATGTAGGCGAAGACAGTGAGAAGCTAAGTTGGCTGGGTAAATTAGATTCAGGCTCACTGAAAAACAAAGTGGCGGCGTCGATTGTGGCGATTTCGTCGATTCACCTACTGAAAATCTTTATGGATGTGAAAAATATCGATAACGACAAAATCATGTGGTATCTGTTAATACACATCACCTTTGTATTATCAGCGTTTGCCATGGGCTATCTGGATAAAATTACTCGCACTAAGTAATGGGCTAACATAGTTGATGCCAACCTATCAACGCATCAATACCAGCATAGTGAATATAAAAAAAGCCACTGTTTTCAGTGGCTTTTGTTTTTATAAAATACGACTTAATGGCACATTAACTCTTCGCTGACTCAAGCTGATGCACTTTCTCGGTTTGATCCACTATGGTCAACACCGCAGTATCACCAACCACGTTACAGGATGTCAGCACCATATCAATAATCCGATCTAAGGCCGCCACTATGGCAAAGGCTTCTATCGGTAAACCCATTTGATGGATTAACACACCTATCATCACCATGCCGCCACCGGGAACACCACCCGCACCGACAGATAATAGGAAAACACTAAATAACAGCGAAGGCAATTGCTCAGTGGTAATGGGCATGCCAAAGGCGTTGGCGACAAAGAAAATCGCAATAGTGATATAAATCGCCACACCGCCCATGTTCATGGTCGCACCCAGCGGTACGCCAAAACCAGCAACAGCACGGTTCACGCCTAACTTGTCCGTTAAAGTACGCATGGTCACGGGAATAGTCGCATTTGAACTTGCAGTCGAGAGTGAAAACAGCACTTGCTCTTGGGTCTTCTCGCGGAAGGTTTTGGCTGAGATTGGGGTAAATATCCCCACTGCCATAGGATAAACCACAAAAATCCACAGTAGCAGCAGCGCGAGGATCAGCACCATATACTCAACCACACTCATAAACACACCTGCATCTAAGGTCGCGCCGAGTTTAAACATCAAGGCAAATACACCATAGGGCGCAAGACTCATCACCACAGAAATCAGTTTCATCATGATTTTATTGGCGGTTTGAAAACCTTGGACAGCACCCGCAACATGCTCCCCAAGGGACTTAATCACACCGCCAAGCAACAAGGCCATAAAGATCACTTGTAGCATATTGCCCGACATAAAAGCCGTCACAGGATTACGTGGGACTATGTCGACAACTAATGCCATCAGGCTTGGCAATTCAGTAGCGGTAATGGCTACACCATCCGTGCTGCTCATATCTACACCTTTACCGGGTTCGAGTAGCAGTGCCACTAATAATGCGGTCGCAATTGCGACAAAGGTATTGATGATATAAAAACCGAAGGTCTTACCGCCCAAGCGGCCAAAACTTTTAAGATCTTGCAGCTCACAGACACCACAAACGATGCTCACAAACACGAGTGGCACAACCAACATCATGATCATATTGACGAACATAGTGCCAACGCCACCGGCAAGCTCCACTAAATTGCCCGAGAAAAAACCGATATCGTTTAAGAAGTATTGCACTATTGTGCCGAAAATAAGGCCGGCAAACAGACCAATAAAGATCCGCGTCGAAAGTGATTTCATCATGCTTGTGATTTCCCCAGAAAGGTCATTTATTTGTTATTCATCTTCCATGATGAGCACAATTGCCAATCCATTTTTGGCTCAGGCGGGGATAGTGAAACATGCTAGCAGTTAATTCAATGAATAAATTTCATTTTTTCATCTTGAATTAAGTTAACACCATCACAGAAAAATAGTAACAAACTGATTTTAAAGCATAAAAAATTTATAAGCACAATATTTGAGCACTAACAAAATATATTTAAACCAGTATAAATAAACAAAATAAACACCAAATAACATCAAATTAAACATATAAGAAACAATAGCCAGATAAAACTCAGACTTAATAACTGAATTTAAATTTATAACAGGATTTAAAACCAGTTGATTACAGTAAAGCAGAGAGATGAAAGGGATGACAGCTAAATATATGGCACTAACACTAGTTCAAGTCCGTGAGCCAGCAGGTGTTGCTGTTTGATACTAATCTGGTGTTGATTTAGCCAAACGGCTAATTTTTGCCAATGCTTTAACTCGGTATTTTGTAAATACTTAACCTGTTTCGCTTGCTTGTCGAAATCATCAGTAGAATTAATTTGTGCTATTGCCAATAACTCAGCAGGTGCTGTCAGCGCAAGTTGTGGCACAAGGCAATGGGTCACGCCCATTAAAGTATGGGCGATTTGTAACCCTGCGGGATCTAAGTCGGTAAAGGCAATGATCGGTAATTTATTTGCCATCGCTTGCAAAAAATGCCGCACGCCAATCGGGGAATGATGACCGCTACCTCGGTAGATAACCATCACATGAGTTAAATCCTGTGGTAAACGCGCTTGATAGATAACATCAAATACATCCAAATTTTCAACCACTAGGATGGCTGCGACATTGAGTTCATGGCAATGCTTTTGTGCTTCATCCAAAGGAATTCGCAGTGATGTGCGAGTTGAAATCCCAGTTGGTGAAGATTCGAAACCTAGATACTTCATCAAAACGTATTCGGCTTCGGGGCGGATCTTAGCGAGCTTTTCATCGTGACTTTTGGCGGACATCGCCATGCGATCGACATTAAAATCAAGCTGCCTTAAATCAAGCCCCATTAACGCCAACACGCTTTGCCTTAGCAGTTCAAAATCTTTGGGCGCAAAACACAGATACTTTTCGGATCCGTCTAACTCACCCACTTCTAACTCGCGGTAAATAGCGCGCCAGTTAGCCGTGAGCTTAACCTTGGGAGAACGCTTAATAAAAGCGTTCTCCAACAGTTGTAATTGTTGTTGGCCTAGGCGAGCCATAACTCAACATCGCGAATGATAAAGTTGCCGCTATAGATGGGATGCGGTTCGCCCAATGGCTCAAGCTCAAAATACGCTTTGTGCTCATCGGGCAGACCTTCGTAGCCACCAATCACTTGATAAATCCAGCTTTCAGCGTCCCAAGGCAGTGCTTTATCCGCCAGATATTCCAGCGCCGATTGGCGCAGGCCAGACTCAATCACATCGACGAAATACTCATCCACCGCTTGTTTGAGCGGATTATCCGGCACATCAAAGTCTTCACTTTGGGTGATAGAAACGGACACATCATGCTCACGAACCGCCGCAATCACGGGATGACGGCTGATAGCTTTAATGTGCGCGACTATGCCCATCAACTCCAGTTCTTGGCTGGCGTTATGCACATCTACCGCAGCAGGCGCGAGCAAGATTTCAGCGCGATTGAATAGACTCGGGATTTCCTTGTGGGACACATGGTCTGCAGGCCGATAATCCGGATGCAAATCAGTGTAGAGCAACCAGCCCTTGAGTAAACGGGTACGGCCACGGATTTGTCTGAAGCGGCCTAAGAGTTCGAGTAAACGCCCCTGCACTACGCTCAGTTCCTGGGCGCAGTCGCTCATAGTTTCCTGCAAAGTCGTCACTAAGAGCTTGCGCAGTTCACGGATATCGCCAGCAATTTCGCCTAGCTCACTAAACTGGAACATCTCTAAGCCATTAAGCAATTCAGACACTTGGCTTTGAGCTAATTCGTTTTCGCGGATCTTAGCGTTGATCGTACCAACGTAACCGAACTCGTTATTAATGCGGCCCCAGAGCACCCGGATTGAATAACGCAGACTGTCGGCGAAACTATAAACATGCTCGCTTAAATCTGATAAATAGGCCTCGGCCGCGCTGTAATCTGAGCTATGACGCGCCTCTTTGTAATGGTCGGCCAAGGTTTTAATGGTCGCTAAGGCGGAGCCGACATTAGAGTCGATTTGGCGATTGCGCTCGTCACTTAAGCCTTCTTCGAGCAAGGCTCGCACAGAACGCTTAAGCCGCAGCTCCTGATCTGGCTCTGGCCGCCATAAAATCCCCGCCTGTTTAAGCTTTTCGACCACGCTTGGATCGTGCGCATCCTCATTAAGAGAGCCCGCCAAATAGGTGTCCATAATGATGTCAGCATGGCGACCTAACTGCTTGAGCAGTTTCACACCCGCCTGATGTAAGTTACTGCTCATCATGGCCTCCTTGGTCACAGCTTTTACCTAGGTTTAACAGTGCCAACATTAGATTAAGTCCCGCTGGGTCGCTGTTTCCGCCTGCGCTTCTAGGCTTAAACCTTCAGTTTCGTCGATAAACCGAATGACTTCATACAAATAATCCAGCTTGCCCGTGGCGATATAGATTTGCTTCTCCGCATTGGGGCGCACTAAATAGCCGAGTTCGACTAAGCGTTTGAAGACTAATTTGATTTGCGCATCGCTGTTGGTACTAGTCGAGCCAAATAGACGATATTGGCTGAGTTTGGCTAACTGCTCACGGAACGCAGGCGTGTCTTCGATACGGCTTTGCAGCTCGGTTAAACGCACGGGCGCACCTTCGCTCAGCGGCGCATCTTGGCCACTGGCTTCTTGCACTAATACCAACCATTCCACCAGCGGGATCAATGCCTGACAGATATCTTTAAACTGCGATGAAATCACTTTGCGCTCGCTATCGCCGAGCTGCAAATAACCGCAGAAGAACACATCACCTTCGGCGGCAGACGCCACGGTACGGTTGATCTGGTTTAAGTAGGCTTCAACCCGCTCGCGGGTGCTGCTATTTTTAAGGGCGCGCCAGCCTTCTTCATTGGTGGTGCGGCAAATAAACTCGCCCTTGAGTAACAGCTCAATCAAAGCGCCAGTGCCAACTAATACGGTTTGGGTTGCATCACTCATTAGATGGCCTCCTTCGACAAACGCTTGTTCAACATGTCTGCTATTGGGTTGACCTTAGGTTTTACCACCTGCAACTTCTTAGTTTGTTTGTTGATAATGTAACGGTTGGCGAACAAGTTCAGCACCTCAGACTCAGGGTTCGGGAAGGCGCCCAGCACACAAATATTGTTGTTTTCGCAGGCGTCGAAAATCTTCTTCACGTTGGTATGGTGCAAAGTGCCCAACTCATCAATTGGCCAGTGAATGGTCACATCGGCGCGTCCACGCAGCAAGCGCGTGAATGCCAACAAGAACTTACACAAAATCAGATACGCCATACCGTGACTTGAGGATTCGTTAAGCTGTCTGTCGGTGCGGATAATTAAGTCACTGTTACCTTCTTTAAGGCGCAGCTCGATTTCCAGTAACTTAGAGATTCCCCCCGTTAATGCGGCACGGCCGATAATGTCTAAGGCGCGGCGCATGCTGTTGGTGTAATCCTCATCGGGCAAGCCATTAAAACCATCGGCTTTCCAATGTTTAAAGGCTTTGACGAACTGTTCAAGCTCAGGCCAGAACTCTAACTCGCTGATGCGCGAACGAATACGTACAGCCGATTCAGACACGCCATCGAGGAATAACTCTTCGCCCACTTCGCGGGTAATACGCGCACTTTGGGAGGCAATGCGGCGGTCGATATCGGCTAACACATCGTAGAAAGCGGTTAAGTCGACACCAAAAATCCGTCCTTGCTCACGCAGCGCAGTAATCGATTGCGGCACGATCACGTTCAGCAATTGCTCAAGCTGTGGCACTAACTTACGGTAATCCAGCAGACGAATACCTTTATCGTTGATAAAGCTCGATTCTTCGCGGGCACGCTCCCAGGTTTCCGCAAGGCCAGAACCTGACTTGCTGGCGATCACTGAGTCAAAATGCTCCACATATTGCTTCACCGAACCCATCAGGTAATCGCGTTTCAGCAGCAAATCTTCACCTTGGCGCAGACGCTCGCCTAGGCTGCCTTGGGCTTCTTCGTTATTGGTCGGTAACTTAAGCTCGGCGAGTTTACGCATTACGGCACGTAACTTCGTTAAGTTTTCAGAAGCTTCAACCTGCGCCGCATCGGACGCTTTACGCTCGGTTTCAAGTTGTTGACGGCGAGTCTTAACATCCTGAGTTTTCGCCTTAAGCTGTTGATCGATTTCCGATACCGCGCGCTTCACATCGCTAAGCTGAGTTTGCAGTTTAGGTTTGCGCGCAAGCCAAGTGTGCTGATACCAATCGTCGAAGCGCAGTACGTCGCTGCGACGCTGCTCGGCGCGGCTAATTTTAGTTTCTAAATCACGAATTTGTTGCTTGAGTTTGAGGATATTATCCTCATCCACACCGCGGGATTTAAGCTCGTTTTTGTACCAAGTCTCACAGGCTTTCTGCTCGATTTTGGCACTTTCGCGGCGTCCTTCAATGGTCGCTTTAATTTGGCCGAGTTGGTTGTCGAGCGCGCCGATGACTTCCTGCCAATAGGCATTCTTTTCCATGCGCGCTTCTAGCGCTTGCTCTTTTTGATCTTCGAGCCAGAGTTCGTGCTGATGTTTAAGTTGTTTTAGCTCACCATCGAGTTGAGTCAGTCTTTGTCCCGCATGGGCTTTGCGCTCGCTCAATGCTTTGTTGATTTTCTCTTGCTCGCTGCGCTTTTCATCAAATAGGCGACGCAGATCGTCACGGCTATTTTTGTACGCCGTGCGGGCAAAGGTCAGTTCACGGCTGAGATTATCCAACTCGCCATTAATGGCCACCAGCTGAGATTCGGCCTCGGCCTGCATTTCTTGGGCACTAGTGTGGGCTTCTTCGGCTTTGCTTAACCGAATACGCAGCTCTTGTTCGGAGGCGGCATATTCAGGCACATC
Source organism: Shewanella sp. SM55 (assembly GCF_025654025.1). Taxonomy (NCBI): domain Bacteria; kingdom Pseudomonadati; phylum Pseudomonadota; class Gammaproteobacteria; order Alteromonadales; family Shewanellaceae; genus Shewanella; species Shewanella sp. SM55. The sequence goes on along the minus strand of NZ_JAKKRS010000003.1, from coordinate 139,401 downwards.
GATCGCTTTAAGATCTAAATGTACGCCAAAGAATGCTTCGCTCGATTCAGTCACTAAGCTTGGATGTAAATCAGTGCGATGCAGTAGTTCAGGTGCGATCACTTTCCCTAAACTTTGCTCCCAGCCTTGGGATTCTTTACGCAGAAACTCCAATAGGGTGTGGGATTGCGGGAACAGCATGTGGTGCAGTTCATCCAACGCAGTTTGACGCTCGTTCACCCTTAAGGTGGCGATACGCAAGGCTTCGTTGGCTTGGTCACGTTTGGCTCTGAGCTTGCGTTCATCGCTGCTTAAGCGTTCAACCTTGGCATTGCAGCTTTCTTGTTCTTCGTCGGCGCGGTGAATACGTTCGTCGAAAATCGCTAGACTTAGCTTTTCTTCTTCGGTGTAAGTCACACCATCGACACGCAATTTAAGCTCGGCGGCAGTGAGTTTGAATTGGTATTCCTGCTCGCTAAAGCTAGCCTTGCCCGCATCCATTTGGTTGCGCCATTGCAGCTCTAGGGCGTCAATATCGGTGCGCGCCACTTCACGTTGTTTATCGCGGGCTTCACGCTGCTTGTCTTGGTCGGCATGCAAACCTTCAAGCTCGCGGTTTAACTGCTCGCCAATCTTACTGCGACGAGCATTGTAGGCCGCCTCAATGTCTTGGTGCTTCTCGGTTTGCAGCTTATGGCGTTCACTTAGGTTTTCAACATCGGTGCGCCAGTTCGGCAGCATCTCAAGATCGGCCTTGGCTTGCTCTATGTTCGCATCTAAAAAGGCAGCATGCTGATCTTCAATGGCATCGAGCTCATACTCGCACTTTGCCACATCGCCCTTAGCTGCCGATAAATCGAGATTGAGCTCATCGCGCTGCTCTTTCCATTCATCATCGAGCAATCTTAGCTTTAAATTCAGTTCTTTAGATAAGGTTTGCTGAATATCTTGACGATCGGCTTCTAAGGTTTCATCGTTGCGATAACCACGGGATAAACTCGATAAACGCAGTTCGGCGCTAAGTAGTTGGTTAAATTCTTGTTCGAGTTTTTCAAACTCAGGACGAATAACTTCAAAGCCTTGGATAAGTTGGCTCTCACGGATCCACGCCTCAACGCGCTGCGGGTTTAAGCGTGAGCTGGGCGGATTAACCCCGTCCTCCTCTAAAATGGCGGCGATCATGGATTTGACCGTCTCCATCTTGCCTTCTTTGGAGTGCACCGCTTTGGCGAGTTTTTCTATGTGGCGCAGCGAATGCTCGCCCTCACACAGGGCAAATTGGCGTGCATAACCGCGTAGTTCACTGCGGTTGCTGCCCGTGCTTAATAGGGTGCGATCGTTTTGAATAATGGCGCGATATTCACGGGTATTAAGCAAATTAGTGGTGGCGATGCCGGCACGTTTTAAATCACGGCCTAATTCCGCCATGGTGTGGCACAGAATAGTGTCGCCATTTTGCGATTTAATATAATCGCTTAGCTCAAAACCTTTGGCGATAAAGCGATAGTTAACGCCCTTACCATCGCCCGCCGAGGCCAACACGGCTTGATACAGTAAGCCATCGGCCTTTTGATATTCGTAAATGATGTAGCTTGAATCGTGTGGCAAATACCAACGCTCGAAACTGTCGCGGGTCGAAGGCACCACTCGGCTTGGGTATTCGCCATAAAAAACAGGGACTAGACGTTGTAATGTCGTTTTACCCGAGGCGTTAGTACCACAAATGTTGGTATGACCATTGAGGGCGAGTTCCACCACGCCCGGAAGGTGCGTATCAATCAGCACAATACGAATCAAGCTTGCCATTTCATTCCTTATGCAAAAAGGAGAGTCTTATCTAAGCTGCAGAAGCTTCTACACAAATAAGAGAAAACAATCCAAGAGGGCCACTGACGTTAAAATCGTCACTGTAAATAAACACTTTAAAAAAGTGATGTTAAAAATCGTGGCCTAAAAATAGTGCCCCTAAAATAAGGCAATCACAGTGTATTGGCAATTAAGCGGCGATGCACTAATGCCTTGGCTCACATCTCAGCCCATTACTCAGCAAAAACATAACCCTATAGCTAGGCTCAAATCAAACGGCCAATGATACGACAACTTAGCCAAAATAGGCGGCTAACAAAGCGGCAATTAGCGCGATAAAAGGTAAATTCCAGCGGATTTATTCGAGACGCAGGCGTTCGGCGATCCGGCTGTAGATCAGCATCATTTCCGCCAGCGATCCCACTTGCATGCCTTTCATCAAATTGGCACGGTGGATCTCAACCGTGCGCATGGCAATACAGAGACTATCGGCGATCTCTTGGTTCTTCAGTCCTTGGGCAATCAGGTTGAGTATTTCCCGCTCCCTTGGCGTGAGCGCTTGATAAGTCTCAAGATACTGATTGTCTTGATGATGCGCCTTGGTATGTTCCAACGCTTTGACAACCGCTTCGGCTAACTTAGCGCCATCGGCGGGCTTTTGGAAAAAATCCACCGCACCTAATTTAAGCGCATCTACCGCCATTGGCACATCGCCATGGCCGGTGAGATAAATCACCGCTAGCGGACTATTTTTTGCCACTAATTCAAAATGCAACTGCTGACCACTCAAACCCGGCATACGCACATCGACTAGCGCACAACCCGGTAATGTTAAGTCAACTGTGGTAAAAAAGGCTTCGGCGCTATCAAAGTCGGTGATCTTAAGGCCATAACTTTCAAGCATAAAACGCAAAGAACGACGCACTGAGTCATCGTCATCGATTAAATACACAGGTAAGGCAAGACTCATTATTGTGCTCCATTAGGTTCAGGTTTACGCGGTATAGCCACCTGCGCTTGGCAACCGCCACCCATAGCACTTTCTAGGCTAAACGTACCACCATGGCTCTCGGCAATATCACGGCAAATCACTAAGCCTAAACCTAACCCCTCTGATTTAGTGGAATAAAATGCTTGCATCAGCAGACTGGTCTCTTCGGTTAACCCTGTGCCATTATCTGTGACTGTCAGCAAGAGCGTGCATTCTTGATAGCGAAGATCGATATCGATCGTGGGTGTGTATGGCTTTTGCGTGATGCTCTGTTCGGTGCCACTGGATTCAAGCTCTAACCGCTGAACGCAGGCGTCAAAGGCGTTTTTCAGCAAGTTAAGCAACAACTGCTGCATGCCAACTTCATCGAGGGACTGTAAATAGGGTTCACCATTTACATTGACGGCAAGGTTTATCTGATGTTGTTCAAACTCATAGGCGAGCAGTGGCACAGTATCATTGACCAACTCATGCAGATACAAAGGTTGTTTCGACACAGGTCGCTTCTTCAGTAAATTACGTAAGCGACTGATAATATTGTCGGCGCGCGTGACTTCCTGCTGGATCAGCGCCAATACAGATTGCAACTCCTCAGGGCTCGTCCCCCGCTGTAATCGCACTTCGGCGCCATGACAATAATGGCCAATCGCCGCCAAAGGTTGATTGAGTTCATGGGAGAGACTCGCGCCAAGCTCACCCGCGATAGCAATACGTTGGGCATGTTCCAGTAACGCACGGTTTTCATTGAGCTGGCGCTGAGTGTTAATCAACTCACGGCCGCGGCGGCTAAAGCGGTATTCAAGCCAAAAATGATACACATTGAGTAAAACCAAAATCCCCAAAACAAGCCAAGCCCATTGTTGATGTAACTTGATCCACTGCCACGCCCTTTGCCACCATGGTGCCTGCAAAGGATGCATATCGAGATCTTTAAGCAGTTGATCGATCGCAAGCTGACTCACGGCCGTGGTCCAGCCCGCAGAATCAGCAGACTTAGCGGCGAGATGATCTTCAGGCAGCGCTAGCAAAGCTTGAGTCACACTTTTAGCCAGAGACTGGGAGGCGCGATTGGTCTTTGCCATAGACCAGTTGGGATAAAGGTGAGTCGATACTTGGCAATTAAATCCCGCAGGCGCTTGATTATCGAGCACTCGATAATGGGCGATATTAATAAGACCTTCCGTCTGCATCTGCTCAAGCTGACACACAGGCACCACAGCCGCATCCAGTCGATTATCTTTCGCCGCATCATCACCACTTTTTTGATCATCTAACTGATACAACAAATTATCTAGCGGGAACCCCAGCGGAATGATCTCTCCCACAAAGCGAGGCAAATCTATGCCCTTTAGCTGCGCTTCGTACACTAAGGTCAAGTAACCACCAAAGGCATTTTTCGATACGATCCCGAGTCGACGTCCCTTAAGATCACTTAAGGTGTGATAAGGTGAATCGGCGCGCACCACCAGCGCCGAGCCCACTTGCATTGCCGCGCCATTATTTAACGGACTGCGCAGGGTCGCCAACCAAGTGAGGGAATATTGCCGCGCCAGCAACACGGATTGCCCTGGGTTGGTGATCACAAAATCGAGCCCTTGGGTTTCAACGCCCTTAGCTAGCTCATCGAGGGTGAGAGGGTGTAACCTAAAGTAACTGTTGGGAATTTGAGTTTCGAGCCACCCCATCAAAGGTTGCCAGCGGTTGATGGTTGCCTTATAACCGCGGATGGCTAACACGCCAACATCGACCACTTGATAACTGGGCTCTTCGATAGCAACTTGAGCAACAACCTCAGGGTCAGTTAATCCCGAATGCGCACTTTGATTCAGTGGCTCCGCAGCAAACACCTTAACCGAAGCCAGCAAGCATAGGAATAACACTGCGTTCCTTGGCTTTTTTCTCGGTATTGCCACGGAATGTGGAGTGCTCAGAATCGATAACGGCCACTTGACCGATACAGCTAAGCGAAACACAGTTTTCATCATCCTCAATAACATGAAGTGCAATCCTTTATCCCCAGTCACTCACACTAAAATCAAGTTCAACTCAAGCTAAGAAAAGGCCAAACTCAAGTAACAAAAAATAAAACCCTAGCATTTTGAAGGCTATTCTAACGGATATTTGTTGCGCTAGATCAAGTCCACACCCGATATGTGGAAAACCACTATAGTTATGCCGCCTCCCCTTTTACAGAATGCCTGTAAACCTCGCCATAAACCTTAACTCTAGGTCTATGAGCCAGTTTATTCGCCATCTGCAAGTAGTGAAGGAAATCTGTATGGACAAGAGTAAACGTCAGTTTCTCGGCAAAATGGCCAGCGTCAGTGTTGGCGCCGCACTCATCCCTGTCGTGCAAGTGTATGCACAGGATGATAAGCGCAGCCCTCAAATGCACAGTGCCAGCGAAGGCCAAGTGGGTAAACGTTACGGTATGGTAATTGACTTGCGCCGCTGTGTGGGCTGCCAAGCCTGTACCGTCGCTTGCACTATCGAGAATCAACCACCCCTCGGGCAATTTCGCACCACAGTGCAGCAGTATGAAGTCTCGCAGCAGGAAGATACCACTCCGCCTGCGTTTTTAATGCTGCCAAGACTTTGTAATCACTGCGAAAACCCGCCCTGCATCCCAGTTTGTCCTACGGGCGCGACCTTCCAGCGCAAGGACGGCATAGTGGTCGTCAACAATGAATGGTGTGTTGGCTGTGGCTACTGTGTACAAGCCTGCCCCTATGATGCGCGCTTTATCAACCACGACACCAATACCGCCGACAAATGTACCTTCTGCGCCCACAGATTGGATGCAGGATTACTGCCTGCCTGTGTCGAAACCTGCGTAGGAGAAGCCCGTGTGATTGGCGATCTGAATAATCCCAACAGCCAGATAAGCCAACTGCTCGCCGCCAACAAAACCGATATCAAGGTGCTCAAACCGACGGCCAACACTGCGCCACGGGTGTTCTACATCGGCATGAGCAGCGCTTTTGAGGACAAGATTAGCGGCCAAGCCCCCGTTAGAACCTTACTTACCGATACTGGCGAGGAGATCCACCATGGTCATTAAAGAAATCTTTACCCCAGATATCGCTATTACTTGGCTACCTTGGGCAGTGCAATACTTTTTTATGATGGGGCTCGCCTACGCCAGCGTATGGGTAGCGACAATACATTTGTTTAGCCAACCCAAACCCGATGACAGATTGCTGAAGCTCTGCGCCTGTTTAATGTTAACCGCAGGCATAGTCGCTCCTATCGCCTTACTCGCCGATTTACACCAACCGCTGCGGGCTTGGCATTTTTATGCGCAAGTTCGCCCTGATTCTTGGATGTGGTATGGCGCCTTTTTACTGCCCGTATTCTCGGGCACCAGCGCAGTGTTTGCTTGGCTGCTACTGCGTCAATATCTGCCTAAGCGCACCACGAATCAAGACTCAGATTGGGTGAATAAAATAGGCCAATTACTGAGATTCGGTGATTGGAACAGTGACAAATTCATCAAGCCGATCGCACTGATCACGGCCCTGAGTGCCTGCAGTATCGCCCTCTACACTGGCATGGAAACCATGGCCATTAAGGCGCGGCCACTGTGGCATACCTATTGGCTGCCACCTTTGATGGCAATGAGCGCCCTGCTCGCCGCCTGCGGCACTTTGGTGGTATTGAATCGACTATTAAAGGGCTACCAACAGCGCACCCAAGACAGCCTATTACTCTGGGTAAGAGCCAGCTTTGGTCTGTTCGCCCTATGCCTTATCGGCTGGGCGTTATTCGATAAGGGCTCGGCCCCCGAAGCCGCATTATTGCTTGAAACCAGCCCAAGCTGGCAACTGGCCGCGATTTGGGTGCTAATCACACTCGCCGTGCTGGCACTGATGCTCGCCATTCGTCACTTACCCAATGTGGCAATGCTAATCGTCAGCCTCACGGCCATTCACCTTGCGTGGGGATTTCGCTGGATAGTGCTAATTCAAGCGCAAACCGATCCTAAATACGGCGCGGGGACTTATCTCTATCAACTGCCTTGGGGACCTGAAGGGCTATTAGGAATAGCTGGTACCTTCGGCCTCTGGTTAGCATTAATGGCGCTGGTCTCCGAACTTATTCGCCAAACGCCTGCGGCAAAACTTGCTCGCTGAGCACCCAAATAGTTTACAGAATTAAGGAGTCCATCATGGATAAGAGTAAACGTCGTTTTATCAAAGGGGCCGCTGTAACGGGTGGTGTGGGATTATTTGCCGCGGGTTATAGCCATACATTAGCGCAAATAGGTAAAGGTGTCGTCAATGGTACCTCAGGAAAACCAACCCAAGATCCGCTGCACGGCAATTCCTTAGCACCTGAATACAAAGTCGATTTACAGTCAGGCCAGTTAATCAGCAATGACGATCAACGCATCGCCAATACTATGTGCTTAGGTTGCTGGACCAAATGCGGCGTGCGCGCTCGTATCGATCAAAAAACCGATAAAATCATCCGTATCAGCGGTAATCCTTATCATCCGTTGTCATCGCGGGAACATATCGATTTCGATACGCCTATCAAAACCGCCTTTGTTGGGCTTAGCGCCTTTCAAGAACAAGGGCTGCAAGGACGTTCCACCGCCTGCGCCCGCGGTAATGCCATGCTAGAACAATTAGATAGCCCACACCGCGTTACCCAATGCCTTAAACGCGTGGGTAAGCGCGGCAGTGGCCAATGGCAGAGCATTAGCTTTGAGCAATTGCTGAATGAAGTCGTCGAAGGTGGTGATTTATTTGGTGAGGGCCAAGTCGAAGGCTTAAGAGCGATTCGTGATATCGCCACGCCGCTCGATACCAATAATCCAGAATACGGCCCTAAGGCCAACCAGTTACTGGTCTCAAACGCATCAGATGAAGGCCGCGATGCCATTATCAAACGCTTCACCTTCAACAGCTTTGGCACGCGCAACTTTGCCAACCACGGCGCTTACTGTGGATTTACCTACCGTGCTGGAGCGGGCGCTTTATTGGATGATTTGAAAAAATACGCCCACTTAAAACCCGATTGGGACCATAGTGAATTTTTACTATTTATCGGCACTTCACCGCAGCAATCGGGCAATCCCTTTAAACGCCAAGCAAGACAATTGGCTAACGCGCGGGTGAATAACACCAATTTCAGTTATGTGGTGGTGTCGCCCATGCTACCCAATACCTCGAATCAACCTTGCGCGGGTAACAATACTTGGCTGCCGATCCGCCCCGCCACCGACTCGGCACTCGCCATGGGCATGTTGCGCTGGATTATTGATAATCAGCGCTACGCCGCCGATTTTTTGAGTGCGCCCAATGTCGATGCAGCAAAAGCATCAGGTTACCGTGGTTTTAGTAACGCAGGCTTCTTGATCGTCAGCGAACCTACCCATCCAAGATATGGCCAATATCTCTTTGCCAGCGATCTTGGCTTACCTTTCGACGGCAAAGCCTACGGCGAGCAAGACTCGCAGTTGGTTGTCGATGCCGCGAGTGGCAAGATAGTTTTGGCGAGCCAAAGCCTGAAAGCCAAGCTCGACGTTGACCAAAACGTCGACACACCTAAGGGGATGATTGCGGTTAAATCTAGCTTCCAACTGTTAAGTGAAGCGGCGCAGAGCTTCGAGATGGCACACTATGCCAAGGAGTGCGATATCAGCGAGGCGCAAATTATCGCCCTCGCGGATAAATTTACCAGCCATGGCACTAAGGCTGCGGTGATCTCCCACGGCGGCACAATGAGCGCCAATGGTTTTTATAGCGCGTGGGCAATCATGATGCTCAACGCCATGATAGGTAATATCAATTTAAAAGGTGGCGCATTAGCTTCCGGCGGTTCCTTTCCCGCCTTTGGTAAAGGCCCAAGGTATAATCTGCTGGAGTTTGACGGCATGGTCGAGCCTAAGGGCGTATTCCTATCGCGATCTAAATTCCCCTACGAGAAAACCTCAGAGTATCGCCGTAAAGTCGAAGCGGGCGAATCGCCTTATCCTGCAAAGGAGCCTTGGTTTCCGATTTCATCGCCCTTGCTTGGCGAACATTTAACGGCGGCGGTGCACGGTTATCCCTATCGACTCAAAGCATGGATTAACCACATGGGCAATCCGATTTATGGTCAAGCGGGCCTAGGTGAAGCCATTGGTGAACAACTGAAAGATCCCAAAGTGCTGCCACTGTTTATCAGTATCGACAGCTTTATTAACGAAACATCGGCGCTATCGGATTATATCGTGCCCGACACATTAACTTACGAGTCATGGGGTTGGAGCCCTTCTTGGCATGGGACTCTGACGAAAGAAACGACAGGTCGCTGGCCGATTGTCGAACCAAGGGTCACAAAGATGGCCAGTGGTGATGTGGTGTGCATGGAGTCTTTCTTGAGCCAAGTGGCGATAAAACTGCAACTACCTGGCTTTGGCGAAAATGCCGTTAAGGCAGCAGATGGCAGCTTACATCCGTTAACGCGCGCAGCGGATTACTCACTCTATGGTGCCGCCAACGTGGCCTATTTGGGTAAAGCCATCGCCGATATCAACGCTGAGGACATGTATCTTAGCGGTGTGAGTCGTATCCAAAGTGAGCTCAACGCCAGACTCAAGCCAGATGAAGTCAAAAAAGTTAGCTACTTATTTGCCCGCGGCGGCCGCTTTGAAAATATGAGCGGTGCACGGGATGAAGTAGGGAATCCAACCAAGGTTTGGCCAAAACCTATGATGCTGTGGAATCCCGAAGTGGGCAGTCGCCGTAACAGTCTCACAGGGGAATTTATGAGTGGCTGCCCACGCTTATATCAACCCGCATTAGCCAATGGCACCCCGCTCGATAAGGCGTTTAATAAATCACAATGGCCTTTGCTGATCAGTAGTTACAAATCCCACACCATGAGCTCTATGAGTATTGGCTCGGATCGTTTGCGCCAAGTGCACCCTAATAATCCAGTACGACTGAACGAGAAGACCGCCAGTCGACTTGGGATCAGCACAGGTGACACGGTCAAGATCAGCACGCCCAACGGCAGCGTGATTGCCTTAGTAGAATGTGTTGCCGGAGTGCACCCTGACTGCATCGCTATCGAACACGGTTATGGTCATAAGGAACTCGGCGCGCGGGACGTAGTGATCGACAACCTTAAAATCGCCGCCAATCCGCTGATCCGAGTCGGCATCAATATGAACGACTTGAATCTGTTTGATCCGAGTCGCCACGGCCGCTACCCGCTGGTAGATTGGGCAAGTGGCGCTTCGGCCAGACAAGGGCTACCAGCTAAGATTGAAAAACTAAGCTAACCGCCGAGCATAGATGACACTTAAGAAGCTGCCCTTTGGCAGCTTTTTCTTTAGCGTTAATTCAATCTGATTAAGCCTAATCGCATCATTAATGCTTTCTAGCTATGCCTATTCGTGAATAAACCGAGGAATAGTGATCTTTTTTACTCAATTTAGGTATATAGATCCCGATCACGCGTTTCATAGAAATAAACCACATATTAAAATCACAGCTATATTTATCAGTATATCTAGCTCGAAATATCGAGCTTTCAATAAAGAACTGCAGTTTTTGAGTCAGTTAGACTCATCAGGAGTATCTCAGTGTTCAACTCTTCATTACGTAAAAGCCTAGAAGTGAGCGAAAGTAAACGCCAAGAGGCGGAGTCGATCATCGACTCGATTAAGCACAGTATTGCCACAGTAGAATTTACGCCTGATGGGATAATTCTCGATGCTAATACGTTGTTTTTAAAAACGGTAGGTTATTCACTTAATGAAGTCGTAGGCCAACATCACAAACTATTTTGCTCAGCGGCTTATGGTAATTCTGCTACCTACCAGCAATTTTGGAGCAATCTAAAAGCAGGTCATCCACAGGAAGGCAATTTTGCACGAGTGAATAAAAATGGCCAAGAGATCTGGCTTAGAGCCACTTACTTCCCCATAAAACAGGCAGGTAAAGTCGTTAAAATAATGAAAACAGCCGTTGATATCACCCAAGATAAGCACCAACTTGACGACCAAGCGGCCATTTTTAATGCCTTGAATCGCTCGCAAGCCATTATTGAATTCACTACCGATGGCACGATTTTGAAAGCCAATACTAACTTCTTAAAGACAATGGGCTTTAGCAAAGAGCAGATTATTGGTAAACACCATCGTATTTTCTGTTTTGATGAGTTTTATCGACAAAATCCACACTTTTGGGACGATCTAAAGCAAGGTCGATATAGCAGCGGTCTCTTTGAACGTAAAAATGCTTATGGCGATTCGATTTGGTTAGAAGCAGCATACAATCCTATTATGGATGAGCAAGGTAAAGTGGTTAAAGTGATTAAATTTGCGAGCGATATCAGCAAACGGATCGAGCAAAGCCACGCTGTACGTGAAGCCGCCAATATTGCACTGACCACGTCACAACGTACCGTCGAGCAAGCAGAACAAGGCGTACATTTACTCAATGCGACCGTAAATACCTCTAATGCTATTGCCGAGCAAACCCATAAAGCGACCTTGGCGATAACTCAACTCAATGAACAATCTCAAAGTATTCAAGCGATAGTCGCAACCATTAGTTCGATTGCCGATCAAACTAATTTACTAGCATTAAATGCCGCAATTGAGGCCGCACGAGCGGGGGAACAAGGCCGAGGTTTTGCCGTTGTCGCCGATGAAGTAAGGCAGCTTGCTTCCAGAACCAGTAAATCAACCAGTGAGATTGCCGCCGTCGTCACTAAAAATACACAACTCACCACAAGTGCAACTAGCATGATGAACGAAGTTGAAGGTATTGCACTGGAAGGAAAACAACAGTTAGCGGAGGTAACATTGGTGATGGGAGAAATACGTAGCGGCGCGGAAAACGTCTCAGCAATCGTGTCGCAGCTATCAGTCAATAACAATTAATTGCTAGCATTTAATCGCGCTATCAAGGATTGCATGGCGCTTTATCTAAAAGACAAAACGCCAACCTATTGCTTTTACGTCAATCAATAATCAGTTTTACGACCTTCATAGGTGGCGCGCATTTGCTGTACAAGAACCTCATCGTAAGCACGTAATCCACTCATCACTAAGGTTTTGATACCTGTGCCAACTAAAGTGTCGCCACTGTGTAATTCAAAGTGCAATGTCACATCGCCACGTTTACCATCGATTTTTAAATCTTGGCCAACGAGTGATAAGGTCACTTGCACAAAATCGAGGGTGGTTAAGTCAAACGACATACTTTCGTAAATCACTAAAGGCCGTTCTGGGTTGATCATCACTTGATGTTGTTTCATCAAAGGGATCAGGATATCGATAAAATTATGCCCAGAGAAAGCAACATATTGACGAATAAAGGATTCGGTCTGCGCATCGCAGCAACTCACATCGCCATGACGGCTGACATTAAGATAGGTTTTTTCACGACTATCGCGAATCGAAAAACTCTCGCTCACTTGTTCAGGGAATTGCAGTTCGACGCTATCCCCCACCATACCCGCAAAGCTAAACTTCATGCTCTGGCTCAAACCATATTGAGTCAATACTAGGGCAAACAGTAAATCTCCCGGTACGCAAAAGCGTTTTGCCCCCACATCGTGGATAGGATTAAAGTCCTGCGCAATTTTCTTCGCGAAGTCACTGGCTTGTTGTGCTGAAACGGAAATAGCTTGATTTTGCTTAGAAAAATAAGGCGCTAGAAACATATAAACTCTATTTGTAATAACTCAATACAGGGATGGATAACAAAATTATCACGAGTTTACCTTAAATTAGGTATTTAACTCACCCGATGACTTGACCCACGTAAGGCGTACAAAGTAACACCCTGCCCACATTTGTAAAGCCAAACAAATGACAGGGGTATCAGGATCTGTTGACGTTTCAGGTTCATTCTGCAGATATTAGGCGGAATTTTATGCAAGATAGAGCCTTTATGGCGTGATGACGCGACATATAACAGCCGATAATGCCGCAGAAATGTTAGCTAAATAAGGCCGTTTTCATCACTCGTGACTCATTTAAAATAACTCAACATCATTTATCGTTTGGCGAGCAATACCTTGTCAGAACAAATAACATCTAAAACGTAAGTATTGCCTAGCCACCGATAAGCCAAGGAATAAATCGTTAGACCTTTTTAAATTCACGCTTTAACTGAAAACCATCGTCAGTGGCTAACTGCTCTAGCACTTCGATACGCTGACGAAGGATGGCTAACTCGGTCTGAAAAGCTTGGTTTTCGGCCACTTGCTCACGCGTCGACACACCTTGTTTGTTGCGGATTTTCATTATAGCGACCACATATCCACCAACAATTGCGAGTATTGGGATAAGTAAAGCGAGGGCACCAGTGTTCATAGTCATTTCCTTTATCTATTGGCGTTATCGTTATCAAGCTCAACATTTAGATCTGCTTATGACGCTTAATCAATGTCAAAGTCAGAACATGGAAATAAGTATGCGCAAGACAAACGCAATCAACCAGTGACAAAAGTCATGAGATTTAGCGAAAAAGTGTCATTCCTTATCAAAACTATCCACAACAATAGCGCCCATAGAGGCTGGCATAGTGATCACTATGATCCGTTTTATAGAGGTTAGTGGATCCTCAAAAAATGGCACTTTATCGAGGCAAAGCAGCACGAGGAAAACCACGAGGGCTGTGAGCAAATACGCCACCACGATACGAAAAATAAACACAGGAACGCGGGAAGCAATATTCTGTTGGAACACGCTGTGATAGGTGAATACCCCAAGAAAGAGCAGCGATAAACTAAAAAGCATACCGATATTCAATAAAGGTAAAGTCTCACCGAGATGCCACGCTTCCTCAGAAAATGCAACGGGGACCGCAAGGGCAAAAGCCCCTACGCAAACTTGACTCGCATCTTCGGTGTTAAAACTAAATTTCATGCTGATCGCTCCCTAATCTTCCAATCTATTTGATTAGTCGAAAATAACGTTCGGTGAAGATGCGCTTATTACTGGGGTATTAAGTGCGATACAGCACTTTAACCACATGCCAGCCAAACTTGGTTTTCACTATATGTGGCACCAGTAATTCACCTGAAAATGCAACCTTATCGAACTGTGGCACCATTTGGCCTTTTTTGAACTCGCCTAAATCGCCACCTTTTTTGGCCGAGGGGCAAGAGGAAAAACGCTTAGCGAGCACAGCAAAATTAGCACCATTATTCAGCTGCTTAACAATATCCTCAGCCTGTTCTTTGTGTTTAACTAAAATATGCACAGCGGCAGCGGTTTTAAACATGTCATTTCTCACTTTGGATTAACGTCCCGTGCAAAGGGAAGATTGGCGCCCCGAGTTTGTCCTCGATCACACCACTTCCATCGGCACAGGTTCTACTGACTAAAAGGTTTTAGATCCAACGCATAAGTGCGTTATTGGCCCATTATCGACCCTATTAACCTAGAAAATTTTCTGCCACCACTGCAAAGGGTCGCCGCAGTTATTCACAGGACGATAGGTCGCAGCTAATGCCGGAAGCGCATCAACATTGCTGCAAGTGGATTCCTTAGCCACACCTGTATCTCGGTCAAAAAAGCCCTTCACTACGCCGTTCACAGGGATTGAGCGCAGACTAATAGGTGGACGTTCCTTTAAGAAGGCAAGATACACGGCCATGGCGCCACTACTACCATACAAGCTGGTTTTACCGTTATCGTCACGACCAACCCAAATGGCGGCGACATTACGCTCATCAAAGCCCGCAAACCAAGAGTCGCGGCTGTCGTTACTGGTGCCAGTCTTACCCGCAAGTCCAACACCAGGGAAGGCATTACCTAAACGTGTCGCCGTTCCCGTATTCACCACTTGCTGCATAGCAAATTGAATTAAGAAATCTGTCTCAGGAGCTATAGCTTGCTCTTTAGGCAATCGCGTCACTGGCAATGGGTTCTTATCAGAATCTAGCACAGCGGTCACTGTGGTTAACTTACGGTAAACACCGCTATCAGCTAAGGTTTGGTACACTTGCGCTACCATTAATGGCGAGCCATTGACGGCGCCGAGTAACATGGAGGGATACTCGTTTAACGGCTCCTGCCAACCCGATTTAGCCAATGTTGTGGCGACCGCATCCACACCCACAGCAATTCCAAGATTTACCGTCGGTACGTTCATCGACTTTTTCAATGCCGTTAACAAAGGCACCTGACCACTGAACTTCTTATCAAAGTTTTGTGGTGACCATGTCTTACCTTGCTCACTTTTCAAGGTAATAGGTTGATCTTTAAGAGGTGTCGCTAAGGTAAATTGGCTATTAGGTGCCAGAGCCGTAGCATACACAAAAGGCTTAATTAACGAGCCAATAGGACGACGAATTTCAACCGCGCGGTTAAAGCCATCAAATCCTGGGGTTTTATCGCCGACCATAGCCGCAATACCGCCCGTGTATTTGTCGGTCACGACCATACCAATCTGCAATGATTTATTGCTCTTATCTAAGCTTTTGAGGGTTTGAGTCACCGCAATTTCGGCGGCTTCTTGGGCCATAGGATCGAGCGTGGTATAGATTTTCACCCCAGATTGCTTCAATAGCGCATCGCCATAACGCTCGTTCACTTCCTGTTTTACCAGAGCGAAGAAGGACGGCAATTTCTGGTGTGCTGGTTTATTGAGATTACGGATCCCTAAGGGGGACTCTACCGCCACCTTGTACTCAGCCGTGGTTAAATCCCCCGCATCCATGAGTAAACGCAATACTAGATCACGGCGTTCTTGAATACGATCCGGATATTTCCATGGATTGTAGTAAGACGGTCCCTTAATCGCAGCCACTAAGAATGCCTGCTGGGAAATAGTCAACTCACTGATAGGACGGCCGAAATAGAAACGTGAGGCCAACCCCATACCATGGACGGCGCGGGATTTATCCTGCCCCATATACACTTCGTTAAGATACGCTTCGAGGATTTCGTCTTTGCTGTAACGAAAATCAATAATGACCGCCATTAAGGCTTCGCGCACCTTACGCAGCAAGGAACGCTCACTCGAAAGGAAAAAGTTTTTCGCTAACTGCTGAGTTAACGTCGAGCCACCTTGCACAGTGCGACCGGCGCTGATGTTCACAAAAGCCGCGCGCGCAATCGCGAATGGATTCACACCATGGTGTTCATAAAAACTACGGTCTTCCACCAGCAGTAACGCCTGCACGATCGACTTTGGCATTTCTTCGGTCGGCACAAACAGCCTGTCTTCACCGTCGCCAGTAATAATGCGGTCGAGCAATACTGGCTCAAGGTGGAATATGGCGAGTTGACGCTTGTCTGAGACTCGAGTGACCGAACTGATGCCATTGCTGTCGAAGCTGATCATGACTCTTTGTTCGACTTGATCGCCTTCTGGATGCAAAAACGGTCGACGCCACAATTCAATACGAGTGCTCGAAGCCGAAAACTCTCCCACTTGGTGCGGGTTAGCGACTTTGCGATAGCCGAGCAACTTAAGCTCAGCCATCATTTGCGGATGGCTGACTGCCGCACCAGGGTACAGCGCCATAGAACGACTAAACACCTGTGCTGGCAAATGCCATTTTTGGCCTTCAAATTTTTGCGCAATAATTTGATCAAGATAAATGCTGTAAAAAGTCACTACAGCTAATCCAGCCAAGCCTAATTTCCAACTGATAGACCAAATTCGTCGAAATAAACCGCGGCCATGATTAGCCCGACGGGAAGCGGGTGATTTTTTTGTCGTCTTAGTTGTCATATCTACTTCATCATTCATGCATTTAAAGACATCAGCCATAGGCACAAAGCTAACGTGGTGCGAATCAAAGTGTTTCATAACAAAATGTTATAAAACCAGCGGCATGGTGCTAGGGCTGAGCTAAACCCAAGGTTTTCTTCTTGGTAAATTTTGTCGGCAGTGTATTCACAGGATCGTCTGGCCACAGATGTTTTGGATATCGACCGCGCATTTCCTTTTTCACTTCCACATAAGGTCCCTGCCAAAAGCTGGCTAAATCTGCCGTCAAGGCTAATGGACGCTGGGCTGGAGAGAGTAATTCCATCGTCACCTTTAGTTTGCCCTGCGCCAACATAGGACTCTGCGCCATGCCAAAGGTTTCTTGCAGACGCACACGCAGCAGCGCACGCCCAGACTCGTCGTATACTATTGGCGCAGAGGTACCGGTGACTAACGGCCAGGAAGTTGGCAATAACTCGTCAAGACGCTGTTTCTGCTGCCAGCTCAAACAGTTTGCCACAAAACCAAAGCAATCGAGCTTAACTAATTGCTGCAGATTATTCACATTTTCGAGGTAAGGCGCCAGCCAAGTTTCTAGGCTCGCTAATAATGCTTCATCATCAACCTTGGGCCAGTCACTGCCCACGTCGAACTCAGTTGCCAATTTGAGCCTGTGTTGAAACTGTTCTAAGTTAGCGTTCCAATTGAGGATTTGTAATCCTTGCTGGCGAATATAGCCCAGTAAGGCCGCGACAATCTGCTTACGTTCAGGCTTAGCAATCGTCTCGGTTTTTACTAAAATTTGTCCGACCTTGTATTGGCGCTGCGCAATTACTCGACCTTTAGCTTCATCCCAGCCACAGATCTCATGAATATCCAGTAAACCTTTTAGCTCGCGGTCGAACAAGCTTGGCTGAAGCTGACTCGCTAAGTAAATCCGCCCAGCGTTTCTGCCTTCAGTTTCTTGAAAATCCGCCACCACCATCCACGGCGTTTGCGCCAATGCATCATCGGCTGCGAGCACGACGCCAGTACCATTGGCTAATTGGTAGCCCTCAACACCGCGAGCTTTAGCAATACGATCCGGATACGCAAGTGCTAATAACAACCCCACATCGCTGTGGTGTGCATGGGTCGCTATCTTAGACAAATCCGCCGCTAATCCTAGCTTTTTCTGCCACTGTTTTGCCTGTTGCCCAGCTTGTCCATGACAGGCAAAGTGCAGGTAATTCATGATATCGGCGCCCTTTTTAGGCAAACCGCGCGCCTCTAAAACCCCCGACAACAAGCAGGCCAAACTGCCCAATTGCGTTGCTTGTTCGTTAGCATTATTGACTCCCCCATTGTTTGCGCCCAAACTTTTTGCGCCCAATAACATATGAGCAAGCCTTGGGTGACACCCTAGCTCGTAGGCCGCTTTACCATGGGGAGTGAGTTTATTTTGAGTATCGACCATGCCTAAATCTTGTAACAGTTTCCACGCCAGCGCCTCATGCACACTAGGTGGCGGCGTTAACAACATCAAGTCGCTAAAGGATTTTGCGCCCCAGTAAGCACAATCGTGGGCCATAGCCACCAGATCCGCTTGGCTGATCTCGGGTTCATCGGCCCTGAGCATGCGGCCATGTTCTTCTTGGCTCCACAGGCGAACGCACACACCCGCTGATAAACGCCCGGCGCGACCACTACGCTGAGTTGCGGAGGCTTGGCTTATACGTTTCAAGCCTAAGCGGGTGACACCGGTTTTAGGGTTAAAACTCGCTTGTCGTTTATAGCCACTGTCGATGACAAACCCTATTTCTTCAATAGTTAAACTCGATTCCGCCACGTTAGTGGCTAGCACAATTTTGCGCCTGCCATCTATAGTTGCAGCGATCGCGCTATCTTGCTCGGCACCTGAAAGTTCACCATAAAGAGGGCAAATCAAAAAGGCATCGTCCGCTAAGCGCTCACGCAAAAACTGCTGTAATCGTAAGATCTCCCCTTTACCGGGTAAAAACACGAGCACGGCATTATTGGCAGCAGTTTTATCAACACCGGCACTGCTGCTGGCCGAGACCAGTTCGAGCACGCAGCGGCCGAGGTGATCGATCCAATGCTGCTGAGTTGGCACAGGGCGATATTCGATGTCGACAGGAAAACTCCGGCCTTCGCTGTGCAAGGTCACCGCTTCTGGCATGAGTTCAGCTAAGGCAAGACCAGATAGAGTCGCTGACATAGCTAATATCTTTAAATCGTCCCGCAGTGAAGCTTGCACTTCGAGCGCTAGGGCAAGACCTAAATCAGTGGTGAGGTGACGTTCATGAATTTCATCGAAGATGATCATTCCAATCCCAGTTAACTCGGGATCTTGTTGGATCATTCGCGTCAGAATGCCTTCGGTGACAATTTCTAAACGGGTATTGGCACTGATTTTAGCTTCACCGCGGACGCGATAGCCGACTTCTTGCCCCACCTTTTGCTGGCGACAGCTGGCAATATAGTGCGCCACACTACGCGCCGCGACACGCCGCGGTTCGAGCATTAAAATGCGTCCGCTGATTTCTGGCCAATCCAACATAGCCAAAGGTAACGCCGTTGATTTACCCGCACCTGTCGGTGCCTCGAGGATCACTTGAGCGTGACGAGAAAAAGCCGCGCGCAGCGGTGCTAATAAGCTATGAATAGGTAGAGAGTTCAAGAAAAAGACATCAGCGGCCAAGACAGGGCGTCAGTGTACTAACAATCGGCTTTGAGTACCATTTCGCAGCAAACATTATCAAGTCAGTGCTGACATAAGTAACAGCTCAAGGCTGCCATGCCCAAGATTACAGCTGTGGATAGGGAGCAAAAATCTCACGCTTTTCGAGCCAAGGTTGACTGAGCCCTGACTGTAGTTCAGCTAAGCGTATCGGTTTATTGATGGCGTAACCTTGAGCATAGTCGACGCCTAAGGCTTGCAATTTCCACCCTATTTCTTGGGATTCGACAAATTCAGCAACCACATCAAACCCCATATCTTGACCAAGTTGGCAGATGGATTTTACGATCGCCTGATCCGCAGAGTCTTCGCAAATATTGACGACAAATTGGCCATCAACCTTTACAAAATCCACATTGAGGCGCTTAAGGTAAGCAAAGCTAGAAAAGCCTGCACCAAAATCATCGAGGGCTAATTTACAATTGAGTGGACGAAGTATCTCGAGTAACTTTGTCGCTTGATCAAGCTGACTCACAGCCGCGGTTTCAGTGATCTCGATGCAAAGCTTATCCACCAGCTCAGGTTCGGCCATCAAACGCATTTCTAGCCAATTCATAAACTCATGATCGCCCAAAGAAGTTGCCGACAGATTCACAGACACTAGATCCAATTGCTGCCAAATATCTAAATGACTACCACCCCACTTGAGCAAATTATCGATCACCCAAAGATCAACCTTAGAAGCCAAGTTGTATCGCTCGGCGGCGGGTAAGAAGATAGCTGGAGACACTATAGTGCCGTTAGTCTGCACCATACGCAGTAGGATCTCTAAATGTAAGCCAGTTTCCTCGCGGTTTAACGGCACTATGCTTTGAAAATAAAGCTCGAATTGGTTTAATGCGAGTGCGCCGACGATATCTACAGAGGCCATCATCTCGGTGTAGAGACGGTTCATTTTAGGATCGCTCGCACTGTATAAATGCCAGCCATTTCGGCCTTGATCCTTCGCCAATCGACAAGCAGCATCAGCTTGACTCATGACGGTATAAATATCGGCGGATTTTTTATCTAGCCTAGCAATCCCCATACTGACACTGACATTGTGACTACGACTTTCCCAAATAAACTCATGATTTGCTAACTGGGTACAAATCCGCTTAGCAATCTGTTTCGCAGAGTCCACATTGCAGTAATGCATCAGGATACCAAACTCATCGCCCCCTAAACGGGCAACAATATCGCCTTTACGTACGAGCTGTTTCAAACGTAATGCGACTTGGCAAAGCAGCTTATCCCCAGCCTGATGGCCACTGATATTGTTAATGACTTGGAATTGGTCTAAATCGAGAAACGCCACGCAAATAGGCATATCATCGTGGGCATGTAGTAGGTTTTCTAATAGGGCTTCGAAATGTAACCGATTGGGCAATCCTGTGAGCGCATCATAATTGGCATGGAACGACAGCTCATCGGCTAAGCGGTACTTTTCACTGACATCTTCGGCAATCATGACTAAAGTATCTTTATCGCCGCTAATCTGGCTAAAACTCAGTTTCAACCAAGTTAATTGATGAATTGATTTTAAAGGTAATTCACACCAAGCTTGACCGAGCACACCTTCTCGTACCACATGTAAGGTATCAGTTAGCATGGCGTGTTCTTCCTCACGCACCATGTCGAATAAATCATAGCCATGTTGAATTGGCAGGGTTTGCAGAGCGACTTTATTCAGCATAGTCAATTGATCATGCTTATCTAACAAGGCGCAAGCTAAGGGCAACTGGTTGAATACTTCACAGTATTTATGTTCACTGGCAAGCATGCTTAAAGCAATACGCGTCAATTCCATCGCAGAGCCAATCATCACAGCGGCGTGATTAAACTCACTTATAAACTCTTCGCTCCATTCACAACATTCTGAGCAATTAACGGCCCCCAAGGCAATACGGGTTTCGCCAAACACGACTGGCGGCAATACTAATAGACTCTTGACGTCCCAATCCCTTAATAAAGCTCGCTCAGCCTGAGCATCGGCAGGTAAGGTATTCACATCAGCCAGATTTAATAGACGCGGAGTACGGACAAGAGAGCGAAAAAATGGCATTCGTGCCAAGGGCCAGACTCGGGTTTGTTGGCCTTGGGCAAATTGAGGTTTTAAATACAGATTACGCGTGCGTAAACGATCCAGTGACTGGCTTCCGGTTAATACAAATACCCCGTCACAATGCAGTTGCAAAGTAATAGTCTCAAGCGCTCTGTCAACATTCTGCTCTAAGGTTTCTAGCGGGGATTCACTAAAAATACTGACCAAAGCCTGTTGGAGTGGATTAGCTAAACCTACTGACATGAAAAGTCTCTTCCTTACCTAAAAATCCATTTAAGGTATTATCGACGTGCATTAAGTATAGGCTCACAGTGAATTAAACGTCTGCTTGAGTCACAAATTAGCTGATAAATTCAACAGCTAGATTAACGCTCAAATGCGCTTAACGTCAAAGTGTTCGCTGAGATAATCCATATTAAGCCCTCCAAAAGGATGATAAACCGATGCAACAAAGGCTATTCCTCGGCTTCGCTCCCACAGATAGTCAAAGGGTATATCTAAGTGAATTGCAGCAGCAATTGATATGCCATCTTAATCTTGAGGCGAAAGCGGTGAGTGTCAGCAATCTGCATTTAACGCTCTGCTTTATGGGTCAAGCTAACAACGAGCAAAAAATCGCCCTCCTTGATGCGGTTGACCGCTTAGTGAAGCCAAGATTTAGCGTTCGGCTTAACCAGCTCGATGTATGGCCTAATGCGCAAGTATGTTGCTTGAAAGGCGATGATATTGAGCCTCCGTTAGCGCAATTCGCTAAACAGACGCAAGAAATTGCTGACCGACTGCAATTGCATCGGAATGAGCACAACTTTTGCCCGCACATCAGTTTATTTAGAAAAGCAAAACAATGGACACTAGATGAGTCGGCTTTATTGCAACTCAAAGGTATGAATACGCTGACGTTAACGCCCGATAATTTGCATTTATACCATTCAAAAAGCACAAGCACGGGTGTCGAATATCACATCCTAGATTCTTGGGCGCTCGGTGAGCCTTAAATCAAAAACAAAAAGCCCGAGTATCCACTCAGGCTTTATTTTTCAATTTATGAATCAATCCATTAATCAATACTAGAATAAAAATAGCAGTTAACTAAGAGAGCTATGATGAAGAAAGCCCTATTCGAGTAAACGTAAGGTTTCGCGATAGGCACGCTTTTGCTCGTAGGTTTGTAACCGCAGCATAAACTCATCAGTCTTAGTCATTTCAGCATTCATTTTCAACGCTTCGATCGCTTTCTGCTGCGTCGAAATAGCAGCACCAAAATCACCTAACTCCGCATAAGCCGCGGCTAAATTATCAAGATTTGTAGGATCGTTTTCATTCACTTTGAGTAATTTTAAGGACAACTCGACCGCTTTATTGCCATCACGATATTCTGCTTCGGGGCAAGTTGCTAAAATCCACGCCACATTACCCAAAGCAACATCATCACCCACTTGGGAAAATTGCTCGACCGCTTTACCGCAGTTGCGCTGCACACCGTCACCGCCAGACGCATAAATAAAGCCTAAACGGAATTGAGCCCAACGACTACCCTGCTCACTCAACGCTTTATACCAATGCTCAGCGACTGACAAGTCACGCTTGATCAATTGGCCTTCAAATGACAGATCCGCTAAGGTTTGCTGCGCTTTTTCATGTTGTTGTTCGGCGGCAAGTGAAATCCAGTGCAATCCAGTCGGCACTTCTTGCGACACAAAACGTCCGGAGAGATACATTAATCCCAGCAAAAATTGGGCATCGGCATCACCTTGCTCTGCCGTCACTTGAATATGCACAAACTTACTGGCCGCAAGTTCAGCTGCTGGCTGCGGGATAGAAAATGCGTGCGCCGCAGAGCTCAGCCCTATTGTTAAGCTTAAACCTGCACCTAAAACCCATAATCTGTATTTCACTTGCTTACCTCTCTTAAAAACAACTGCCCTCAAAGTTAGCCAGAATTAACCCCATAAGTCGAGCCTAAATACACACAAACCTCAGGATAATGGGGGAAGCTAAGCCAAATGGAATGTCAAATTTAAAAAGTGAAACATGTTATTGTGTAATTTAGTGGCATATTTTATTCATAATCTATAATAAAACTGCTGAAATAGACTGGTAAGATGTGATTAACTCGACAGAGTTAAGTGAATCCAGCGAGTTTCATATCGATTTAGTTGACTTAAATCACTAAAGTAGCAAAATAAGCTCTAATTTTAGATGGTTAATTGCATTTATTCACTTATTCTAAACTAAGACTTCCATCAAGTTTTTGTGAGTTTAATTGACGTAAAATGCTTATTTAGAATACTCTTACTTTCGTTTTAATCAATCGAGGAACACCAACATGGCTCTGATTGGTAAGCCAAAACCTGATCCAACTTTGGAATGGTTTTTATCACACTGTCACATTCATAAGTACCCTGCAAAGAGCACTCTTATCCATGCTGGTGAAGACTCAGATACCCTTTATTACATAGTAAAAGGTTCTGTAGCGGTATTGATTAAAGATGAAGAAGGTAAGGAGATGATCCTTTCTTATCTGAATCAAGGTGACTTTATCGGTGAACTAGGTTTGTTTGAAGAACAAGCCGAACGTACCGCTTGGGTTCGTGCTAAGCAAGCTTGTGAAATCGCTGAGATTTCATATAAGAAATTCAGACAGTTAATTCAAGTTAACCCTGAAATTCTGATGAAGCTGTCTGCACAAATGGCCTATCGCCTACAAAGTACCAGCCAGAAAGTGGGTAACCTTGCATTTTTAGACGTTGCAGGCCGTATTGCTCAAACTCTATTGCATCTGGCTAAACAACCTGATGCTATGACACACCCTGATGGCATGCAGATTAAGATCACTCGTCAAGAAATAGGTCAAATTGTTGGCTGTTCACGGGAAACTGTGGGTCGTATCTTGAAGATGTTAGAAGAACAGAATTTGATCCAAGCTCATGGTAAGACAATCGTGGTATACGGTACCCGTTAAGTTAGTCTTCAGCTTGATTTAAGCCTGCCTTATTAAAGTGGCCTAGAATAAATTCTAGGCCATTTTTTATTGGGGAGCTCAAATGAAACGGCTGTTTTTAATCTGTTTTTTCAGCCTATTCACGCTGGTGCATCCAATAATCTTGCATGCCGAACCTATTGAATTAGAACATTATCAAGCCAAGGCGTTAGTTAACTCTGGGCAAATATTGTCCTTAAACGGTACACTCGCCGTAGTGAACCAATTTTGCCAAGGTGAACTAATTGATGCTCATCTCTATCAAGAAGATCATAAATGGCGCTATGATTTGCAAATCAAAGTTCAGCGTGGCCAAATCGTTAATCTCAGTATTGATGCAACTAATGGTCAAGCCGATCAATCAATAGCACTACCGAGCGAATGTCGAAAACATGAAACTGTTACTCGTTGAAGATAACCCAATGCTAGTCACCGAGCTGGAGAAACAACTCAAACTCGCTGGCTATGTAACCGATATTACAGACAAAGCGCTTGAAGCCGATTATCTGATCAAAGAAACCCAATACGATTGCGTAATCTTAGACATAGGTTTGCCCGATGGCAACGGCCTCGAACTGCTCGAAGGCTGGCGAAATCAAGGGATCAGCACTCCAGTTATCATGCTGACGGCCCGCAGCCAATGGCATGAAAAAGTAGAAGGTTTTAATGCTGGCGCCGACGATTACTTAGGTAAACCTTTCCACGCACAGGAATTATTGGCCCGAATCCAAGCTTTAATCCACCGTGCACATGGTCGTCTAAACACCTCAAGTAAACAATTGAGTTATGGTGGCGTGGTTTTAGATGAAGCAGAACAAACGGTAAAAGTGGCCGAGCAACTGTATGAACTCACAGCAATGGAATTCAGGCTGTTAAAAATCTTCCTCATGTCACCTAAGAAGCTGCTATCTAAGACGCAGCTAACTGATAAGCTCTATCAGTTTGACGATGAAAAAGAGAGCAATGTGGTCGAGGTTTATGTCACCCATCTACGCAAGAAACTGGGTAAAACCACGATCGAAACCCGTCGCGGCCAAGGTTACATCTTCCACGGCATTATTGAATGATCTCGATCCGCACTAAGCTCAGTTTATGGTTAACTGGCTTACTCGTGTTAGGTACTGTAATTGGACTGATACTGTTTGAGTCCATGCTACGTCAGGCCTTCCACGACTCTATTATCAATCGCTTAGAAGAAGATCTCGAACATATCATGCTGGCAACCCATATCCATGATGGGGAGATCAGCATAGATCAAAGCCAGCTTTCCAGTTTCTACAAGCCCGCCTATTCAGGCCGTTATTTTCAGCTTAACCTGCCAAATGAAGTGATTCGCTCACGCTCCCTGTGGGATATGCAGTTAGATATCGAGCCACTAGCACCGAATCAAACCCGCGTCTGGCAAGCTAAAGGGCCAAAAAATAACGATATGCAGTTGTTATCATTAGGGTTAAATTCCAGCAGTGCCAATGTCAGCGCTACCTTAACCGTTGCGCAAGATTTGAGTATCGGTAGACGCGTGTTTAGCGAGGTTTATGGCACTAAGCTTGGTGTCAATCTGGCGATGTTAGTTGCTATGATCGCGGGGATATTCTTGATCCTACGTCAATCATTTAAGCCAGTTAAGCACATACAGCACGCACTTTCTCGGCTAAGACAAGGGGAAATTAACGCGCTGGAGCTCAATAATATTCCTCCCGAAGTACAACCATTAGCAAAAACCTATAATGAACTACTTGAGTACACAGCCAAGCAAATTGAACGTAGCCGCAATAACTTAGGTAATTTGAGCCATGGGCTCAAAACGCCACTTGCCGTGATGCAGCAACAGGTTGAAGCTCTTGGCCTCAAAGATCCTGAAACTGCCATTGCCCTGCAGCAGCAACTTGATTCGATTCACAAGATGGTCGAGCGTAAACTGGCTGCGGCGAGGATCACTGGCGACATGCTCCCCGCTGCGCAATTGGTGATCCCTAGGGATTTACATAGCCTAGCCAACACGCTAAATAAGGTTCACCGCAACAAGTCCATTGAATGTGATTTCGAACTCGATCCCAATATTCTCAGACTGCCTATTCACAGGGAAGATGGCATGGAGCTCTTAGGCAACCTGCTAGACAACGCCTTTAAATGGGCCCAGAGCCGAGTCAGCATTCAGCTATCGCGTCAACAAGAGCGTCTCTGCCTTTGTATTGATGATGATGGTCCAGGGGTTGCTGATGATGAGCTAGATAAGCTCACACAAAGAGGAACAAGGCTTGATGAGTCTGTGATGGGTCACGGTTTAGGATTATCAATAGTGAAAGAAATTGCCGAGCAATACGAGATTGAGCTGCAGTTTAATCATAGCACTCGCTTAGGTGGATTGAGGATCGAGCTGACCTTTAGCTAGCCCCAGAGTATGCCAATCGTATTAAATGCCTTGTTTGAAATATCCATAAAAAACGCCATCGAATTGATGGCGTTTTTTATGCAGAAAGCAATTTGAGGACGTTAGGCTTTATTCACATTGGTGCTTTCAAAAATCTTGTCGGCAGACGCCGCCACAAAGCCTGTGTAGAGCTCGCCATTAGCCATAGGATAACGTAGCGCAAACTCATAGAAACAGCTTGGGATTTCCACTGTCGCGTCAGTAAATTCAACACCAATCTTATCAGCCATAGTCGAAGACTGTTCTAACAAGACTTCTGGCGAACCTTTGATCTCACCACCTGAACTATTGAGCACAAAGCCCGCTTGCTTCAGTGCTTCATTCACTGACTCTAAAGTCTCAAAACCGTCGAGGTGATTGATAGACACAGTGAAATGGTTAGCGCGGTAACCAAAAGCCGCTACCCAAGCTGCATATTCACTCTCAGTTAATAAGTCCTGATAGGTTTTAGCATCTAAAGACCAATGACGGCCTGAGTAAATAAAGTTGTCCGCCGTTGTCGCTGCTGCATCCACTTGGGCGATTAAGCCTTGAATAGTTTTTTGCAACGCAGGGCTAAATTCTTCAACCAACAGCTCAGAGATAAACACTTTAGGCTGAGTCGAGTCTGGATGTTCAAAATGCTTAGCGATCAGTTTTTTCTGTTCAAACTTATAATCACCGCAAGGTACATAACCTAGCGAAGTGAAATGCTTAGCCAGCACGTCCAAATTCACCTTAGCGATATTGAAAGTACGCAGGGCAATATGGTCGTTGATGATCGGTTTACCATGACCCAACAACGCGTGCACTTTTGCCGCTGAAGGGGTCATTTGAATATAGTCTTGCCACAGAGCGGCAAATAACGCGTTGATGTCGGTATGCATAAAAACTCCTTTTATTGTGCTGCGGTTATTGCTGTTATTTTGCCGCAAACACTAAATGTAACGACCTAAATGCTACTGTTGTAGCGTCTACACATACCCACAGTAGAAACTCAAGTAACGTTACTGCTTGTTATTAAAAAGGAAGAACATTAGTCCTTCCTCCTCTTTCCCACATATTCTTTACCGCATAAAAGTCAAATCTCTACCCGCTTACAAGCTCAAACCTGGGCTTAATGTCGCGGGTAAACTCACGGCATCAGCCTCGACCGAAGCGACAGGATAAGCACAGTAATCGGCGGCATAGAAAGCACTCGCTCTGTGGTTACCCGAAGCCCCTACGCCACCAAAAGGTGCCGCGCCAGATGCGCCAGTGATTTGTTTGTTCCAGTTAACAATGCCAGCACGAATACGCGCGAGGAAATAGTCATAATCTTCACGGCTATCGGCAAGTAATCCCGCAGACAAGCCGTAACGCGTTTGGTTAGCCAATTTGATCGCTTGATCGAAATCACTGTAACGCACCAGCTGCAGTAGAGGTCCAAAGTATTCTTCATCCGGCAATGCATCGATCGCTGTCACATCGATAAGGCCAGGAGACACTAAGCCTGTACCCGCTTCTAGATGGGTCAACTCGACCAAAGACACACCGCCCAAGTTCAGCAAATTCGCCTGCGCCGCAACCATACCCTTAGCGGCAGTTTCAGAAATCATTGAGCCCATAAAAGGTTGTGGCTGCGCATTCCAAGGACCGACTTTAATCTGTTTAACCGCATCGACTAACATGGCAATCAGGGCATCACCCTGCTCGCCTTGCTCGACATATAAACGGCGCGCACAAGTGCAACGTTGACCCGATGAGATATAAGCCGACTGCAAAATATCATGCACTGCGGCCTTAATATCCTGCACACCTTTGATGATCAGTGGGTTATTACCTCCCATCTCAAGTGCTAAAATTTTGCCCGGATGACCCGCATATTGTTGATGCAATACATGACCCGTGCGTGAGCTACCGGTAAAGAACAGACCATCGAGCTGCGGGTGAGAAGCCAGTGCCTTACCCGTATCAACCTCACCTTGGACTAAGTTAAGCACGCCAGCAGGCAGACCCGCTTTATCCCATAGGCTGACCATCAGCTCAGCGACTTTAGGCGTGAGCTCTGAAGGTTTGAAAATCACCGTATTCCCAGCCAGCAGCGCAGGGACTATGTGGCCATTCGGCAAATGACCAGGGAAGTTGTAAGGACCGAACACCGCCACAACACCGTGGGGCTTATGGCGGATAACCGCACGTCCTGCTGGCGTATCGTTGGCTTCTGTGCCCGTACGTTTATTGTAAGCCGCAGCCGATAAAGCAATTTTGCCTATCATGGCGCCGACTTCGGTCGCGGTTTCCCACTGAGGTTTACCCGTTTCTTGGGCAATCGTTTCAGCCAGTTCCGCTTTATTGGCTTCGAGTTGGGTGCGATACGCTTCAACTATGGCTAAACGCGCATCGAAACCTAACATAAACCAATCAAACTGTGCGGCGCGCGCGGCATCAACGGCGGCATTAACTTGTTCTGCAGTGGCCGTTTTACCGGTCCAAATAGATTGTGCATTGGCAGGGTTAATTGAGGTCACGTCATGACCTTTGCCAGCATGCCACTGGCCTTGAATATAATGTGTCATTGGTTATTCCTACATTGCCAAAATACGGATTTGATCGCCTTTTGCGAGTAGCAAACCCGCAGCCAGCTCAGGGCTAATGATGATATGTTCGGATTTGTCGTCCACGGCCAGTGCAGCAGACGTCGCTCGGTAATTGGCTAATTGGGTATTTGAGATAATAAATTGAGTGTCGGCTTCGACCATGTCACCAATATCGACGGTCAATAAACGACTTTCACGCACGCCGCGAATGTCCGATAAACGACACTCTACAGTTGGACCACCATCAAAAATATCCACGTAACCGCGGCATCTAAAACCTTCGGCCTGCAGCAGACTTAATGCCGGACGGGTATTGGTATGCACTTCGCCAATCACTTTCTGCGCTTCTTCCGGCAACAGACATACGTAGACAGGATTTCGTGGCATCATTTCGGCCATAAATGCCTTTTTACCTAAGCCAGAAAGATAATCCGCCTGAATAAAATCTATGCCTAAAAAGTGTTTTTGCAACCAACCATAAAAAGGTGAATGCCCCTCAGCGTCGCTTACACCGCGCATTTCGGCAATCACAGTTTCGCCAAAACGCTTCGCATGTTGAGCTAAAAACAGAAAGCGACTGCGGGATAACATGCGGCCATTGTTGCCCTTGCGATATGCTTCACGCAAAAACAGCGTGCACATCTCAGCAGCACCAGTGTAGTCATGGCAAAGGGTGAGTGTTTCGACCTCGTTACGCACGTCAATTTGCTCAGAATGATAGACTTCGGTACCAAGTCGATAATGGTAGAACGCATCTTCCATTCCCACCGCCGCTTCGATGGCGCACGTTCCCACCACTTCACGGGTATCGGTATCTTCCAGCACCATTAGATAACCTTCATCGAAGGGAGTCTCTACGGCTTTGACGAATGAAGCTTCTGCTCGAGCAATTTTATGTCTGAGCAGATCCGCATTCACAGGTAATGACGTAAAACCATGACCAGACTCTTCGGCAATTTGATATAAGGCCTCAAAATCACCAGCCTGAATAGGACGTATGATTAACATCTTAGTGTCTCCTCACTTTGGCTTACCGTGCATCAAGGCACCTCTCTTTAAAAAGACAGGCAGTGATGCAGGTAAGTATTCCCTGACAAAAAAGGAGTGCGAATAAATTCAGCACTCCTTTGGTCATTTAGGCGGCAGCTATGCTCGCCACAGCACGTTCAAAACGAGCTAGACCTTCAGCAATATCTGCCTCAGGGATCACCAGAGAAGGAGCAAAACGCACCACGTTAGCACCCGCCATCAGGCTCATTAAGCCTTCAGCGACAGAGGCCACCAAAAAGTCGCGTGAACGACCTTGGTATTGTTCATTAAGAACGGCCCCTAAGAGTAAACCTTTACCGCGTACTTCTGAAAAAACATGATATTTTTCATTGATTTTGTTCAAACCATCACGCAATAACTGCTCGCGATGTTTTACGCCATCTAACACTTCAGGTGTGTTCACTACATCTAACACTGCATTACCGATAGCGCAGGCTAATGGGTTACCACCGTAGGTAGAACCGTGAGTGCCCACTTTTAAATGCTCGGCAATCTCAGCCGTTGTCAGCATAGCTGCGATAGGGAAACCACCACCGAGCGCTTTAGCTGTGGTTAAGATGTCAGGCACGATTTCAGTACCCATGTAAGCGTAAAGTTCACCAGTACGGCCCACACCCGTTTGGACTTCATCAAAAATCACTAGTGCATTGTGCTTATTAGCCAATTCACGCACGGCTTTTAGGAATGCAGGATCGGCATCGATAATACCGCCCTCGCCTTGCAGCGGCTCAAGCATGATGGCGCAAGTCTTATCCGTTACTGCGGCTTCTAAGGCGGCAACATCGTTAAATGGCAGGTGAGTAATGCTCTGCGGCTTAGGACCAAAGCCATCGGAATAGGCAGCTTGTCCACCGACACTGACAGTGAAGAATGTACGGCCGTGGAAAGCTTTATCGAACGCTATGATTTCATCTTTCTCAACGCCATGTTTTTCTAAGGCATAACGACGGGCAAGTTTTAATGCGGCTTCGTTGGCTTCGGCGCCAGAGTTGGCAAAATACACTTTGTCGGCAAACGTGCTATTAACTAATTTAGTCGCTAATGCCAAGGCAGGCTCATTCGTCATTACGTTTGACAAATGCCATAATTTTTCACCTTGTGTCTTAAGAGCATTCACAAGGGCTGGATGACAGTGACCTAAGCAATTTACCGCAATACCGCCAGCAAAATCGATAAACTCGTTGCCCTCTTGGTCCCAAACTCGGCTTCCTTCGCCACGAACAGGGATCACGGCAGCAGGCGCATAATTAGGCACCATCACTGCGTCAAACTGGGCACGGTCCAACTTCATATCAACGCTCATTCTTCTTCGTCCTTTGTGTTTGTTTAACGGCGCCTTGCACCGTCAGAGTCCCATAGGTATCTTTATCTAGAGTTAGTGATACTGGGATTGCTTGTGTCTATTAATAACCATTATTAGCGAAAATGTGATCAAAATACCAGTTTTTCACAAACATCAATCCACGCACTTCCACCCAAAGTGCATAAAGATTGCAGTTTAAGAACTATACAAGCGGTTAAGCCCATGGCTTGCAGCATAATTAGTCAGAAAAAAAGTTATTTGCCCCTCATTTTGCTAGCTATTCACTGAATGTGAATAACTACACCATTTTAACGAATCAAGTGTGAAAGCACAAAATGGCCAATTTTCGACCTCACTTCAAGGGCTTCGGGCAATAAATTGAACAAGGGAAACACATGGGGCATGTTAGGGTAAAAACAGCCCGTTATCTCACCACCACAGGCTTTTATTTGGGCGACTAAACGTTCAGAATCCTGTAATAATAGCTCCCGCGTACCCGCAATCACTAAGATGGGCGGCAGGTCTGCCAAGTTCCCCTGTAAGGGGGAAACTTTTGCCGACATAGGATCGGCCCCCGCAAGATAAGCGCCACGTAAGCGCAGCAATGCCTCTATGGTGAAGAAGGGATCGTCGGCTGCGAGTATCAACTCAGTATCCCCCGTAAGTGCTAAGTCTAACGCGGGCGATAGTAAGATACAGGCGGTCGGTAAAGGCAGGCCTAAACGCTTTAATTCCAGCAACAAACTCAGGGCTAAATTGCCGCCCGCCGAGTCACCCATGAGGATCAAATTCTCCGTGCCTTTCAGCTCAATTAACCGCCTATAGGCTTCAAGCACATCATCAAATGGTGCGGGGAAAGGATGCTCAGGAGAGAGACGATAATCAGGAATATAAGCATCTAATTGACAACGCTGGCAGATATCTGCGACTAATCTTGCATGGGCATGGGGCGTTTTAAAACAGAAGCCTCCGCCACGGATATAAAACAGACTTCCAAGGCGAGAAGGTTCGTTGAGAAGCACATAATGTAACAAGTTTGAGTGTTGTAAGGGGATGGTAGCGCTGACTAACTTATCCGGCCAAGGGAGCCAACGTCTATCAAGCTCAAGCAACTTTTCACGCACTTGCGCTAAGGGCATTTTGGCCTGTCCACGACTGATGGATGGCCTAGCGACATAGGATAAAATGGTATTTAGTACAGATGCTTGCCAGCTTGGCATATCCCTTCCTCTACTTAAACGCCGCAATCATGGCGCTACGTAGCAGACCGAGGATTACAGCAGATCTAACTTCCTATAGTTTTGTGCTTTTAGGCGCAGTACTTCTTGCTCAGTTAACTCATAATAATCAAACATTAAGCGCTTTTCTTGGGGATCGATTTGACGCATTTCTTCGAGTAATACCACCTTAGCATAACAGTTTGCCCGCGCGACTAATGCCGACTGAGGCGACAATTCTCGATAACTTAAGGTTTGGTCTAACTCCTTTAACAACCGAGTTAAGGGACTCGCTTCAAACTTAAGTAACTCTAATAATTGCCAATTAAGTTTGAGGCCATGGCTTAACACTTGTTCAAACACGGCCTTAGCAGGAAACTCAGTGGCAATCACCGCATCATACACTTCCTTATCACGGCTGCTACTGGCTTCTCTTATCCAAGATCCCCATGTTTGGTCGAATAAACGGGCACTTAAACTCAATACAACGGATGTGCCTAACTGATTAAGTAAGGCACTACTATAAACCAAGGCTGAGTCAGTATTATGAAGCTGAGCTAAAGCATTTGCCGCTATGCCACTGACTATGCTGTAGCGCCATAATTTACGGGTAGTCCATAACAACTTAGCATTGCCACTAGGAAGCCAATTTCGCAAACAAAAGTAAGGGATAATGGTGCGAAGGTTTTCGATACCGATGTAATTCATCACTAATTTGATATCAGTGACCCGCACATCTGAACTCTGAGACCGGCGAGCGCGAAAAGATGGGCTGTTGACCATGTTGGTTAAGTCGCGGCACAACCAATTTAAGCTACTGATCAATGGTCTTAATCGCGTTGCATCGAGATTTTTTGCCAGCAATAATTCCAACAAGAGGATTTGCGACTCATTGATATCTGACTTAGCCAGAACAGATTCAGGGGACGCGAGTTGATGCTCGATGGCGTTAATGACAGTTTCATGCAACTGGCTCGATACGGCTTCAAACACTTCTTTAGCTTTAATTTGTTTCATCAAACGCACCAAAATCGCTTCGCGTTCAACATCTAACTTATTTGCATCGGCCTCTAATTCAAGGTCGAGTTCATCCAAAAGAGTCGGGCTCGCTTTTTGCTTTCCGAGGATCAATTGTTGATAGAGCCTATGTTCTATCTCTATAATTTTGCCGGGTCTTACACCGCCCGCAACCGAAATCGCCACTATAAATCTTTCCTATATCGCTAATGCCCGAGTGACGTCAACACAATCAAACTCTCAAAATCATTACAATTTCAGCACATACACTTAATCTTAGCAATAATGCAAAGTCGCAGAACGCAAACAAAGAGTTATATCGGATATTTCCTAGTCAGTTACCCAATAAAAAGGCCTCGACTAGGAGACCTTTAAAAGAAATCGAACTGAATTATTTAAGTTCTTGTTCAAATAACTTATAGATGCGGCGGTATTCATCTAACCAGCTAGAAGGTTGACGGAAACCATGGGGCTCAACAGGATAAATCGCCATTTCAAAGGTTGGTTTTTCCAGTTCAATGAGGCGCTGTACCATACGCACACTGTCTTGGAAGAAAACGTTGTCGTCCATTACGCCACTCATGATAAGCAGTGGTTTAGTTAATCCTTGGGCATGCTCAATAGGAGAGCTGCGCTCATAGGCGATAGGATCGACATCAGGCGTATTTAAGATATTAGAGGTATAAGGCGCATTATAATGTGCCCAGTCCGCCACAGGACGCAATGCAGCTCCAGCTTGGAACAAGTCCGGCGCGGTAAACAAAGACATAAAGGTTAAGAATCCACCGTAAGAGCCACCATAAGTCCCGACACGCTTAGTATCGACATGGGTATGAGTCGCCATCCACGTTACGCCATCCTTTAAGTCTTCCACTTCTGGATGACCCATATTGCGATAAATAGCAGTGCGCCAATCTCGGCCGTAACCTTTAGAGCCACGGTAATCCATGTCCATCACAACATAACCTTGTTGAGTCAGCAGGTTGTGGAACATAAACTCGCGAAAATAACCGCTAAAACCATAATCGGCATTCTGCAGATAACCTGCGCCGTGATTGAAAATCACCGCAGGATATTTCTCAGCGCGGGACTTATCATAGCCTTGCGGCAGATAAACTCGAGCGTACACATTGCCAGCACCATGATTTGAATGTACAGCTACCACTTCTGGCGCTTGCCATGGGTAATTTTTGAAGGCATCACTGGTATAAGACGTCAGCTGCTTTAACTCGCCGCCAATGGGTTGAACATAGAGTTCATTAGGCTGTGTGCGGCGTGAGGCATTGAGTAATAGCTGAGTGCCATCGGGGCTTAAGCTGTAATCTAAGTTGCCATCCCACTGGGTTAGTTGCTCATTTTTACCTGTGGCAAGATTCACGCGGTGAACATTATAAATACCGGGGTGACTCTGGTTCGCTTTGTAATAGATGTAATTGGCATCCGGTGACAGCGTAATATCACTCACGACAAACTTGCCTTGGGTTAACGCACGCGGTTTTTCGCCTTGAGCTTTAATATAAAGCTGCGAATAACCGGACTCTTCTGACAAGTAATACAAGGTATCCGTATCCGGTAACCAACCGAATTGGTTGTAATCGTAATTCACCCATGCATCATCATGTAAACGATGTTCGGTAATGAATTTACCCTTAGCAAGATCGACACTGGCGATCCAGCGATCTTTATTATCAGTTGCTTCTAGCATCAGGGCTAATTTATTTTCCGACTCATGCCATTGAATCGCACTCTGAGTCCAGCCCCAATCCTGCATCAACTGAATTTTACGTGGCGATTTAGTGCTTTGATAAGTTTCGCCTTTCGCTTTAGCATTTTCAGCTTTCACTTTGGCTAGCACATCCTCATCAAAACCAGTAAGGCCCTCGATGGTGATATCGACATTTTTATGTTGGTTTAAATCAAGCACCACAAAACGTTGCCCTGGTGGCGTATCTTCAGCCACGCGCGCGCGCACTGGCACTGGGTCGATATAACCTTCACTACCTAAGTAATTAGGCATGATGTCGTGTTCGCTGCTACCTGTGTAATTTTTATCTGTAAGAGTGACTAAAATATAGCGGCCATCGGGTGATAAACTCAGCTCTGACACCACTTCGCTATCGCCTAAATACCAAGTGCTGGCGGCGAGCGTTGGATCGTTTTTTTGTAATTCATCTTGATACTGCGCTTTAGTTTTAGCATTTTCTTGCTGCAGCGCCACATACTGAATCAATCTGTGCTGTTGTTTCGTAATATAAGACGTCGGCTCTTTTACCGCTTCTGGTGCTTTCGCCATTTTAATTTCAGCAAGTTGCTCGACTAAGCCAGAATCTTGATGGATCTGGAAAACATTGTCGCCCTGCCAATAGGCGATATCGCCATTATTGAGATAACGCACACCATCGATGGCGCTACGCTGGCGAGTCAGTTGGCTGATTTTACCCGTGCTTAATTGCTTAACAAAAATGTTGCCTTGATATAGGTAAGCCTTGTGGGACTTAGTGCGATCAAACACGCCAAACTGCTGATCTGCGGCATGTAACTTATCGAGAGCTAGCTCGACGGCGCGGCTGTCATTGATGCCTTGCTGATAATAGCTACGCAGAGGTGAAGTACTCGCTTGGCGGGCAAACAGCACGCTTTGGCTATCGTCGCTCCAGTAAGCCTCTTTGGCAAAGATCCCCATCCAATCAGGATTTGCCATAATTTGATTAAGCGTAAGCGCCTGTGAAACTTGTGGCGGTTGGGCTAAGGGAACTTGGAATGCTGGCGGAGCTATTACGGGAGTTGCAGTTTCAGTCGATGTCGCTGCGCACCCAGCCAATACGGCAACCGCTAACGCACTAAAACCCAAATTTCGCATTACGCTTCTCATTTATCCTTCCTTTTATTGTTATCGCAATGGCTAAATGACCCAGTCTACTTATCTGCTGGTTTCGCCTATTCGCGTAGTTTTGCGGCAGTTATAGCATAGTTAATCGCTAAACTTGCTTAAAAGAAGGATAAATCTTGTAACAGAAATTGATAGTGTGGAGAGTTTTTAAGGCGAGGAAATTATACGGGAACAGCCGGTTGCGCTAAAAAATTGGCTAACAGTTCGAGACCTTGCTCGGTGAGAATTGATTCGGGATGAAATTGCACCCCATAAAGCGGTAAGTCTTGATGGCTCATGGCCATGATTTCTCGGCCGTGAATTGCATCGTCAAACCAAGCATCGAGTACAAAACCTTCAGGCACTGCATCAACCAGTAACGAGTGATAACGTGTCACGGTTAAAGGCTGATTTAATCCCTTAAATAACCGCTGTCCAGTGTGCGTAATTGCACTGACCTTGCCGTGCATCACCCGTTCGGCACGCACGACATTGGCACCAAAAACCTGCGCCATCGCTTGATGTCCTAAACAGACACCTAGGATCGGCATGCACGTGGCAAAATGCTCAATCGCCGCGAGGGAGATCCCCGCCTCATTAGGTGTGCAAGGTCCGGGCGAAATCACTAGATGAGTCGGCGCAAGCGCCTCGATGTCGGCTAGGCTAATTTCATCATTACGTTTAACCACTATCTCTTGCCCTAGCTGCTGAAAATACTGCACTAAGTTAAAGGTGAAAGAGTCGTAATTATCGATCATTAGCAACATACAAGATCCATTGGTCTAAATGGGTAAAGGTAACGCATATCTAACGGATGAATGCGGGCGCAAATGCTATCACACCTTGTACTTAAGGTTTAACCAATTACGGCGATAAAATACAGCGACAAAAAAGCCAGTCATTAGACTGGCTTAGTTTTTAAACGACTTGGGCATTTCACCACAGTTATTTAACCACAGTTAAATGACTGCGACGTTTAGGGGGCTCATCTGTCGGTTCAAACGCTTTATCTGTTGTTTCAACAACGGATAAAGATGAATCGACTTCATCGTCCATCAGGTAAGCATCTTCAATATCGAAGACAGTGCCAGCACCGTTTTCACGGGCATAAATAGCGACAATCGACGCCATTGGCAACATCACCTGCTGGGGAACACCACCGAAACGCGCATTGAACTCCACACACTCATTGCTAATTTGCAAATTGCCCACTGCGCCAGCAGCAATATTCAACACTATCTGGCCATCCTTCACGTATTGCTGCGGTACTTGAGTGCCTTCAACAAAGGCATCAACCACAACGTGAGGAGTCAATTGGTTGTCCATCAACCAATCATAGTAAGCCCTTAGTAAATAAGGACGATTTGGAGTCAAAGGTTTCATTACATACCCATGCGCATTTCGCGTTCGGCTTCAGTTAAAGAAGCTTTAAACGATTCACGCTCAAAAATACGTGTCATATACGCTTTGATATCTTTAGCTACACGGCTATCTAGCTCAATACCTAATACAGGTAAACGCCACAACAATGGGCCAAGGTAGCAATCCGCTAGACCAAATTCTTCGCTCATGAAGTAAGGCACTTCACCGAAGATAGGCGCAATTGCGATCAGGCTTTCAGTCAACTCTTTACGAGCCGCTTCAACACGATCACCTTTACGGATACGGTCAACGAGCGAATACCAGTCAGTATCGATGCGATGCATCATCAAACGGCTTTGGCCGCGAGACACTGGATAAACTGGCATCAAAGGCGGATGAGGAAAACGCTCATCCAAATATTCCATGATAATGCGTGATTCGTATAAAACGAGTTCACGGTCTACCAAAGTTGGCACTGAGTTATATGGATTTACTTCGAGCAAATCCTCAGGCATTTCGTTAGGGTCGACCTGTAAAACATCAACAGTAACCCCTTTCTCAGCTAACACGATACGTACTTGATGGCTATACAGATCATCAGCACCTGAAAACAGTGTCATGATAGAGCGTTTGTTGGCAGCAACAGCCATTGATACCCTCCAGAATCGAAATAAAACAAAAGTAAACGAGGGGCAAAGCCCCCCGTTTACACTATGCGGATATTACATTTTACCCGTTATTGGTGCCTAGTGTACATCTTTCCAATACTCTTTCTTCAAGAGGTAGGCCACAATAAAGAATATAAATAGGAATCCGAGTACCCACCAGCCCATAGCTTGACGCTCTAGCTTAACAGGTTCAGCCGAATAAACTAAGAAGCCAGTGATATCACGTACTGCTTGGTCGTATTCTTCCGCATTCAATTTACCGCCAGTCACCACAATAGTGCCATCTTCTTGTTTAACTGGTGTGCCTTGTAACTCTTCGAGTACATGTGGCATGCCAACAGATGGGAATACTGTGTTATTCACACCAAATGGGCGACTTGGATCTTTATAGAAGCCTTTCAGATAGGAATAAACCCAATCTTCACCACGCACGCGAGCAACTAAAGTTAAGTCTGGCGGTGTAGCACCAAACCATTTAGCAGCATCTTTAGGTGGAATAGCGTTTTGCATCAATTCACCAATTTTAGCATCGGTGAACATATACTTATTACGCATATCATCCGCAGAGATACCGATATCGGTCGCTACACGTTCATAACGTTGATACTGAGTGCTGTGGCAACCAGAACAGTAATGTTGGAACAGGTCCACACCACGCTCTAAAGAAGCTTTATCATGCAGATCAACATTGGCATCTTCTAAATGAATTTTATGTCCGCTCGCAGCCATAGCCAACGTCGGCAACAAGGTAACTAATGCAATCAATAATTTTTTCATTAGTGTGTCAACCTCGCTGGAACAGGTTTAGTTTTTTCATTCTTGCTGTATACCCACAGCGCCACAAAGAAACCAAAGTAAGTGAAAGTAAACACCTGTGCAACTATCGTCAGCGTCGGCGTGGCAGGCACTACCCCTAAATAACCCAATACTATGAAAGATATAGCAAATTGAGCAATGTTCAGCTTATGTAGCGTACTACGGTAGCGAACTGACTTCACTTTACAGCGATCTAACCAAGGCAATACGAACAGTACTGCAATCGACAGACCCATCATTATCACGCCACCCAATTTATCAGGCACTGCACGTAAAATGGCGTAAAAAGGAGTGAAGTACCAAACGGGTGCAATGTGTTCAGGTGTCTTCATCGAGTTAGCCGCTTCAAAGTTTGGCTTTTCAAGGAAGTAACCACCGCCTTCAGGAATAAAGAACAACACATAGCAGAACACTATCAGGAAGCCCGCGACGCCCATGATGTCTTTTACAGTGTAATATGGGTGGAATGGAATACCGTCAACTGGCCAGCCATTTTCGTCTTTGTTCTTCTTGATTTCGATACCGTCAGGGTTGTTAGAACCCACTTCATGCAGCGCAATTAAGTGTAAAAACACGAGTACGACTAATACTAGCGGCAGAGCAATAACGTGCAGCGCAAAGAAACGGTTCAGCGTTGCGCCAGAGATCACGTAGTCACCACGGATCCACAGGGTTAAGTCGTCACCAATAACTGGAATCGCACCGAACAGAGAGATAATTACCTGCGCGCCCCAATATGACATTTGACCCCATGGCAGCAAATAACCCATAAAGGCTTCGGCCATCAGCACGAGGAAAATTAACATACCGAACAGCCACAGTAGTTCTCTAGGCTTCTGATATGAACCGTAAATTAAACCACGGAACATGTGCAGATAGATCACAACGAAGAAGGCTGATGCACCCGTTGAGTGCATATAACGCAGTAACCAACCGTATTCAACATCACGCATTATGTATTCAACAGAGGCAAATGCGCCTTCTGCTGTTGGTACATAGTTCATCGTCAACCAGATACCTGTCAGTAATTGGTTAACCAATACCAACATCGCTAGCGAACCGAAAAAATACCAAAAGTTAAAGTTAGTTGGCGTAGCGTACTGGCCCACGTGACGGTTATAAGTCGCCGTCATTGGGATACGCGCATCAATCCAATTAATTAAATTCTTAACCATTACGCCACTCCTTTATCTACACCGATAATCACGGTGCCATCATCAACGTATTGATGTGGAGGGATAACTAGGTTCAATGGAGCAGGTACGCCTTGGAAAACGCGACCAGCCATATCGAACTTAGAGCCATGACATGGACAGAAGAAACCAGAAGTGACACCTTCAACTTGCTCACCAAATGAATCTGGCAAATAAGTAGGTGAACATCCGAGGTGGGTACAAATACCGACAGCAATAAAATACTCTGGCTTGATTGAGCGCAAAGGATTTGTTGCATAATCAGGCTGCTGCATCTCAGCAGAAGCAGGATCTCTTAACTTATCATCATGTGTTGGCAGTTCATTGATCACAGCATCTGTGCGACGGACAACCCATACAGGTTTTCCACGCCACTCAACACGGATCAGCTGACCTGGCTCTACTTTACTGATATTTACTTCGACCGGTGCACCTGCAGCTTTCGCTTTGGCACTCGGATTCCATGACTTGATGAAAGGAACCGCTACAGCGACGGCACCAGCACCACCTACTACGGCGGTTGCGGCTGTCAGGAATCTGCGACGTCCGGTATCGACTGGCGCATTGCTCATCCACTTATCTCCCAGAGGGTGTTGGAATTTTTATATTTCAAAGACTTTCAGCCCTTAGTCATCACTAGGGTCAAAAATCGAAGTTTGAAGCGGGGCTCATTATAGCTAAAAATTAGAAGCAGATCATAGTGAAAACACGCAAGTAAGTTAGGGAGATTGCGTGTTTTTTAAAAAAAGCCTAAAAAAGACCCAACTATTAACCCATTTTAATTCATTTGGATCATATTTTAAGCTTCTTGTCTGTGATATCGGCATAAAGCATGCATCGCTAATATAAATTAGCCCAGACTTTTCAAACTAAGTTAACAATTGCCAGATAAAAAAATAGGCCCTGAGTAACAGGACCTATTAAATCAATACTTTTAATGCATTACTTCTTGGGTGCAGTGCTCTTCATATACTTGAAGAACTCGCTATCAGGCTCTAACACCATAATATCGGACTTGCCTGAGAAGCTGGCTCGATAAGCCTCTAAGCTACGAACAAAACCGAAGAACTCAGCATCTTTGTTGTAAGCATCAGAATATATCTTCGCTGCTAACGCATCTCCTTCACCTCGAATGGTTAAGGCTTTACGTTCAGCTTCGGCAATCTTCACCGTCACATTGGCATCTATCGTTGCACGAATAATTTCAGACTGTTCTTTACCTTGCGCTCTATGCTCTTTTGCCACAGCTTGACGCTCTGCACGCATACGCTGGTAAATACTGTTACTGACGTTAGCCGGTAGATTGATTTGCTTTACACGCACATCAACAACTTCAATACCTAAGTCTTTTGCACTTTCTGAGGCATTGGATAACGCATCATTTTGCAGTTCATCACGCTTACCAGAAACAATCTCTCTAATAGTGCGACGACCAAACTCTGTGCGTAAATCGTTGTTGATCTTACGTTGTAATAGCGATTCTGCATTCGACTTAATACCACCGTTTGTAGACAGGTAATATTTTTCGAAATCCATAATGCGCCACTTCACATAGGAATCGACCATAAGGTCTTTCTTCTCTGAAGTTACAAAACGATCAGCTGCACCATCAAGTGTTTGAATACGAGCATCGAGTAATTTTACTTTATCGATCACAGGCACTTTCATGTGCAGGCCTGGGCCGTAGACGCGGGTGACTTGCTTACCGTCAACGTCGTCTTTTAAAATTT
Organism: Shewanella sp. SM55; assembly: GCF_025654025.1. Classification (NCBI taxonomy): domain Bacteria; kingdom Pseudomonadati; phylum Pseudomonadota; class Gammaproteobacteria; order Alteromonadales; family Shewanellaceae; genus Shewanella; species Shewanella sp. SM55. Next base: position 96,971 of record NZ_JAKKRS010000003.1, on the reverse strand, counting down.
CACCGAAACGCGCCACAATAGCGCGCTCGCCTTCATTCACCACCATTAAAGATGACAAACCAATACCTAAGAGCACGGCGATAAGAATAACGCTTAATCTACCCATGGATTACTCCCTCCCTTGGCGAGTACGATCATCGCGGGATGGACGTCCACTCAAAGGCTCATTCGCGCGAGTCGTTGATACAGATGAAGAATTAACATTTTGCTGTGGCTTAGCTTCCAGCTCATTTGTCGCAGGCTTCTGCTGAATTAACTTATCTAGCGGTAGGTACATTAAGTTGCCGTTGTTCTTAGCATCAATCAGCACTTTATTCGTATCTGTCATCACTTGCTGCATTGTATCAAGATACAAACGCTTCCGAGTCACTTCAGGCGCAGCTTGATACTCTGGTAATAACAACTCAAAACGAGCCACTTTACCGCGAGCTTCTAAGACTTCACGCTCTTTGTAAGCATTCGCTTGTTGCGCCATACGTTCAACTTCACCACGAGCTTTTGGTTCAATTTCACGGGCATAAGCTTCAGCTTCACGAATAAAACGTTGTTCATCTTCTTGGGCAGAAATCGCATCATCGAAGGCGTCTTTCACTTCTTCTGGCGGACGTGCCGGTAAGAAGTTAACGTCAACAACAGCAAGACCCAATTTGTACGGTTCAAGAATGCGCTCTAACTCTTTCCACGTATCGCGACGAATAGCATCACGGCCAGTAGTCAGAATATCATCCATCTTGTTATGTCCAATGACATAACGCAGTGCACTGTCAGTCGCTTCACGCAAACTGGCGTTCGCATCGACGGCACTAAATAGATATGAGTAAGCATCTAAAATACGATACTGAACATCAAGCTCAACTTTCACGACGTTTTCATCGGATGTCAGCATGCTACCAGACGCAGGAATAGAGCGAACCGATTGAATGTCGACGGGATAAATTTGGTCGATAAATGTGGCTTTCCAATGAAGTCCAGGACCAATTTCGCCAGCGTGTTTACCAAATCGCAGTGCCACACCACGCTCAGCTTCTTTAATTGTATAAAAACCCGAAAGTCCCCAAACAACTACAGCAACAGCAAGAATGATGATTAGGCTAAACGAACTAAAAGACTGGCCTGAGCCATTTCCTTTGCCGCCAAAGCGCTTTGAAAGATTACGAAAAACCTCGTCAAGGTCCGGTGGTCCTTTGTCGTTACCACCTTTATTTCCCCAAGGATCATTACCCTTGTTACCGGGCTCGTTCCAAGCCATTTAGCACTCCATAAGTGGATGAAATAAATTAGATTATTAACAAACAACTTCATCTATCGAATCTTCGAAGATGAAGGTTTCTAACTCACCCTGACTCTGTTTTGTTAATCGGCGCCAATCGGCGTCCGATAAACGAACAGACAAAATACAGTTCCCCAGATCGTCGTACTCTTTCTGCTGTATCGCATCCAGTCGATAAAACTGGCCAAGATAATGTCCAGCAGTTGCCGGAATTCTAAGTGTTAGCTCTTTAATCACCTCACCAATAAGCTCAGTGATGGCTTTCAATAGCAAATCAAATCCTAAACGCTTCTGTGCTGAAACCCAAACTCGAACGGGTTTGCCTATGTCGTTATATTCAATTCTTGGCGTCACATCTTCGAGTAAATCGATTTTGTTACAGACCACGAGTTGCATGACTTCATCGGCTTGGATGTCTTTCAGTACAGATTGAACCTGATCAAAATTATCCGCCATGTTTTCATCTGCACAATCAACTATGTGTAGTAATAACTCAGCTTGCCTTGTCTCTTGTAAGGTTGCCTTAAATGCAGCAACGAGATCATGGGGCAAATGACGAATGAACCCTACAGTATCCGCTAATATCACGGCACCATCAGGTAAATCTAACTTTCTTAGCGTAGGATCGAGTGTGGCAAATAGCTGATCTGCAGCATAAACATCAGATGATGTTAGGGCATTAAACAGCGTTGATTTACCCGCGTTAGTGTAGCCGACTAGTGAAACTGTCGACAAATCACTACGCTTACGTGCACGTCGACTCTGTTCACGTTGCTTATCAACTCGCTCTAAGCGTTTGTTGATATTTTTAATCCGTCCTCTGAGCAAACGTCTATCGGTTTCGAGCTGGGTTTCCCCTGGACCACGTAAACCAATACCGCCCTTTTGCCTTTCAAGATGCGTCCAACCACGGATCAGGCGAGTCGACATATGGCGCAATTGCGCTAGCTCCACCTGTAACTTACCTTCGTGAGTTCGCGCTCTTTGGGCAAAAATATCGAGAATAAGTGTCGTACGGTCGAGCACACGACACTGACACACTTGCTCAAGATTACGCTCTTGGGCTGGACTCAATGCATGATTAAAAATCACCACATTGGCTTCAGTCGCCGCCACTAATGCAGCTAACTCTTCGGCTTTACCAGAACCCACAAAAAATTTGCGATCCGGTGAACGTCGACTTCCAGTAATCACCCCGACTGATCTTGCCCCAGCTGATTCTACTAATAGCTGCAGCTCGACTAAATCTTCTCGGCGTTCCTCATCGGAAAAGTCGATATGGACAAGAACCGCAGTTTCTCCCGCCTCATAACGATCAAACAAGAAGCAAACTCCTCAGATAATACTTATTCGCCACTAGGCGCATCATCTTGAGCACCATATCCGCCTTGGGCATTTTGGTGACCAGTAACGTTGAATGGGCGTGCTGGCACGACAGTAGAAATAGCGTGTTTATAAACCATTTGGCTCACTGTATTTTTCAACAGAATGACAAATTGATCAAACGACTCTACCTGTCCTTGGAGTTTAATGCCGTTAACCAAGTAAATTGATACAGGAACGCGCTCGCGACGCAATGCGTTCAAAAATGGGTCTTGTAAAGATTGCCCCTTAGCCATTTTATTATTTCCTTTTTAATTTATATAAAATAAATCGATATCAGTGATAGTTTTTTGTTTAGTTTTAGTATTATACAGCAAGGGCTAATAAGCTAGCGGCATTGACGCATAAGTATAACTAAATTCCCCTCAGCACCACTTTCAAGCCAATTCAACTCTGGCCAACTCCGCAACCATGTTAATTGACGCTTAGCTAATTGCCTAGTAGCAGCAACCGCTTTTTCGACCATAGTATCATAGTCAAACTCACCATCTAGGTATTGCCAGCACTGTCGGTAACCGACACAACGCATTGAAGGCAAGTCTAAATGCAAGTCTCCACGGGCTTTTAGCTCTGTGACTTCCTCAATAAAGCCCTGTTTGAGCATAATCGCAAAACGTTGCGCTATTAAGTCATGTAACACTTTGCGCTCGCGCGGTGCAATAGCAAACTGCACTACGTCATAAGGCAAGGGAGCAGACTTGGTCTGAGTCAACTTAGTCATGCTCTTGCCGCTTATTCTATAGACTTCCAGCGCTCTTGAAAGTCTTTGTGGATCATTAGGATGAATTCTTTCTGCCGACACGGGATCTATCTCCCTTAATTGGTCATGCAGTGCTTCCCATCCCTTTTCATCCGCCTCCGCTTGGATCTCGGCCCTAATGGCCTCGTCCGCACTCGGCAAAGGTGACAAACCTTCGAGTAACGCTTTGAAATACATCATGGTTCCGCCAACTAATACTGGCGTTTTCCCCATGCTAATAATCTGTTCTATCTCGGCTATTGCATCGGCTCTAAAGTCGGCTGCCGAATAGCTTTCACTGGGATCACGAATATCAATTAATCTGTGTGGCCCGCGAGCCAGTTCGTCTGCTGAAGGCTTAGCACTGCCAATGTCCATACCGCGATAAATTAATGCTGAATCAACCGAAATGATTTCACAGTTATGCTTTTCGGCCAATTCTAATGCTAAAGCTGTCTTACCTGAGGCCGTTGGCCCCATCAAAAATAACACTTTAGGCTGTAATTCTTTATTCACTTGCTTGCTCTTCTAGCCACGATTGCCAAGGTAAGAATATCGCTTTGTTGGCAATAAGCTGTTTTTTCTCTTCAGCTAACTGCGAAAATGCTGACCAGACTTCTGGTGCTGAAACGAATCCCGTTAAACTGTGTTTTGCCAACCAAAACGCCAATGCGCTCGGCGCAGGAGTTTCAAAACGTAGCGATTGTAGCCACTCAGGGATCACTTTGGCTAACTGGCTCTCTCTGATATATGGGGGCACTTTTTTAATAATCAACTGCTGGTAACGAATTGTTAGTTCTAAACCTAATTGGCGGATCAGCGTGTCGTGTTCAGTGAGCACAGCCTGCCAATCCGCATCAGCCGCGACAGACACTGGCATTAATAAAGGCTGACCAATTAGCCCAGTCGCTAGTTTAGCTTCAACCTCTTGGCATCGCGTCGCCAATGCTACTGATTTTATTGATAATAGACTGAGTTTATCTTCCGACGTCATCACCCAATATTGCCCATCTAATATCGATGGCATAGGTAACACAGACTGATAATCTTGATCTTTTACACTGTAAGAAGGGGTTTGCAGTAAAGCACCATAACTTGCTATTGCCGCCTTTGACGGTAATTCAGTACGTTGCCGAGATTCACCTGCAGAATAACTGCCACGGCTGCTGTCTCTTGGTGTTGTCATGCTGCCAAAAGCATTCGTTTGAGTGCCAAAACTGGCGCCTTCTCGTCCTGCGCCTAGAGACTTTACTTGAACGGCAGGGGCAACTGTATCTTGAGCAGACTCAAGTGTATCAGCTTGCGCATTAACTTGAGCTGAATCAGCGCCAAGTACAAAAGGGGCTGAGATTTCAGTGGCGCTTATCGGGGCATCCACAAACACATCTTCAACCTCACACAAAGAGCTAGAGTGAACGAAGTTGAGCTCTCCTGCTTCTTCCAGCGCCGATTGCAATGCTTGCAGAATATAATCATGCACATAGCGACTCTGATGGAATCGCACCTCATGCTTAGCGGGATGCACGTTAACATCCACTTGATGGGGATCGATATCCAACATCAGCACGTAGCCGGGTTGTTCAAGTTCTGCTTTTTGAGCAAAGGCTTGACGCACTGCATGATTGACCAAGCGATCACGGATAAGGCGTCCATTGACATAAAAGTAATGGGTATCGCTGATAACCAGTGACCAAGGTGACTGCAAATAGCCACTGAGGCGCAAATCATCGTGTTGGCATTCAATCTTAAGCGCTTGCTCGGCAAATGGACGGCCACACACTTGCGTCAAACGCTGTAAATACTGGGTTTCATTCACGGCGGGACGATAATTACGTACTATCTTACCGTTATGCGTCAGCGTGAAATGGATATCCCCACGCACTAATGCAATGCGCTTTAACCATTCATCGATATGGGTAAATTCGGTTTTGTCACTCTTTAAAAAGCGTCTGCGAGCCGGTGTATTAAAGAATAAATCCACCACTTCAATCGTCGAACCAACTGGATGCGCGGCGGGCATCACTTTAACTGCCATGTCGGCACCTTCAGCATGGGCTTGCCACGCTTCGGTTTGCTCAGCCGTGCGTGAAGTTAAAGTTAAACGTGAGACTGAGCTGATACTGGCTAGCGCTTCACCACGGAAACCAAAACTAAGGATTGCTTCAAGATCGTCTAAAGTGTGCAGCTTTGAGGTCGCATGGCGCGATAAGGCTAGCGCGAGTTCATCTTTAGGTATGCCAGATCCGTTATCGCGAATTTTAATCAGCTTGCTACCGCCTTTGTCGATTTCAATATCGACTCGGCTCGCTCCTGCGTCGAGGCTATTCTCGACCAATTCTTTGACTACGGAAGCGGGTCTCTCAACCACTTCCCCCGCCGCAATTTGGTTGGCTAATTGCGGAGGCAGGATCTGAATGCCCATCATGCTTTCCTATTTAACTCTGGGGTATGACTAGCGTTTGCCCTAACTGCACCACATCGGACTTCATTCCATTCGCTTGTTTGATGCTGGACATTGGCACACTGTAACGTTGCGCGATTGCAGATAAAGATTCTCCGCGACGGACCTTATGTTTAACCTTTGTCGATACCGCATCGCCAACATAGGCTGTAGGTGTTCTTTCAGTTGGCGTTCTTTCTGCTGATGCTTTTGCTGTGGTTTTGGCCGGCTTAGCACTGCTAGAGCTTCCTCCCCTTCTTTGGGCAAGCAAAGTATCTGCTGGCGGATTGTTGTGATAGTAACGGCTCACACCCTTATAAATAGCATTGGCAATGCTCTCTTGATGACGACTACTCGACAGTAAACGCTCTTCTTTAGGGTTTGAAATAAAGCCCGTTTCAACCAAGATTGAAGGAATATCAGGTGACTTCAGCACGGCTAAACTCGCGGACTCAGGGCGACTTTTATGCAATTGAGTCACACCACCTAAATCTTTTAAAATATCCCCCGCAACAGAATGGCCAATTGCCATCGAACTGTTCATTGACATATCGAGCAGCGTCATAGCCAAATACTGTTCATTATCCGTGTTTTGGATAATCTCACCCGCGCCGCCCAGCAACTCAGAATGCTTCTCTTTTTGCTCTAACCAACGACCAATTTCACTATTAGCACGACGCATTGATAGCACCCATACGGAGGCGCCACGTGGATTGGGCGAGGTAAAGGCATCCGCATGGATAGAAATCAGCAGATCTGCCTTACTGTTGCGCGCCAGTTCAGAGCGTTTATTTAAATTCACAAAATAATCACCAGTACGGATCATCACAGCACGCATGCCTGGCGTGTCATTGATTTTGCTGGAAACACGTCTGGCGATTTCTAGGGCGACCTTTTTTTCATAAACACCAGAAGGACCAATGGAGCCAGGATCGTCGCCACCATGACCTGCATCAATAGCAATGACAATATCGCGGGATGATTGCGCCGCTTGGGTGACAGTTTTGACGGGTGTAGATGACACGATAGCCGTTGCCGTAGTTAACGTTTTATCTTCTAAATCAACCACTAGACGATTGCCATAGGGCGCAGTAACAGGCAAAGAAAACAAGCTTGCATTCAATGGCTTTACGAGATCGATCACTAAGCGCAAATCACCTTTAGTGGGTGACTTACTGATCCGCACGCCCTTAACTAACTTACTGTTGTTTTCAAGATTTTTAAGCACAACTTTAGCAGTAGTCTTTTTTAAATCCACCACTAAACGATTAGGGCCATCTAAAGAGAAATAGGTGTAATCAGGCACTCCACTCAAGTCAAATACGATTCGAGTTGACTCAGGCGCAGCCCAAATACGTACGCTTTCTAACTGATTAGCAGCATGGGCCACCACAGAGAAAAAAGAACATAAAGAAAGAATAATAATTTGAAAATACGGGTTATTTTTTATCATTTTAGTTTTTATTTTATCGCTTTTAATAACTTTTCACCTGGCTCAGACAAGGCCTCTATGCGTATTTCTCGCCCACTATTTTGATAACTTAAATGCATATGGACATCGGCAGCGGGCAGTAAACCCTCTCCCTTATCTGGCCATTCAACAATGCACAGACTCTTATCCGTAAAGTAATCACGGATCCCCATAAACTCGAGTTCTTCTGGATCGTTTAAACGATACAAATCAAAATGATAAACTTCGACACCTTCTAACTCATAAGGTTCAACTAAAGTGTAAGTCGGGCTTTTAACGGCACCTTTATGACCCAATCCCTGAATTAAGCCACGACTCAGCGTCGTTTTACCGGCTCCTAAATCACCCGTAAGATACAGAGTCAAAGGCGCTTGGACATAGCGGGCTAATTTTTGCCCAACCGCAATAGTGTCGTCTTCGTTGTCTAAGAAAAAAGTTAACTCTGTCATATCCGCTTATATCACTGCTGTTATTGATGGAGAAGCGACTCAATCCTAAAAAGGCACAGGGCACATAACAAAGTCCAGCCCCGCTTGAGTCTCACATTCCGCCTAGAGTAAATCACTATTCACTAATTGGCGAATAAAAGGCATTAAATCGCTCGCTAACATACCCCGTTCTCCCTGTATTGCCGCAAGATCAGCGGCGCAACCATGTACGACTACGCCAAGCACAGTTGCCTGCATATTATCCATTCCCTGAGCCATGAGCGCGCCTATAATACCAGATAACACATCGCCACACCCACCACTGGCAAGCCCAGGGTTGCCGACTGGTGCAACTACCATTTGCTGACCATCAAAAATGACCGTTCCTGCGCCCTTTAGCAATACAACACCGCCGTACTTTTGCTGTATCGCGCGAACAGCGGCAAATCTGTCCTGTTCAATATCGGCCACGGTACAACCAAGTAAACGCGCCGCCTCACCCGGATGTGGTGTTAATACCCAATTCGTTTGGCGCCTTGGTTCATTACTGAGCAGATTCAATGCATCGGCATCTAAAACACAAGGCTTATCGCTCAAGCCCACGGCTTTAAACAAATTATACCCCCAGTCATGCTTACCTAAACCAGGGCCAAGCACGATAACCTGCGCCCAACCAAGGCGCAGATACACTTCCATATCGACTAAATCACAGCCCCAAAACATCAGTTCAGGACGGGAGACATTCACCGTCAGTTGATGCTCAGGTCGACTGATCACAGTGACTAATCCCGCGCCTGCACGTAGGCAAGCCTCACTTGCCAGTCTCACAGCCCCTGCCATGCCTATATCACCGCCGATGACAGTGACTTTACCCGATTGGCCTTTATGGCTATCCCGTGCTCGGGCGGCAAAATAGTCCTTAAGAGTCTCTCTTCCTACTCTTTGTGCGCTCGCTTCAGCAAAGAAAGGCGTTAATCCTAAATCTGCAAATTCAAGCTCACCACTGTAATGCCGTGCCTTACCCGTTAAAACACCTTGCTTTAAACCACCAAAACATAAGGTGATATCCGCCATCACAGCAACACCTACTACGGCGCCTGTATCAGCAATGACTCCAGAGGGTAAATCAAGACTCAATACCCAAGCCGAATTGTCATTGATGGCACGGATATATTTAGCCATATCGTCGCGTACAGCATCATGTACCCCCGTACCTAACAGACCATCGACTATGATTTTCGCTGCGAGAATAGGTTCAACCTCTAACGGCAGTAATTTTCCACCTTCAGCAAGATAATGGGTCAATGCTTGCTGACACTCAGGCGTGCCTTCCGCTAACGTCATCATCACAGAAACGTCCATACCACTGGCACGGGCTAGACGGGCGCACACTAAAGCATCGGCACCATTGTTACCGCTGCCAGCAAGGATTAACACAGGTAAGACTTTGGAGCTATGTTTCGCTAAACACTCAAAAGCCGCCGCGCCAGCACGCTCGACCAATGCATAGAGACTAGATACTCCCTGAGACACTGCACTCAGTTCAGCTTCGCGAACTTGTGTTTGGGTGTATAGAGCTTTGGGAAATTGCGATAGATCTTGTGCCATGAAGGATCTCCTTAGACACCAATGACTCCATTTCACAATGAGTAATCTCACCATAGAAGTCTTGGCAGAATTGAGCAAGGCCAATAAAAATCAGCCAATAGATCAAGAAAGTAGCAAAAAAAGCAGCGAGAAATTATGACGTAAATCAGTTCTGGCGCAGAAACCCGCCCAAATGGAGCAAAGTAGAGTAAAAGTGGCCTATACAAAGTCGACATAAAAACCAAAGCCAGCACTGGGCTGGCTTTGAGATTCGAGAAGAAATGACGGTTTAGATATCGTCCATCCGAATCGTACTATGGACTAAACGTTGCTGCTGAGTTTTCTCTACTCGGATCAAATTGGCTAACGCATTACGCGCATCTTCCGCCGTGGTTGAGTTAACTGTTTTTTCTAACAAACCAATCAGACGATTCTCTAGGTCTAAATGTAAGTTGAGCACATCATCTTCATTCATGTTTGCGGGCAACATAGTATCTTGGCAACGCTTAGTAAAGTCTTCAAAAGTGAAGTCTTTATACCAAGTATCAAGAATACGATGTGGTGCTTCATCCATATAATCACGCAGTTTTTCTGCCATGGTTTTTTGGTGTGATTCAAAATACTCCAACATCATTTTCACACGAGCCGAGTCAGCTTGATTGTTGAGTCGGCCATAGAGTTGCGCCATATCTAAGCGGCAATTTGCCACATACTCGAGTAGATCACGTAATTGTTGAATACGCATATAATGCACTCCATTGTCAGGCCAACTACTTGGCGCTATTAATTTTGTCTAATTCCATTATGTGAGTAAAAGCGTTACGAATATTTGAACAAGGTCATAATTTAACTTTCACGCAGCTATCTAATTTAGGAAAACTTGAAGAAACACGCTATAGATCACGCATCTTAATCCTATCACACTGTTTTGTATAAAAGAGAAAAGCCAAAAGAGATCTCAACGCACTTTTCCCAAAGGGTATTCGTAAGTCTTTGGTTGTGCATGGTGAATCTGAGATAGAGTGCTTGAAGTAGATGGCAGTGAATCAAGACAAATATAGATGAGCCAATTGAGGGAATGACACGAAAAAGTCATTGTTAGAGAGTTTAACGGAAGTACAGCGAAATGATTTTGATAGGGAGAGATTCGAGCAATGATCTATGCCTTAGTCAACGGCTAAGCATTGTAAGTAATAGCAATATGAGCTACACGATTGAAATGATCTTAGCTAAAGTAGTTTTGGGGGGATTTATTGAAATTGGAGCGACATGATTTTGATCAAGAGCGGTTTGAACCGATAACCTATACCTTGGCAAAAAAGAAGGTATCGCCATATCAAGTCCGCAACTGAGCTAATCCCAATTGAGTAATCTGATAGTGGAATATTTAGGAAATTGGAGCGACATGATTTTGTTCAAGAGCGGTTCGAACCGATGACCTATACCTTGGCAAAAAAGAAGGTATAGCCATATCAAGTCCGCAACTGAGCTAATGTCAATTGAGTAATGTGATAGTGGAATATTTAGGAAATTGGAGCGACATATCGGGTTCGAACCGATGACCTATACCTTGGCAAGGTATCGCTCTACCAACTGAGCTAATGTCGCATAATCTGTATTAATGATTTGGTAAATCACTAAGTTTTAATTTGGAGCGACATATCGGGTTCGAACCGATGACCTATACCTTGGCAAGGTATCGCTCTACCAACTGAGCTAATGTCGCATAATCTGTATTAATGATTTGGYAAATCACTAARTTTTAATTTGGAGCGACATATCGGGTTCGAACCGATGACCTATACCTTGGCAAGGTATCGCTCTACCAACTGAGCTAATGTCGCTTTTTGCATCGCTGCTACATTTACCTTCAACATTAACAAAGGTATCGCCTTTAACCTTTATCAACTGAGCTAATGTCGCATTCAATCTAAATGACCGTACATCTCTGTTCGCATCAAAAAGTTGAGGCCGCATTATATGAAAAATTCATGCGGCTGCAACCCCTTCTTGCATATTTATCTACTGATCGGTCAAATTTTAAATACTTTGCTGCGATAATACTGCAATTCAGCGATCGACTCTTGGATATCCTGCAGTGCTTGGTGAGTGTTTTGCTTCTTAAAGCCCGCCATAGTTTCTGGGCTCCAACGCTTCACTAGCTCTTTAATCGTACTGACATCCACATTGCGGTAGTGGAAATAATCTTCCAGCTCGCGCATATAACGATTTAAGAAGCGTCTATCTTGCCCAATACTGTTACCACACATTGGAGAAGCACCCTTAGGAACATACTGTTCTAAGAAGGCAATAGTCTTAGCCACGGCTTGCGCTTCGGTTTCTTGGCTAGCACGAACGCGATCAATCAACCCAGACTCACCATGATGCTTTTGATTCCAATCGTCCATGGCGGCCAGCACATCATCTGACTGATGAATCGCGATAACCGGACCTTGACCGATAATATTGAGTTCTTGATCTGTCACTAAAGTGGCAATTTCAATGATCCTGTCGACGTCGGGCTCTAACCCTGTCATTTCCAAATCGATCCAAATGAGATTATTTACATCTGCCGTCATAAATCAGCCTTATCGTGTCAGTTAGCCTAAATTCAGGCTTTTTTATTCAAGAGCGTGTATCATACTGCTTTTTTCCAACACAAAAAATCACCTAATTGACGAAGACGAATCAGTGAGTAAAAAGAAACCCCTAAGCCAAGGTCAATTACGCCGTATGCGCGCTAATCACGAGAAGCGACTCAATCGTGATAGTGGCGATAAAAATACGCCAGAGTTACAGGATAGTTCATTGGGGCAAGAACAGCCCGGTACTGTGATTTCACGTTTTGGCCAACATGCCGACATAGAAACTGAAAGCGGCCAAATTGTGCGCTGTAATATTCGCCGTGCCGTCACAAGTTTAGTGACTGGCGATAAAGTGATCGTACGCTTAGCCATTGAGAGCCAAGCCAATAGCGGCATCGCAGGCATTGTTGAAGCCGTTCATCCACGTCGCTCATCACTTACACGCCCAGATTTATACGATGGCGTGAAAATCATCGCCTCGAATATCGACCAGATTTTGATTGTCTCCTCGGTATTACCCAGCTTTACCACCCAGATCATCGACCGTTATTTAGTGGCTGCCGAAGATACCGATATTCCGCCTATCATCATTTTGAATAAAATTGACTTGCTCAATCCCGATGAAGCGCAGGCAATCGATGAAGCGCTACAGCGCTACAAAGACATTGGCTATCCGGTTTATAAGGTCAGCAGCAAGCTCGGTGATGGTATCGATACCATCAAAGGTATACTCAAAGATAAAGTCAGCGTGTTTGCTGGCCAATCTGGTGTGGGTAAATCATCAATAATCAATGCATTACTACCCGATGCAGAGCTTATTATCGGTGATGTTTCCGATAACTCAGGTTTAGGTCAACACACCACCACCACAGCCAAACTGTTGCACTTGCCTAGTGGCGGCGATTTGATTGACTCCCCAGGCGTGCGCGAGTTTGCCCTATGGCATCTTCCTGCACAACGTGTCGGCTGGTGCTTTATCGAGTTTCGCGAGTATCTTGGCGCATGTAAATTCCGCGATTGTAAACACGGTGACGATCCCGGCTGTGCACTTCAAGAAGCCCTGAGCCAAGGTAAGATCAGCGCAGATCGCTTTAATAATTACCATAAAATTATCGCCAGCTTAGATGAACAACGTCATGCCCGCCATTTCCGCGCGGCCACTGACGAATAACGACTTATTGATAAATAACAACAGTCTCAGCAAAGATTGAGCAGTAAGAAAAGGAATTGAAATTGGATAAAGTCAAAATAGCGCTGCAGTACATGCTGCCAAAACACTTGTTATCTCGTTTAGTGGGTAAACTCGCTGCAGCCGAAGCTGGCGCCTTGACCACTGCCGCTATCAAGTGGTTTATCAAACAATATAAAATCGACATGAGCGAAGCGGCGCAGAGTGAGCCTGAAGCCTATAAAAGCTTTAATGCCTTTTTTACCCGCGCCCTTAAACCCGGTATTCGTCCGTTAGATATGGACGCCGATATAATGGTGCATCCCGTCGATGGTGCGGTAAGTCAATTAGGCCCAATCAAAAACGGTCGCATCTTCCAAGCTAAGGGTCATCACTATTCATCGTTAACCCTGCTTGGCGATCAAGCCGAAGATGCTAAACGCTTCGAAGGCGGTGATTTTGCGACTATCTATCTGGCGCCTAAAGACTATCACCGTATCCACATGCCGATTAAAGGCACGTTATCAAAAATGACCTATGTACCTGGCGAACTGTTTTCGGTAAATCCGTTAACGGCGAGACACGTACCCGGTCTGTTTGCCCGTAACGAACGTGTGGTGGCGATTTTTGAAACCGAATTAGGTCCATTGGCCATGGTATTGGTTGGCGCAACGATTGTTGCCAGTATTGAAACCGTATGGGCTGGCACAGTCACGCCGCCGACAGGTAAGCAAGTCTTCACTTGGGAATATCCAACCCAAGGCCCAGATGCCATCACCTTAGACAAAGGCGAAGAAATGGGTCGCTTCAAGTTAGGCAGTACTGTAGTGATGTTGTTTGCTAAAGATGCTATCGCGACCTTTGCTGAAGGTGTCGAAGCCGAAGCAGTAACTCGTATGGGACAAGCCTTCGCTAACCTGAAAGACGTTAAGCAAGCGGATTAAGTTTTCTTGAGTTCTGCTAAACCTTCGGGATTAATTGAATTACATCTGGCTGTGCTGCTATTTGGTGGCACAGCTTTGTTTTCTAAATTAATCCCACTCAGTGCCCTCGACATCACCTTTCTACGCTGTATCGTCGCCGCCACTGTGTTAGGTTTGCTAGTCAAATTCAACCGCAAACGTTTAACGCTGGCAAGCAAACAAGATTATCTAGTCGCCATCGGGCTTGGGGTTATCGTCAGCCTGCATTGGGTGACTTATTTTGCGGCCATGCAACTCTCGTCGGTCGCCATTGGCATGATTGCGTTTTTCACCTATCCGGTGATGACAGTGATTGCCGAGCCGTTGCTGACAGGTAATAAGATAAAATTACACGATATGATCAGCGGTGTATTAGTGCTTATTGGGGTGATATTACTGATCCCTGAGGCAAATTTAGGTAACGACACTACGCTGGGCATTGCCATCGGCATAGTGTCTGCCATCTTGTTCACCACCCGTAACTTATTGCACAAACGCTACTTTTCCCAGTACAGCGGCCCCCATGCCATGTTCTATCAAACTTTGGTCGCCGTGGTGTTCTTGATGCCGTGGCACCAAACGGAACTGGGCAGTATCACATTAGAAGTGTGGGGATTAATTATTTTACTCGGCGTCGTCTTTACCGCAGCGCCACATGCGCTATTTACTTCTGCGCTGAGGCAACTCAGCGCCAAAACGGTTGGGCTAGTCTCTTGCTTACAACCCTTTTATGGCGCCATGTTAGCGCTGATCATTTTAGGTGAAGAGCTCAATCTCAACACTCTAATTGGTGGCACTATCATAGTCGCTACCGCCATCTTCGAAACCCATCAATCGCACCAATCACAGCGGCGAAAAAAGAACGCCTGAAACATACCAATCTCAACGCAATTTGGCTAATATGGAGCGTCTTTCGCCCCTAAATGTCTTTAGCCTATATGCCACGTATTTTATTGTTCATTATTGCTTTTTTCACATTTTCCGCACTTGCCAATTCGCCTTTGCAATTGGACAAACGTCTTGGCATGAACAAGCAAGATCAGCAACAAAATCTCAGCATTGACGAACAAATTAACGAACTAAAAATTAACATAGAAAAACTCGCCACCAACGCAGCCAGTTTCCAACAAGCGCAGATTGATTTTGAGCAACATAAGAAGCGCACTAACCAAGCGCTGAAAGACGCCTATAAGCCTTTATCACTAGAAAAAGGTACTGACCTCAGCCAGCAGGCTTCCATGGCCTATATTCGCTTGTCTGAACTTAAAGAAAGCGAATCCACCCTTGGCCGACAAGTTAACGATTTATTGCTACGTCACAATGACTTACCTACAGTTATCGCCAGCGCGAGGCAAACTGTCGCCCAAAACAAAAAAGCAGAACTCGCCCCGCTAGATACCCCAACGGGAGAGTTACAGCAAACTCAACGACTTTTCTTTGAACAAAGCCTTGCCACCGATGAAGCAGAACTTGCCAGCAGCCAAAAACGCATTGAACTGACGCAATTACAATTACAACTAGTCCGCCAACAACTGGTGCAGCAAGAAGCCTTGATCGAAACCATCAACAAGGCAATCAATAAACAACGTCAGCAACAAACGGATGCTACCCTAGCCAAAAACTTAGTTAATACCGAAAAAGTCATCGATCCTATCACCCGTAATATTGCCGACACCAACCAGATTTACGGCCAAAAGCTGCAAACGTTAACTCTGCAGATCAATAATGTGGTCGAACAGCAGGAACAGGCTGAAACCCAATATCAATCCCAAGCCAAACAACTGGCAAACATCCAAGAGCAGATCACTTGGGTCAAAATGAACTCCGCCTTTGGTGAGCGCTTTTTGCAGATGTTGCAATCACTGCCTAAACCACCGAATCACGAAAAACTGCAAACGCTGATCGCCGATGCGCGCTTAGACAGATACCATTTAGAGCAGCAACAAGCCCTCAATGAGCAAGAATTAGAACAACCCGGCTTATACAATGAGCAGCAGATTAAACTCTTACACTCGCAACAGAGTTTGATCTCGCAATTGATGCAAAGCTATGACCAATACTTAAGTGAATTAGGCAAGCTGAAGGTCAATTACCAACAACTGAGTCAACAGAATCTCACCCTAAAAAATACCCTTAACGAACATTTATTCTGGGTGCCTAACGCTGCAAGTATCAGTAAGTTATGGCTTACGGATCTTGAGCGCAGCACGGTTTGGCTTGTGCAACAAGCACAGTGGGATGAACTGGGAAAAGCCTGGGATGAACAAAACGATTATTGGTCTTGGTGGATCATATTGCTGGTACTGTGTTTAGTCGTACAAGACTTGATCACGCCTAAATTCAATCGCTTGCTAAATCATTACACCACTTATGTGGGCAATGTGACCCAAGATAAATTCATTTACACTCTCAAAGCGCTCGCCTGCAGTATCAGCTATGCGTTGATAAAACCTTTCCCAGTGATCATGGCGGGATTGATTTTCTATCATTCCGATCGCAATTTTGTGCAAGCAGTGGGTATGGGCATACTGGCGATTGGTTTAGTGTATCTCTTATATCGCTTTATCTTTATTCTGACACTCGACAAAGGCGTACTCGTGGGCCATTTCAAACGCCCCTCAAAACTCATCCAAGCGGGACAATCACGGCTCAGACACTTTGTGCTGATTGCTAGCCCATTATTGGGTCTGATGGGCTTTACCGAAGTGCTCGACACATCACTGGTGCGTAATAGCATAGGCCGCGGCGCATTCATTATTTTCTGTATCGTTTTATTCTTGTTATACAAAGATATTTTAATCCTCAGCCGTAAAAACTCAGATGCCAAGAAAGACGGTAAAAACAAAAAACTCATTCAGAAAATGCTCTGGACCTTGCTGATTTCTGTGCCGCTTTTAAGCGCAGTGTTAGCCTTTAGGGGTTACTACTTCACCGCTTTCCAAATGCTGTTACAACTGCAATTATCTATCGTGCTGGGTCTGGGTTTCTTGCTCTTATACCAATTGATCAAACGGTGGATGTTAATCGAACGCCGCCGTATCGCCTTCGATCGCGCGAAAGCAAAACGTGCAGAGCGCTTAGCACAAAGGGAAAAAGGCGAAACGCATCACCCTTCCGTCGATGGACTCGATACCTACGAAGAACCCGTAGTCGATCTCGAAACCATTTCGAGCCAATCCCTTGGCCTAGTGCGTTCACTCTTGTTATTGGCCTTTTTAGCCAGTTTGATTGGTCTGTGGACTCAAACCCATACGGCGCTGTTTTCCTTCCTCGATGGCATTACGCTGTGGACGACCAATACCAGTGTGAATGGCTTAGAGCAACAATTACCCATTACCATGAAGTCACTGATGTTTGGGCTGATAGTGGTGGGTTTCTCGTTAATGATTGCCACCAATTTACCCGGCCTACTTGAGCTAATGATCCTGCAAAGGCTTGATCTCTCGCCTGGAACGGGTTTTGCGATCACAACCGTCAGTCGTTATCTGGTGGTTTTCCTCGGACTATTAATCGGCTTCTCTAATCTCGGGATGGAGTGGTCTAAGTTACAATGGCTGATTGCCGCACTGTCGCTCGGTTTAGGTTTTGGTTTGCAAGAAATTTTCGCCAACTTTATCTCAGGTTTGATCATTTTGTTTGAGAAACCCGTGCGGATTGGCGACACAGTGACAATTCGTGATTTAACAGGGACAGTCAGTAAAATCCAAATTCGGGCGACCACCATTATTGACTGGGATAGAAAGGAAATTATCATCCCGAACAAGGCCTTTATCACAGAGCAGCTGATCAACTGGTCCTTGTCAGATCCTATTACTCGGGTCATTGTTTATGTGTCGGTGGCGCGGGATTCAGACCCTGCCAAAGTTGAAGCGACCCTGTATCAAGCGGTGCAAGAGTGTGAAGATGCACTTGCCAGCCCAGAACCTGAGGTCTGGTTTGCCGGCTTTGGTAAACATACCCAAGATTATGAAGTGCGCGCCTATGCAAAAGATATGTCGGCACGCTGGCCACTGCGCCATGATTTACATAAACGAGTGACTAAAAAACTCAAAGAAAACAATCTCGAACTCGCCTACCCGCAGATGGAAATCCATATTAAGAATGGTCAAAATCGCGAGCAACAAGGCATTATTAGAAGCTAATAGGATCGTAGACCATGCTTATTTTTGCTCACCGCGGCGCCAGCGGTTATCAGGCCGAAAATACCTTAGCCGCCATAGCTAAAGCGTTAGAATTGGGTGCGCAAGCCGTCGAACTCGATGTACATAATGTCGAAGGTGAGTTAGTCGTGTTTCACGACAGACGACTCGATAATAAAAGCTCGGGCACAGGCGTCATTCACTTAGCGAGCAAGGACTATCTAGCAAGCATCAATGTGAAAGGTGAATCCATTCCGACGCTATGGCAAGTACTTGAACTGATTGCGGGGCGCTGCATAGTCAATATAGAGTTAAAAGGCATTAATACCGTCACGCCGTTAATCGACTTATACCCAAAGGCTATGAGTCAGCTTGGGTTTACGAAGGAGCAGTTACTGATCTCTTCCTTTAATCACCCCTATCTGCATGAACTTAAACAGGTGTTGCCGGATGCGTTAGTCGCACCACTGCTTGCCAGTATTCCACTCGATGGGGCTGGCGTGGTAAGCGAACTGAATGCCTATTCATTGCATTTAGATGTGAGTTTTATCAACCAAGCACTAGTAGATGACGCCCATAACCGAGGTGCCAAGGTTTATGTTTATACTGTCGATCATATTGATGATATTCATGCGCTTAAGCAGATTGGCGTCGATGGCGTGTTCAGCAATTACCCCGATCGCGCCATGCAAGCCTTAACTCAAAAGGCAATGGCCGATTACTCTGGCTACTTTGAGTAACGGCAAAAATAATAACGATATTAAGCTTGGCTATTTCGCTGAGCCCAATAACCGATAAAAATAAACATGGCCACAATTAACAGAAACATCCAATGGGATGGCATAGCCACTATGTGTCTTGCCACCCAAGGCGTGGCTTTCACGATCAATAGGCCATAGCCAAAGGCATTCACAATAATAAAAACAAATGTTCGCAGCACAAAAGAATGCCCCAACAAATGACGCCTTAAGATACGATTGACATCCGCTGAAAAAACCAAAATAAGACACACCACCATAGCAGTAGCAATATCGAAGGCCCAAGGGCGAAGCATATTACCTAACTGGGCAATAATGGCGACTAATTGATCAAACATAGACTTAACCTAAAAAGATGCAGCGCAATCCATCAGAGTGGCCGCGACAGCGTATTGAAAAATAACAATAACCAAGCATAAAGGGAGACGCCATGGGGCACAAGTTACTCTTGCTAACAAAGGCAAATCAACAGTACCGCGACTTGATTGAGGCGCAGAGTCTCCCTGATTTAACGTTACTCGACGATAATCCAGCGAGCATAATTGATGCAGATATTTGGTTAGCCGAACCTAAACTCGCCGCGCCCCTATTGCCCCATGCTAAAAATCTGCAATGGCTACAATCAAGCTTTGCTGGCATAGATGCCCTGATAAGCCCAAGGGGCAGAAAAGACTATCAACTCACCAATATTAAAGGCATTTTCGGCCCGCTGATGAGCGAGTATCTATTCGGCTATTTACTCGCGCATGTCCGCGGCCATCGTTTTTATCGCCAGCAACAAGGACAAAAACAGTGGCTGATTCAACCCCAGCAGCGCCATTCAAGCCTACAGGAAATGCGATTACTCTTACTCGGTACTGGCTCAATTGCCCAGCATCTCGCGAAGACGGCAAAGCACTTTGGCATGCATGTCACTGGGATCAATCGAAGTGCTAATACCGTAGAAGGTTTTGATGCCATTGAAGCGATGGCCAATTTAGGCCAAGTGTTAACACAGGCCGATGTGGTTGCAAATCTACTGCCAAGCACTCCTGCAACACATAATCTTCTCAATGCTGACATGTTAGCTATGTTAAAAACGGATGCAGTGCTGTTTAATGTTGGCCGCGGTGATGCACTCGATCTCGATGCACTCAATATCCAACTTATCGCTAATCCTAGTCAGCAAGCGATCCTCGATGTATTTGCTCAGGAACCTTTGCCCAATAGCCATCCTATTTGGGAACGGGAAAATGTCGTGATCACGCCGCATATTTCGGCGCCAAGCCATCCTGCACAAATAGTCGATATCTTTAGCCAAAACTATCACCGCTACATCATGGGTGAGCCACTGCAGAATCGAGTCGACTTTAGTAAAGGTTATTAGATCAAAGATAAGAAATTGAGT
The DNA here is from genome assembly GCF_025654025.1 of Shewanella sp. SM55. Lineage (NCBI taxonomy): Bacteria > Pseudomonadati > Pseudomonadota > Gammaproteobacteria > Alteromonadales > Shewanellaceae > Shewanella > Shewanella sp. SM55. Next base: position 76,654 of record NZ_JAKKRS010000003.1, on the reverse strand, counting down.
TAGAAATCAGTAAAAGAAAAGACAATAGTCAGACTATTGCCTTTTTTATCTTAAATTTTAGTCAGTTAAATCCTAAAGCTGCGCTTTAAGAATTGCTCGACTAATACCGAGTGAGAATCCATCTCGCGAGTCACTTCGTCATTCAAGCCGACCATTTCACTGCCGAGTTGATGGCTAGAATGGGTAAATTGCGACACATTCACCACGCTGCGATTCATCTCATTTGCCACACTCGATTGCTCTTCTACCGCGCTGGCAATATGGTGCGTCATATCGGTAATGGTCGAAATGGCCTCACGAATCGTACGTAATGCCGTACCCGCTAAATCCGCCGTTGAAATACATTCGGAAGCGGCAACCACTCCTTGCTGCATGCTGATAACAGCTTTATTCGTCCCCTGCTGCAACAGATTAATCATACTGTGGATTTCTTTGGTGGCATCGTGAGTACGCTGTGCCAGCGCCCGTACTTCATCGGCAACGACAGCGAAGCCACGACCTTGCTCACCCGCTCGAGCCGCTTCAATTGCTGCATTCAATGCCAGCAAATTCGTCTGCCCCGCAATACTCTGAATCACATCGAGCACTGTGCCAATATCTTTACTGTGGGCTTCTAACTCAGTAATAACTTTTGACGTTTGTTGCAGTTGCTCCGCCATAGCTTGAATCGAGCGAATAGTACTCGACACCGTTTTATCACCATTGATAGTTTCAGCGGATGCCATTTGTGTGGCACTCGCCGCATCGGCACAATTGGAGGACATATCGCCTAATGTGGCGGTCATTTCCTGCATCGCTGTAGCAACTTGTTCTATTTCAGATAGTTGAGCCTGACTGGTACTCTGGATTTGTTTGCCCTTGGCGGCAGATATTTTGGCCTGTTCTGACACGTTATAACAGGAATCCGATGCACGCCCAAGAATCGACTTAAGCTCTGAATTTTGCATTTGCAGTGCTAAATCAATCGCGCCAAGATCATCACTGCTTCCACTATAAATATGCGCCATCAAGGGGTTATCGTAGATATGCTTTGCCTTAGCCACTATCGCGTAATAGCGACTCAGCACCAGATTGCCGCCCACCAGCAATACTAGGACACTTATCGCTAGGGCAATAAAGCCCATTAAGCCAATTTGCAGAGCAAGGTAAAGCATAGGTAGCATGGCAACCAATGCGAGTAACAGCAATTTAACTGGCATATCCAAGGTACGTTTTAACGCGCTGACGCTGCCCTTTTTGTTCAACTCCGCATAGGCTATTTCTGCACGCTTAACCTGATCGCGTGTGGGTTTAGTGCGTACAGATTGAAACTCGACGACTTTGCCATTAACTGAAATCGGTGAGACATAGGCATCGACCCAATAGTGATCGCCATTGGCGCAGCGGTTTTTCACTATCCCTTTCCAAGGCTCGCTTTTTTGATGCATCGCCACAGATCTTCAAACGCTTGCGGAGGCATATCTGGATGACGCACCATGTTGTGGGGCTTGCCTAGCATGGCATCGAGGTCGTAACCGGCAACGGTACAGAAAGATTGATTGGCGTAAGTGATATGACTTTGAGTATCCGTAGTCGACAATAAAATCCAATCCGCTGGATAATCATATTCTCGCTGTGTAACTGGTAGATTAGTTCTCATGAAACCTTATGGATCTTTGATTAATTCTTCGTTATTCATCCATGAGTTATCCATCCGTAAGGCATCATCACCCTGACTCTGTATTCCTAAACCTACTTCTAAAACTGCCTAGCTTTTTAGTGCTAAAACACACCTAGCATAGACGATAAAACGTGCGCCATGTAACAAAAGCGTTAAAGTATGAAAATCACCCAAAAACATGATTGCATTTGATAAGCGTTTTCATTTAGAATTAGCGCAATTCGATTGGAGACTAATATATGTACGTTTGTCTTTGCCATGCGATCACTGATACGCAAATTAAAAACGCAGTAAGCCAGGGCGATAGCTCGCTTGCTGACGTAAAAAAGCGCTTAGGTGTTGCCGATCAATGTGGTAAATGCGCCAGAATGGCGGTGCAGATCATTCAGAATCAACTAGAGCTTGAGCCTAATTATTACGAAGTCGCATAGAGTTCATCGCGAATAGCATGGTAAAGGGTAATTCACTCACGAACAAACTTCCGACAAGTTAAATACACGCTGACTCAAGCAAACTTAATCCAGCTCAAGCAAACTCAATCCAAAAAAGTCCCGCGACAACAAAGCCTTCTATCCGCCACTTCGTCTTAAATAATCTTGCCAGCCTAATCTTTAGATATGATGTTTTAATGACAAGCCCCACTGAACTCCAAGCTCGAAAGCCGCGAATAATTCAATGGGGTTACAGATCCAACTTCCGAGTCAAGCCTACTTACGTTTCAACAAATAGGCCGCTTCATTAAGCCAAGGCACGGCTTTCTTAATAAAACGGGGATTGTCGGCCAACACATCTTGCGACGCTAATACTTCAATATCAAAATCCTCACTCAGATGCTGCTCTACCCAAGTAGGGGATACAGCAAAAGGTGGGCCGATAAGGGATTCTTGCGGATAATCTAAAGTCACTAATAAACCGACACTGCCGCTAGGTAATAAGCTCGCTAACTGCTTGGCATATTGTGCACGCATACTTTCTGGCCATGCGATCAAAGCCGCGCGATCGTAAAAAGCCGTCACCGCTTGGGTGATAGTCTTAGGTAGGGTGAAAATATCGCCTTGATACAAGCTGATCTGTTCGGTTTGATAGTGCTGGTGTTCACCCACGGCCGTTTGCGTCATCTCGAGTTGGTTATCGCTAAAAAATTGCTGTACTGCCAATTCATTCAACTCACAACCTATGACCTGATGCCCCTGTTCTGCGAGGAAACACATGTCTAGCGACTTACCACATAAGGGCACAAAAACCTTAGTATCTGCGGGTAATGCAAGCTGCTGCCAATACTTAACGAGGAAAGGATTGATGTCTTGCTGATGAAAACCTATCTGTTGCTGCTGCCACTTTTCATGCCAAAAACCGGGTTCCATGGGTTTATCTCTATTCGCTAATGTTGTCCTTACTCTAATGACATTTTAAAGTGGATGCAAAGCCTCCTGCCATTCGGCAAACTCAGCAATGTAAAGACTAACTTACTGATCTAACGTGGCTTGCACTTTACGCAGCCAAACACAGTTATCGCATTGGCATTGACGGCGTGATAAATGATGTGGGCTTAAAGATGAGTCGATAAAGTCCACGGCGATCAACAACTGCTGTTTTAACTCGGCAATCGATTTTTCGTTCACGGCCACCAGCTCGTCATTCTGGTTCATCCAGATACATTCCATGCCCTGATGACACGTTAAACATTGCTCGTCTCTATCATTAAAAAATACCGCATGCGGGCAATGGGTCACTTCCATTGACTGTAAAATACGCTTACGCGGATATTCCAAAAGTTCGATCAACAAGGCTTTATATTGGGTGGGCATACGCCCTCCTTAGCTGCACTTTGTCTGTGGGTTAATTAACAAAAATTGATTCCATCTAATGCCCCAAAGATTACCTATAGTCGCGAAGATTTAATTTGATGTAAGTCAAAGTCAGTGACGAAATGATCGTATAGGTAATCCGCGCCTGACGCTGATCATCAATGCCATTCAAAATACTAAAATAAAGCCACCCGCTATTTGATTATCTCCCCCGCTTACTGGTTAAATGAACAAAACAAGGAGCACAATTTGCAAACACCTCAGCTGCAGCATTTTTATATTTCTGAAGAGCAATCTATTTACTTGCTCAAAGCCAATGATGCCCGTAAACACAAGGCGTGGATCCGCCGCTGTAAACAACAGCTGAGCAAATTAGGTTATACCGATATCGAATTGGTCGGCAAAGGCGCCTACGGTTTCGTGTTTGCGGGTATCAATCAAGCGGGCGATGCCCATGTGTTTAAGTTTTCACGGATTAATTTGCCACAACACATTCAAGATCGGCTCGAAGAAGAAGCCTTTATGCTCTCCTTACTCAAGCACCCTAATGTGCCGGGGGCGATCAAATTTGAGCGAGTAGGTAAACAAGGCATACTCGTGATGGAACGAGCAAAAGGGGAAGATCTCGACCAACTTTGCCGCCGCATGGGCGCCCTACCGACCGCTATGGTCATGAGCATCGCCCGCCAACTCGCCGATATCTTGTATTACCTGCGCACGGGCAAGCCTTTAGTGCACGGCGATATCAAACCTTCAAATCTGGTTTACGATATTGAACAACAACACTTATCGTTAATCGATTGGGGCTCAGCGGTATTTGCGCAGCGGGATGAACATAACAAACCCGTCGAAGACAATGTGATGGCGTTAATGTCTAGCGATCAACAACATACCAACGCCCGCATGGGTGATGTGTATTTTATCGGCGAAGAGCAACTCAATGGAGCACTCTCCAGCCCGCGCTTTGACGAGCAAGGAGTTGCCGCGACTCTGTATGCCCTCGCCTCTGGGCAAGCAAGCCGCTTCGGTGCACAAGTGATCTCGCCCACCAGCATTGGCTTACCGATAGAATTAGCCCGTACCTTAGAGGGCATGCTCAGCACTGATCCGCAGCAGCGTAATATCGCCGGCGATTATTTTTTAAAAAGTATGCGCCACAGCCACAGACTGCACTTACCTGAACTGCCCAAAGCTGATTTACAGGGTGAAATTCCTGTTTGGGTACAATCCCGCGACAAAGATGTTGAAACCGTCAGCTACAGTTCGCGTAAATCCTTTTTAAAGGAACACAACGCCCAAGATCCCATCGCTAAGATGGATGATATTCAGCTCGAAAAATATTACCGCAACTTCCTCGCGGGCATGGGTGATACCGAAAAAGGCTTTATCGCCGCAGTGGGTCGTTTAGCGCAATATCCGATCGTGGGTGGTCTGGCTATTCATTGGCAGGAAACCGGCGTGTTTATCGACTCCAATCTTGCGATTTACGATGCAAAACAAAAAAGTGCGTTAATCATTGCAGTCAACAATATGGTGGATCTCGCGCGGGGAATTAAACGTATAGGGGTGTTTAAGGCCTGTTTCTTTAACGCCAAAGACACACTGCATATCGAACGAGCTGACACCAGCGAGCCTTTTGTCGCCAGTGCCGCACTGCAGTTGCCCTTCGAAGTCGGTGACGTACCCACCTTAGAAGATAAGTCACGATTGCACTCTTATTTTGAAGACGGTAAAGATCCCGATGAAAACCTCGAATTACCCCATGAAATCATGGAAGAACTAGCCCGCATCAACCAAATTCACCACACAGGCTGCATCATTTTTGAGGCGCTGCCGAATCACTTAAAAATTCACAGTTACTTGAAGCTGCTCAATCCGCGTAAGCAAGCGGCGTTTCGCGCGAGCCTCGATCGCATCTTGCACCATGTCGGAAAAATACAAGGTCACGGCGTATCGGGCTTTATGAAACTGCCCTACAAAAACACCCGCCGCTTTACTCATCTAGAGCGTAAAGCCGATCACTTTTATCCGAAAAATCCAAAAGAAATAGGCGCCTAATGGCGCCTATGTTCATCAGATTAAATCGGTGATCCCGGCGGTAGGGTTAACGGCTTAGGAATAAGCTTAACCTTAGCATCGGTCAAACCCGCAGCCAGACCCTGTTGCAACCAAGTATAGTGCGCCGCAAGACTCACATTCGCTCGATTCGACTTCGCTTTCAATTGCTTAATCACAAACTGAGCGCGATCGTTGATCGCAGCCCTCACCTCTGGTGAGGTTTGAGGATCGTGCAGCGTTGCCAGCACTTCATCAATCACCACAGCGTTAACTCGCATCCATACGCCTTCGACCAGCGCGAGCTTGTCCTCTTGATACAAGGTCGCCGCAAATAACTTATCCAGTAATGTTGCCACCGATAACTGCTCACTATCTGCCATGGATGCTTGGCTGACACGATTCAAGCGTTTAGGCATCAATAGCAAGCTCACGGTATGACGGCTAAACACTTCAGCCATACCGAGAGGGTCGTTAATTGCACCTAGACCTGAATCGAAGGATTCCCGCGTAACATGATAATTCCCCGCCTTTGGCACTAAACTGTCGAGCAAGGTTTGCGGCACAGTTAAACTCGCCGCATCGAGTGTGTTAAGTAGCGCGTCTAAGCCCGTTAACTGCAACTGCGGCGCAATATAGCTCCAGCGGCTGCCTTCACCAATAGATTGATAGTTATAGTCAGTGCCGCCAATAAACTTAGCGACCGCATCGATTTGATAACGCGTCAGCAAATAAATTGGCGCAAAGGCATCGGCTAGCTCGCCCAGTGGCTCATTGGGTAACAAGGCCGCACTGGAGAAATCCGCAATCGCCTTAGTGCGAATTTTATTTAACTTACCCAGCTGATCGATCGGATCGTCACCACTATCCCACAAACTGGCATAGGCCTGACTCGCATCCTTTTGGCGGGAATCGGCCTCACCGATATAACGTAAGCCACGTTTGGCTACATCGGCCAGTAAGTCGACTTGCAGCGCTTGTTGGGTGCGAGCATCGCCTTGATCGCTATAGCCATAGGCGATAGCAAAATCATCCCAAGGACCAACACCTGTAGTGTAAGGTGCGGAAATATCAATATCATTGCCCTTTAGCTGGATTTTCGGATGGGGATAATCCATCACAGAGGAATCCTGATTGGTCGAAGCAGCAAAGTTATGATCGAGCCCTAAGGTATGGCCGACTTCATGGGCAGCCAGTTGGCGAATACGCGCCAGCGACAAGGCTGTCGCCGCTTTCTCGGCAGCCACTCTATCCTGCCAGCCTGCGGTTAAGCCTTTAGCAATCAAGTAATCCTGACGCACACGCAAACTGCCGAGCGTGACTTGACCCTTGATGATTTCACCGGTGCGAGGATCGGTCAGTGCGGCGCCATAGGACCAACCCCGCGTCGCCCTGTGCACCCATTGGATCATGTTGTAGCGAATATCCTGCGGATCGGCATCTACAGGTAATAACTCAACTTTAAAGCCGTTGATAAATCCCGCCCGAGTAAAAGCCGTCTCCCACCAGCGCGCGCCATCGAGCAACGCCGATCGTATAGGTTCTGGCACACCAGGATCGAGATAATAAGTAATAGGTTTAACGACTTCGCTTGGCGCTGGGCCTGGATGCACTTTCTGTAAACGGTGGCGCAGGATAAAACGCTGCACTAAAGGTTGGTCAAAGGGCATGGCATAATCGCGATACTCATCGGACAAATAACCGCTCATAGGATGATAAGCCCGCGGCTGATAGTCGGTATCAGGCAGCTCAACAAAGGAATAACGCATCCGCACCGACATTAAGGTGCCATCGGGTGTTACCTGTGCGACCTGCGCACCAGCAACATCGCCTTTGAACGTCAGTTGCACATCCACATCGGCGTTTTTCTCAAAGGATTTAATCCCTTTGGGTAAGATGACAGAACGGCTCAAATCGAGCTGATAATTGCCCTGCTCTGTTTGTTGCAATACGGAAGACACGCCGTGTAAATCATTGAGCACCAGATCGTTGATCGCTACCAAATCTGGCTTGCCCTCAATCACTTTGCCTTGCCATAACACAGAATCGGCAAAGGCTTCTTCAACCGCTCTTTGCTCGGCGGCATCAGAGGTATTCGCACGATATTGAGTATTGAGTTGCTTGAGTAAAACATAGGGACCTTGGCGCTCAAACTGCACCATACGGGTCTGACCCAGTTGGCCACGATCGAGACCAATGTCGTTTGAGCCTACGCCCTGTGGCAGGCTAGTAACTAAGATAAAAGGTTGATTTAAACGATTGACCTCAAGATATAACTCTCCCTCAGACTCCTCGTAATAGAGATTAAGAAACCCTTTCGCCTCTTGGCCCTGCTTAATGATCTTGGCGCTAGGTGCGGCTGCCGCGACCGTAACGGTGGGAAATCCTAACAGCGCTATAAATAAGGCTAAGGCTACACTTTGGGGTTTCATCTTTCCTCCTGATTCGGCTGGCTGCGTTATTTACCTTATAAGTCATTGGCATCTTTGATGACTGCTTATCTCAAGCGATTGATTTAAAGTAAATAATGCGAGGCCATCACTGGCCCCGAGCAAATAAATTAACGATTCTGATGCTGGTTCTTGTGTTTGATCCAGTGATTTAATGTTTCAAATAATTCGTTGAGCACTATGGGTTTAGTGATGTGGGCATTCATCCCTGCTGCTAAACTCTTTTCCCTGTCACCCGACATTGCATGGGCTGTCATGGCAATGATAGGCAGTTCATCGGCACTAAAACGCTCACGCAATGCCCTTGCGGCCGTTAACCCGTCCATCACTGGCATTTGAATATCCATCAACACAGCATCAAACGGCCGCGAGTCGATAGTATCCAGCGCCACTTGACCATTGTCGGCCAGCACCACTTCGTAGCCAGCGCTCTTAAGAAGTTCAGTGGCCACTTGCTGGTTGATAAAGTTATCCTCCACCAGTAACACTAGACCTGTGTGCTCTCCTTCCTCAACTTGAACTTCAACCATAGGCTGAACCACATTCAATCTCGGTTCATCGGCAAAGGCAGCAATGATCTCATCGAACAGACTCGATGCCTTAAACGGTTTTTGCAGTACGGCAAACACATTGGCACTATCGACTTCATGCTGCAAGGGCTCTGCCGCATAGGCCGTCATCATGATAATCACAGGCCGTTTAGCTAAGCGGCCTTCGGCGACCATAGTATCTATGGCACTGACCACATCGCTACCGTCCATTTCTGGCATCATCCAGTCGAGCAATAACAGATCGATTGGTGCCCGCGACAGTTTGTAAAGCGCTTCGGCACCACTGGCGGCGGTATCAACTTCGAAGTGGAAATCTCGCATCAAGGTCGAATAAATTTGCAGTGCCGTCGGGTTATCGTCAACGACTAAGGTGCGTAGACTATTAAGTTTTTCCGGCACGACCAAAGGTTCAATCTTAGCGGCTTCGGCAATTTCAAAACTGATGGTGAAGCTAAAGGTACTACCGACCCCAAGCTCACTCTGCACTTGCATCTTGCCGCCCATCATAGACACCAGATGCTTACTGATCGACAAACCTAAGCCAGTGCCACCGTATTTACGAGTGGTCGAACCGTCGGCTTGGGCGAAGGCATCAAACAGCTTATCCTGTTGATCTTTACCTATGCCGATCCCCGTATCGCGCACCCAGAACTTCAAGGTAATCCGATGATCCCGCTCGCCGACATCTTCACAGCCGAGCTCAATCTCGCCAGATTGGGTAAATTTCACCGCATTCGATAACAGGTTAATCAGCACTTGGCCTAAACGTAGCGGATCGCCCTTAAGAATGAGTCCCGCCGTCACTGGTGCATATAAGAGTAACTCGACGCCCTGTTCCTGTGCCTTAAGCGCATTGAGATCCAGAGCGTGATCGAGCACTTTATCCAGCGGGAACGGCACCCGCTCAAGCTCCAACTTACCCGCCTCAATTTTAGAGAAGTCGAGAATATCGTTGATGATCCTCAGCAGCGATTGCGCCGAGAAACCGGCTTTTTCGAGGTAATCTTTCTGCTGCGCCGTTAACGAAGTGCGCTGTGCCAACTGCAACATACCGATAATGGCGTTCATCGGCGTGCGGATCTCATGGCTCATGTTGGCCAAGAATTCACTCTTGTAGAGGTTAGCGAGTTCGGCGTCTTGCTTGGCTTCAAGCAACGCCACTTCGTTACTCTTATGGCGGGTAATATCCTTATGGGTACCGAGCATACGCTTAGGCTGACCTTCGGCGGTGAACTCCACCACACGGCCACGGGATAACACCCAGTGATAGCCGCCATTTTTACCTAACATACGGAATTCAATTTCGAAAGCACCGACGGGATCAGCAAGATACTGAGCACGGTATTCCTCGACGCGAATACGATCGTCGGGGTGGGATAATTCATCAATTGTCGATACTAAAGCTGGGAATTCATTGGTTTTATAACCCAACATAGAATAATAGGCTGGGTTACAAATGATCTGTTCAGAGTCTAAATACCAGTCCCACAGGCCATCTTCCACCGCATCCATAGCTAAGTGATAACGCTCTTCGGACAGGCGTAATTGTTCGGCGGATTCGTATTCCCGCGTCACATCACGCCACACGGCAATCAATCCCTGCAGTTCGCCGCGGCGATTGTAGAAAGGCAGTTTGAGGGTATCGAGCAGCACAGGTTTGCCCGCAAGCTCGACCTTTTCTTGGTAGCGCAGCGGCGTGCGATCTTTTAAGACTTGTTCGTCTTCGGCGCGGATACGTATGCCCATTTCAGGCGAGGTCAGATCCTCAGATGATAAACCTATCATCTCGCTCTCTGTGTAACCCAGCATGCGTTCAGCCGCCTTGTTACAACCTAAATAGTTGCCTTCTTTATCTTTAAAGACAATCGCTTCAGGAATTGAGTCAAGCAGGGATCGCAGTAGCGCATATTCGCGCTCACGCCGCTCTGTAGTGTCTTTTAAGCGTTCAGTACGCCGCGCCACTAGCTTATCGAGCCGCTTATTCTGTTCGGCTAGATGGTGGGTATATTGTTTGTTTTCCTCAAAAATCCGACTCACCAGCAAGAACCAAGGTTCCCAGCCGCGAGTGATTTTCTCCGGTGGCTTACGCGGCTCTTGGGAGCAGCCCTCAAGGTGCGACAGTAGTCGCGAGGCTGGACTCACAAAAGAGCGGCGCGTCTGCCAATGCACTATGGTCACCAACACTGACAGGGCGATAACCACTAAAATAAACGTCAGCTGCAGTTTTTCCCACGAGTCTTGGAATAGGTCGTCTTCATCCTGCAAATACAGTAAACGCCAAGGCGCGTTATGCAGGGCAACCGAGTGGATGTAATAGCCGTTACGAATGATGCCGTCGTGGGCATCGAACAATTCCGACTCAGGTAAAGAATGCAGCTCAGAGGGAATACGTTGGCTGATGTGATAGACCCGATTGATATCTGAGCTATCAAAATCGCTGTGGGATAAAATATTGTTCTGTTGGTCGAGCAAAATCACTGTGCCTGGCATCTTAAAGTAGACCCGAATTTGCCGTGCTAACGAGGCAAGCGTCATGTCTAAGTTGATTGAGCCAATGAACTCATCATCCAAATAAATGGGCACACCTAAAGTGGTCAATAAGCCTTTGCCCGTGGAGTCAACATAGGCTTCACTCCAAAATACACTGCGCTGCGGGTTCATTGCTGGGGTGGCGTATTGGAACTGTTTCTTGTTGAGTAATTCGTCCCTAAAACGTTGATCGTCATTCGACCAAGGGAAGTAGGACATGATCCTACGTTTCGACAGGTAATAAATCGCCGAGGCTTTCGGGGCGGCTTCTTTGGCGACGGGGAATGACAATGACAGCTCAAACAACATCTCAAGTTCTTGATAGAACTTGTCGCCGCGGCCGTCGAGGGAACCCGCACCAGTAATCCTACCCATGTTGGTAAAAGGCTCACCGCTCTGGGCGTAGCTAGGTTCTAAGGTAAAATACTGGCCGCTTTCGTTGAATTTACCGTATTGGGGTAAGCGTTCTTTACGTACGAGTTCGCCCAAACGTAAATGATCCACAGCAACGTTGCGTAAGCTTTTTACCGCTCTAATGCTCGACTCAAGTAGCAGATCGATTTGCAATACATGGCGCTGAACCTGCTCTTCACGCTGTTCCATCTGCTGTGCTTTTTGGCGGTCGAAAAACATCCATGCGGTCAACAAAGACATGACGATAACGCCGATGTACGTATAAAAAACGGCACGGTTGTAGTTCTTCTGGATCGGCGATTTTAGTTGGAGATCCGGCTCACTCGATTTCATCCACTACCCTTGATTGCAGCGCTTAATTTCAGCCTACGGCGGCAAAAACTATGAGCTCCATATAGTAGCAGGAAGGAACTGCCAATCACATAAAATAATTGTCAGATAAAGCCTACTCATACCACTGATAAGTCGATTAAAAATCTACTACTCCATAAAATTAAGGCCTCCATATCTGAGGCCTTAGTCATTACCCTAAATTAAACTGACCTGCTTTACAGATGCTCTTCAGCGTATTCCGCTAAGCGTGAACGCACCACGCCATTCAGATACACGTTGGCACTGCCTTCAAAGTCTTTAAAACGTTCGACAATATAGGTTAAACCAGAGGTAACAGCAGTTAAGTAGTTAGAGTCGATTTGCGCTAAGTTACCGCAACAAATCAGTTTTGTGCCTTCGCCCATACGGGTGATCATAGTTTTGATCTGCGAGGCCGTGAGGTTTTGGCATTCATCTAATAGCACTATAGAGTTTTGGATCGAACGCCCGCGCATAAAGTTTATCGACTTAAACTGAATGTTAGCCTTCTCCATGATGTAATTCATGCTGCCCGTGGGATTCACATCATTCTTATGCAGTACTTCGAGCGTATCAGTAATGGCGGCCAGCCACGGCATCATCTTCTCCTCTTCCGTGCCGGGCAAGAAGCCGATAGATTCGGCGATTTCAGGGGTGTTACGGGTGACAATCACTTTGTCGTAGCGATTACGCTCGACCACCAGTTCCAACGCCGCCGCCATGGCGAGCAAGGTTTTACCGCAACCCGCTGGGCCGGTTAAGATCACCAGATCGATATCGGGATCGAGCAGCGCCTGCAATGCCATGCCTTGATAGACGTTTTTAGGTTTAACACCCCATGCCTCGAGGTTTTTCACCCGCTCACGGCCTAAATCTAAAATATGTAAATGGGTGTCTGTGCGCTCGATAACACGACCGCAAAAATCAGACTCTGTGTCGATAAGATATTGGTTGATATAAAAATTATCATTTTCGAGGTCTTTGAGCGGTACTTCATGCACTGTATGTCTACCGTGGCGCTCGGTGGAGACCTTGTTCAAGTGCTCCCAAAAATTACCTTCGAACTGGTAAAAGCCTTTACTGAGGAAGCGGATATCATCGATCAACTGGTCAGTTCGATAATCTTCAACCAATTGAATACCCGCACCTTTGGCTTTAAGGCGCATATTGATATCTTTGGTGACTAAGACAACGGTACGGGGATGATGTAGGTTTTGTAGATGTAGCGCGGTATTGATAATGCGATTATCGTTTCCATCTCCTGGCAGTGCGCCTAAGGTAAAATCGACAAGGTGATCAGGGAAAATTGAGAGCGAACCGACGGCATCGGCATGACCCTCTCGGCTGGGTAAAGGGACGCCATTGATAATCTGCTCAGGGGTAGTTTCACCGCCTAGGGTATCTTCCAATGCCCTGATAGCAACCCGAGCATCACGACTCACATCACTCTTTCGATCTTTAATCTGGTCCAACTCTTCTAGCACTGTCATCGGAATGACCACATCGTGCTCTTTAAACGAATAGATCGCCAAAGGTTCATGTAGTAACACATTGGTATCCAGTACAAACAACTTTCTGTAGTCTTGTTCCATGGCGCCTCCAGAGTGCTTCATTAAAGTTTAAACACACTTTTGAGTCTCAATAAAAGTTATACGGCTCCTATTACTGGCTAAACATATGGCAAAGAATGATCATAAGGTTCAAGTTGATAGCACTTTACTCGCACTTAAACCTTAAGTTGATATTGGCACCAAACTCACAAGATAACAATACAGCAACCATTGTTTACCTTACAGACTCGAAGCAGTGTATAACCGCGGATGTGACATTAGCGTGACAGTTTCATGTACTGCCACGACAATTTTGTCGCTTGTACAATTTGTAATCTAGCACTCTGGGAATTAGGCTCTAACGGGTGAGAGGGCGATTTAAATATCACGAGTATTGGTATAACATACGCGCCCTTTGTTAGAGTCCGCCTAGAAATGAGAATTTAAGATGCCGTTCGCCTTAGGTCAACGTTGGATAAGTGATACCGAGTCAGAGCTTGGTTTAGGAACTGTGGTTCAAGTAGAAGGCCGTATGGTCACTGTATTATTCCCTGCCACGGGTGAGAACCGCATGTTCTCCCGAGCAGAAGCCCCTCTGACACGCGTTATATACAATCCCGGCGATTCGGTTGAAAGCCATGAAGGCTGGAGCCTTGCGGTCAGTGAATTGACCGAGAAAGACGGGATAGTGATCTATCACGGCATTCACAGTGAGACAGGCGAGCAAGCTACACTGCGTGAAACCCTGCTGAACCACAATATTCGTTTCAACAAACCCCAAGACCGTTTATTCGCCGGCCAAATCGATCGCCTCGACCGTTTTGGTGTGCGCTATCAATGCCAAATGTTGCGCCACAAACTGGCATCATCGGATTTGCTGGGTCTGCAAGGTCCACGTGTTGGACTTATTCCGCATCAAATGTGGATTGCCCATGAAGTCGGCCGTCGCTATGCACCGCGTGTACTGTTAGCCGATGAAGTGGGTTTAGGTAAAACCATTGAAGCAGGTCTGATTATTCACCAACAACTGCTAACCGGCCGCGCCGAACGCATTCTGATTATCGTGCCCGATACTCTGCGCCATCAGTGGTTAGTGGAAATGCTGCGCCGCTTTAATCTGCGCTTTTCGGTATTCGATGAAGACCGTTGTGTAGAAGCCTATGCCGATCACGACAATCCTTTCTACACAGAACAGTTAGTGATTTGTTCACTCGAATTACTGCGTAAGAAAAAACGTCTTGATCAAGCCCTAGATGCCGATTGGGATCTGTTAGTCATTGACGAAGCGCACCACTTAGAATGGACTGAAGAAGCGCCAAGCCGCGCCTATCAAGTGGTTGAAGCATTAAGCGAAGTCATCCCAGGCGTTTTGCTGTTAACCGCAACGCCGGATCAACTCGGCCATGAGAGTCACTTCGCCCGTTTGCGTCTGCTCGATCCGGATCGTTTCTACGATTACGATGCTTTCTTAGCTGAAGAAGACAGTTATAAAGACGTCGCCATTGCCGCCGAAGCCTTGGCTGGTAACGCTAAATTACCCGATGCCGCCATCAACAGCTTGACCGAATTACTGGGCGAGAAAGATATCAGCCCAAGTATTCGTTTAATCCAAGCCGAGGGTATTGATGCCGAAGTACAACAGGCCGCCCGCAGCGAATTACTGCAAGAATTACTCGACCGTCACGGTACTGGCCGCGTGTTATACCGTAACAGCCGCGCCTCGGTAAAAGGCTTTCCAAAGCGTTTCTTTAACGCTTATCCCCATGCCATGCCAGATCAATATCAAACTGCCGCACGTGTCAGCGGCATGATGGGCGGACACAAGTCATTAGAGGCGAAAGCGGCGCAAGCCCTAAGCCCTGAAAAACTGTATCAAGAATTTGAAGATAACAGCGCCAGTTGGTGGAAGTTCGATCCCCGTGTGGATTGGTTAATCGAGTTCTTAAAATCCCACCGTAGCAAAAAAGTGCTGATCATCGCCAGCCAAGCGGAAACCGCCCTGAGCTTAGAAGAAGCCCTGCGTACCCGCGAAGGGATTCAAGCAACGGTATTCCACGAAGGTATGTCGATTATCGAGCGCGATAAAGCCGGCGCTTACTTTGCCCAAGAGGAAGGCGGCGCACAGGCGCTGATCTGTTCTGAAATTGGTTCTGAAGGCCGTAACTTCCAGTTTGCCAGCCACTTAGTCCTGTTCGATCTGCCGCTAAACCCCGATCTATTGGAACAGCGAATCGGTCGTTTAGACCGTATCGGCCAGAAAAATGATATCCAAATTCACTTGCCATACCTTGAAGATACCGCCCAAGAACGTTTGATGCAGTGGTATCACCAAGGGCTAAATGCCTTTGAACTCACTTGCCCTAGTGGCCATGTGCTTTACAGTGAATTTGCCGAAGATCTGCTAAACGTGCTTGTGGGTGACGACAGCGATGAGCTGACAAACCTACTCAATCACACCCAGAGCCGTTATAAAGAACTCAAGCACGCCATGGAGCAAGGCCGCGACAAGCTGCTGGAAATCAACTCACACGGCGGCGAGAAGGCACTGGCAATCGTCAACCGCCTTGCCCAAAGTGACGGTGATACTCATTTAATCGGCTCAGTGATCCGTCTGTGGGATATTATCGGTGTTGATCAAGAAGATAAGGGTGAAAACTCGATTATTCTGCGCCCGAGTGAGCACATGATGTTCCCAACTTATCCTGGCTTGCCAGAAGATGGCGTAACAGTGACCTTTGATCGTGACACAGCGTTATCTCGCGATGATATTGCGCTGATCACCCAAGAGCATCCGCTAGTGCAAACGGGGCTCGATCTGATCACAGGTTCTGAAACTGGCACCACCAGCGTCGCAATTCTAAAGAATAAAGCCCTGCCAGCAGGCACCTTATTCTTAGAACTCATCTACATGGCCGATGCTTCTGCACCTAAGTCGAGCCAGTTGTACCGTTATTTACCGCCTACCCCCATTCGTGTGTTGCTGGATAAAAACGGTAACGACCTGTCGGCTAAAGTGGATTACGCCAGTTTCGATAAGCAATTAAGCGCGGTGAATCGTCACATTGGCGGCAAGTTAGTCACGGCATCTCAGCCTATTTTGCATCCGTTATTTGCTAAGGGTGAAGAATATGCTCAAGTGGTTGTCGATGAAATGGTCGCCCAAGCCAGAGAGAAAATGACTCAGCAACTGAGCGCAGAGCTTGATCGTTTAGAGTCACTTAAGTCGGTGAACCCCAATATCCGTGAGGAAGAATTGGAATACCTGCGCAATCAGATGCAAGAGTTAAACACTTATCTGGATGCCAGCCAGTTACAACTCGATGCGATCCGTATGGTCCTCGTTAGCCACGTATAGACCCAAGCGGAACAGCAGGTTTCAATCAATTAGCCCAGCCTCAGCGTTGGGCTTTTTTATACCCTGTGGCTTTCGATTCCAAGTAGCCTTTTATACTAAATGACAGGTGCAATTCTTTGGCGAGGAAAATTCACTTTTTGGTAATTGTTCAGGTTATACTCAAACACTGATGAATTTATGAGACTACACAGGTGGTTATCAATTCTATGCCGCGCATTCTTTCACTCCTCTTTTGCCTCATTCTCGGCATCACAACCATCGCTACCTACGCGGCAGACACGACAACAACTCCGCCAACATCTGCGCCAGCCGAAATCAGTGCCAAAAAGTCGAATCACAGCTATCTACCCACAAATGAAATTAAACAAATCACGATTGATAATCAGCCCTACGATTTGTTAGTGCGACCATGGGAAGGTAAAAAGAAACTTGGTGCGGCGATAATCCTGCCCGCCACCAATGGTACCGCAGACGCGCCTGGATTGATGGCGTTTGTACGCCGCAATATCAATCCTGCTGGTTGGGCCAGCTTAAGTTTAACTCCGCCAACTGAAATGCCCGCAGCTAACTTTGCCACCGCCGCCACTGAAGTGACCTCGCCTGGCGCCGCGCAATTAAGCTCACCGTCCAACAAACCAAGCCCTAAAATCAAGCCCGAAGATAACAGCAAGCACCAGCAAGAGCAGGAAGCTTTTCTCGTCAAAAGCATGTCACAGTTAGATGCCGTCGGTGCAGATTATGCGGGAAAACGTATTTTGATCACCGCCGACCAAAGTGCAGGATTATTGATTAGCCTATTAAGCCAGAAGAAGATTGCAGATCCTGATGTGCTGATTGTCATCAATCCCTATCGTGAGGACGAACAGCGTAATCAAGCACTCGCAGAACAACTAGCAAAACTTACGCTGCCCATTTTAGATATTCAATCGCCAGACGGTCACCCAGCCTCATTGGAGACGGCCGACAATCGCAAAAAACTCGCGGTGACCTTAGAAAGCCCTAACTATCGCCAAACTACCCTAGCGCTCAATTTAGATAACGAGAGCGCATGGCAGAATTGCTTAAATGCGATTAAAGGCTTTTCTGCCCGAATGAGCGGCGCGCAGTAAAAACGGCGATTCAAGCTAATTCAGACAAAATAGCATTACCAACCCGATTGGCGATCCCGATAGGGTTTCTGCGGATCTTTCAGCTGACGCGTCGCCGCTATCTTGCTATTTTTGCCTAACAATAACCGAATCTGACTAATAGACTCGCGGCACAGCAGGCTACGGATAGAAGCAGTCCAACTGCGATTAATGCTAAGTTTGATGGCCGCAGCTGCATCCGGTGAGGTTTGCATCAGTTGCCGCGCCAATTGCTCAGCGGCTTCCATGGGCGTCTCACTCACTTGTGTCACGAGTCCTAAGGCCAGCGCTTCATGACTCTCAAGCACTTTTGCCGTCAGGCTAAGTAACATGGCTTGATCCTTAGGCATAATTTGCCTTAATGCGACTAAACCCGCCATATCTGGCACGAGTCCCCATTTCGCTTCCATGATAGATAACTTACTGTCGTGGCTAGCAATACGCACATCTGCGCCTAAAGCGATCTGCATACCGCCGCCATAGCAACAGCCCTCAAGCACGGCAATCACTGGCACAGGCAAGGTTTGCCAACCTAGTGACACCCGCTGTGCCAAATTCGCATTCCCCGGTAAGCCCTTAAGCAGTAACTTAACTGCCTGCATCGGTGCCGACATGACGCTTTTAACATCGAGCCCAGAGCTAAAATGCCCACCCGCTCCCGAGAGGATCACGGCTCGCACCGCACGATTGGATTTAATACTTTTAATCGCGCAGTCAAGCTCACTAAACATTAAATAGTTAATAGCATTCATTTTTTCAGGACGATTAAGCAACACATAGGCAATGCCATCATCGATTTTAACTTGTACACTTTGGCCACTCATGAAATATTCCGTTACTGGTCAGTCCAGAATAAATGTTAACACGTTTGGCATAATTCACTAAAAGATATAACATGAGCCTGTTTTTTGACTTGAGTCAAAATATTGCCAATTCCATCAGGGATTGAAGGCAACTTATGTTAGGCTGTCATCACTACGTGCAGTAATCCTAATGTATTTTTCGATTAGATAGCCTTAGCAAGCTCAATAATTAAGCGTATTTAACCGCTAGCTATTTAACTGCTAATAATCGACACCAGTATCGCAATGCTACCTACTGCGAAGGATGATTGGGCAGCAATATATGGATTCTATAGTCCTTTTTTAGTCACTATATCCTTGTTATTTACTAAACATTAGCCAGTTCGATTTAAGATTCTGCATGATTTGATTCAACAATGATTCAAATTTTAATGCCATCATAAAATATAATTTTATCAATGATATCTATAAGTTACATATAAAAGATATTAATCAGACTTGCCCGAAGAACGCAATTCGTCAGTCAGACCTAAAAAATAAGTGTTATCTTCAATAAATGGGCAAATAAGGATCACTAGTCAGCATGTCAATATCTGTACTCATCTGTGACGATTCCGCCATGGCACGTAAGCAAATGGCCCGCACACTCCCCAAAGAGTGGGATGTGGAAATAACTTATGCGACCAATGGTGCCGAAGGCCTTGATGCCATCCGCGCTGGAAAAGGCGAAGTGGTGTTTCTTGATCTCAACATGCCTGTAATGGACGGTTATGAAGTACTGCAAACCGTCCAGCAACAGGACTTACCCGCGCTGATTATTGTGGTATCCGGCGATATTCAAATCAAAGCTCACGAGCGGGTTAAAGCCTTGGGTGCGTTAGATTTTATTCAAAAACCGGTGAGCGCCGATGCCATCAGCAACATTTTACAAGATTACGGCATCTTAACGCTGACGCAGAAAGATCTCACCGACGAAGTCCCGATGATCAAAGTCGACATGCGCGACGCTTGCCAAGAAATAGCCAACGTTGCCATGGGACGCGCCGCCGATCTGTTAGCTAAGTTACTCGATGTATTCGTGTTACTACCTATCCCTAATGTGAACGTGCTTGAAGTCAGTGAGTTAACCATGGCGCTCAAAGCCACGGAAGAAAGCTCAACGGTATCCGCGCTCTGCCAAGGTTTTATCGGTGCAGGTATTGCGGGAGAGGCCCTACTTTTGTTCCATGATTCCAGCTTTAAGGACATGGCCAAGCTGATGGGATTAGCTAATCCAGAAGACAAAAATACTGAGATAGAAGTCCTAATTGATACTGGAAACGTACTGATAGGCGCCTTCCTTAACGGCATTTCTGAACAGCTCGATATGAAATTTAGTCAGGCTCACCCTGTCGTGCTGGGACGGCACTGCACGGTTAACGATCTGATCCATGATAATTCAGAGAAATGGCACCGAACTTTGGCAATGGAGATCAACTATCGGATTGAAGATCATAATATTCAATGCGATTTGCTACTGCTCTTCACCGAGGATTCTATCCCCACACTTAGCTATAAACTCGGCTATTTACTCGATTAACCAGTTGGATTTTATCCTATGTCAAATGACCAAAGCGCAATGAACGAACTACACTGGCTCATCGATATGGTACAAACCATAGAGGTGGGATTAGTGGTATTAGATCGCCATTACAATATCCAGCTGTGGAACGGTTTTATGGAGAATCACAGCGGTGTTTCCCCTAATTCTATCAAAGGTCAAAACCTGTTTACCCGCTTCCCCGATCTGCCCGCCACTTGGTTAAAGCAGAAAATGGAATCGGTTTTTATGCTTAAAAACCGTGCCTTTATCAGCTGGGAACAACGTCCGTACGTTTTCCAATTTAAAAACTATCGCCCGATTACAGGCCGTGCTGACTACATGTACCAAAACGTGACCTTGTTGCCACTGGCATCGCTCACGGGACAAGTGACCCATATCAGTGTGATTATTTATGACGTGACAGATATCGCCATCAACAAATTGCAACTTAAAGCTGCCAACGAGCAACTCGAACGCCTTAGCCAAACCGATGGTCTAACTCAGTTGCACAACCGTCGTCATTGGCAAGAGTGTTTAGACCACGAGTACGACTTGTATGCCCGCTACTCAGGTATGGCAAGTTTAGTCATGATAGATATCGATAACTTTAAACATATCAACGACAGCTATGGTCATGTGGCGGGTGATAAAGTCATTCAGCATATTGCGCACTTACTCAGCCAA
This sequence comes from Shewanella sp. SM55, assembly GCF_025654025.1. Lineage (NCBI taxonomy): Bacteria > Pseudomonadati > Pseudomonadota > Gammaproteobacteria > Alteromonadales > Shewanellaceae > Shewanella > Shewanella sp. SM55. The sequence continues at coordinate 55,735 of NZ_JAKKRS010000003.1, read as the reverse complement.
TCCTTACGTGATACCGACTGTGCAGGGCGTTATGGCGGCGAAGAATTTGCGGTTGTATTGCCTAAAACCAGCGGCGCAGATGCGATGAACTTTACCGAGCGACTCAGGGAGAAAATTGCTGCATCCGTCATAGTGTATGAAAGCCTTAAGATTACTGTGACGGTAAGTTTAGGCGTATGTGAAATTGGCTCCCATATTACCAGCAGTTCTAGCTGGATCTCCTGCTCCGATAAAGCCCTGTACGAAGCGAAACAAAAAGGCCGTAACTGCAGTGTTTTACATACGAGTAAAACAATTAAATCCTAAGTATACCCAATAAAAATGCCCATCAATGATGGGCATTTTTATTTAAAACGAGTGGAGATTAAACTCGAGATCCACCAACGAATTAATGAGGGAAACCATCATCTTCTTCGTCTTCATCTTCTTCGTCATCCATTTCATCGCCGACGAAATAGGTACCCCAACCGTCATATTCCACTTTCTGCTTTACTGCTAATTGCAGCAATTGCTCGGCCGCTTTGTCCAGTAATTCAACATCCAGTTTGTGGTGTGCGACAGCATCGAAACAGAAGATAATTGAACCATCCTCCAGTTCCATTTCTTCGGCATCATTCACCTCAAAACCTAATTTGAAGGCATCCACAGCCGCTTTTTCAAGACGGTCGAAATTGGTCGATGAAAAGTGATGCTCAATAACATATTCCGCATCAGGCTCTGAGCCATCGTCAAGCAGGGCTTGCACTATGTCACGATTCTCTGCAAGTTGGGCTTTTAACTGACTTTCAATAGACATGGATTTGTCTCCGTTAAGGTAAATCTGGCTCAAATTGGCATTATACCCAAACAACCTGAAGATGCAGGATTCAGCGGGAATTTAACGCACTTTAGGTAAGGCGGTTATTTGCAGACCTAGCGGGCTAAGTTAAAAATAACCAACTCAGCATAAAGTGCTTTAAAACCCGCCGGGACGGAGCGCCTAGGGCACTCCATTTCCGTGTTGCATCAATTCAAAAGGTGACCGACATTCTTTCATTGATGCGCCTTGAATTGAAGCACCCTAGGCGCTCTGAAACTCGTATCTTCAGGTAGCTTGGGTATATTATACGTCATCACTCGCGAGAGTTTTACCCATAAGTGCTGCCGCTTCTTGATTTATCTCAGCAAATCTCGCCGACATGCTGGCATGGATTTGCGCAGAGAAGTTTTTCACATCGGCTTTATCTAAACCTGCGGTCGGCACAGGTGCCATCATATCGATGATGACGACACCGTTATTCCAGCGATTTAACTTAATATGGCTCTGACACGAAGCAACCACTGGCACCACTGGCACTCCCGCCGCGATTGCAGTATGGAAAGCTCCCGCTTTAAAAGGTAACAGACCACGACCACGCGAACGTGTACCTTCAGGAAAAATCCATACGGATAGATTCTTCTGCTTAATTTTTTCAACCGTTTTAGCCATAGTATCAAAGGCACTGTGACGGTTTTTACGGTCGATAAGAATATTACCTGACAACCAATAGATTTGACCGAATAGCGGCATCCACGCCAAACTCTTCTTGCCTAAACTCACTGTACCTTTAGGAACTGCTGTCGTGTGAGTAAAGAGATCAAAGTTATTCTGATGATTTGCTAAGAAAATATACGGGCCATCCTGCACATCTTCGTGCCGGCGAACAATCACTTTAATCCCAAGGATTGGCGCAACCGATGAGAAGATCTTGGCGAACATATGTACATTGTCGCGATGGCGAGGCCTTAATAGACACACTAAGCCACCAAAAATAAAGGCAAGCAACAAAGATACCGCCAACAACATTGATCTGACGATTAAAAGCACGATTTACTCCGACTGTAAAAGTGGCGACAGTATAGCCACCATGGCTTTGGGACTCAATATATTGTTTACATCTGTAAGCTGACTTGCTAACAAGCAAGCAAAAAAAGCCCATCGATATACTGAACCTCCAGTGTATCGATGGGCTTTAAGATTAATATCGAACTAAGCGTGGTGCTTGGGTAAGATTTCAGGCTCAGTTGCCTGAGGTGAGACTTTACTTAACACAAAGCGGATAACTAAGGCACTCACGGCCAAAGTCGCGACAATTGCCGCACCACTAGGGAGATCTAAGGTCGCCGACAGAACTAAGCCCAAAACATAGCCCAGTAAACCGACGAGGTAAGCGTAAAATAGCCGACCTTTACCACGGTACTTGTTCAACGCTAAAGCTGGCAATATCAAGGTACTGAACACCAGATAAACGCCTACTAATTCAACCGATAAGGTAATCACTAGCGCAAATAGCAGATAAAATCCTGCCCCGTCCAACATCTGGGGGCGCAGGAATATCGCTAATAACACCAGTGAATACACTACGGCCGGCAAAATCAGTTGTGACCAACTCACCCACAGGATCTGACCTGACATCAATTGCTTTAACAACTCGGCGCCATGTGGGTCGTTTGCCAGCAACAGCATTGCGGCCACCGCAGACAAGACGTAAAAGCAGCCAATCATAGCCTCCAACTCACCCGCCATACGCTTAGCTAACCAAGCGATAAAACCTGCACCCGCAAGGGCGAATACAGCGGGCATCCACACATTAGCAAACGGCATGTCTTCTAATCTGTGGTCCATGTGAGCGACGATGGCACCTAAGGCGGCAACTTGCGCTATCGCTAAATCGATAAAGATGATGCCACGCTTAAGTACTTGTCTCCCAAGTACAATATGCGTCGACAACACTAAGATCCCCGCAGCCAATGCAGGCAACAGAATCGACATCAGCTCAAGATCAAACATAGGCTTATTTCACTCCATTTAAGAGGGAAATCACGCTGTCATACAGGCTAAATAAATCTTGGCTCTTATCATTCCCCCCCACAGACATCGGCAGCATTACCACGGGCAAGTTCGCTTTTTCACCCAGCCATTTTGCACCGCGCTCATCCTGATAAGATGCTACAACCACGGCCAGAATATCCCCCTGCTCGGCGCGCGTCAGCAGACTCGCTAAGTGGCCGCTAGTGGGAGCTAAACCCGGTTTTGGTTCTAAATCTGCCACTTGCTCGATACCAATCCAGTTGAATAGGTATCTAAAGCTTGAGTGGTAAGCGATCACTTTTTTACCTTGTAATCCCTTAGCTTGCGCTTCCCAACGCGGGACTGCGGCTTGCCAGCGAGTGGTAAAATCTGCCAGTGACTGTTGATAATCTGCCGCACCAGCAGGATCTAACTGAGTCAGCTTAGCACTCAATGCCGTGGCGACTTTTAACAGTCGCGTCGGGTCAAAATGAATATGTGGATTACCTTGAGCATGCACATCCCCCATGCTGCGATCGACACTGGCCAGTTTATCTAAGGTCTCGATTTGATCGGCAGCGAAAAATAAGCCTTGCTCGGTCGAGCGCACTTTTGCGTTTGCCGACTTCATCTGCAGCATAGGCAACCAACCCACTTCAAGATCGGCACCTGCGCACACCACAAGATCCGCCTGACGCATTTTAGCGATCAAACTCGGACGCGCCTGCACTTGGTGAGGGTCTTGTAATGCCGTCGTTGCCGAATAGATGCTAGCCGTTGGAGCAAGCTCCTTGGTCAATGCCGCGTATTCAGGTTCACAGGCAAACACATTCAGCTCGGCATGGGCCAAACCAGTATAAGTGACAGATAAGGCCACAGCGGCCAATTTAGCTAAATTAGAATTGATGCGCACCGTGAGCCCCCAGAGACATAATATATTGAATAGTGAAGATGTTATCGTCTTCTATTCCGTCGAAGTTAGTACCCTTTTGATTGGTATACTGGAAACGAACCGTCGAGAAGTGGCTAGAATGCCAAGCCAAACTCACCTCAGATTCCTTCAACTTTTGCCCATGAAAATGATCGCCATGGAGCTCTTGGGTATCAGCTTCACCATAACGCACCCCCGCTGACCAGCTCGGCGTGAATTGGTACACACTGCTCAGATACCAACCTTGGTGGTAATCTTGGCTCGGTGCATCCTCTGGATGTAAATCGATAGGTGTAAAATCGCTCACGCGATAGTACTCACCGCTCACAGTGAGATTTTGATATTTGTAGTTACCGTTAGGCGCCCACTTATAAACAAAATCAGCACCATAGGTATTTTTACCTGTGTAAGATGCGGCATGGCTATGACCTTCGTGCTCATCACCATGGGCATGCTCATCTTCATGTTCCCCTTCTTCATGGGCAGTCACTTGGCCATTTTCGTTGCGCAAGTAACTCAACCCCGCTTGCCATGAGCTATTATCGCCTATGTCGCCACCTATTTTTGAGTACAAGGTATAAACACCGACCTTCTTAAACTCACGCTCACCATGCTCATCGGCAGCACGTAAACTATCGCCTTTAAAGGCTTCAACGCCCATGGTCCAATACAAGTCCGTCGGCGCTACGTAGTTAAAACGTATACCGTCATCAAAATAATGTCCCCCTAAGAATGCACGGTAAACCACAGGACGGTCGGTGAAGGAATCAGTATGTAAATGTTGGTTATTGAGGTAACCAATGTCCGATAAGAAACGGCCACCACGGATAGAAAACCCCGCTGGCATCGCCATGGTTTGAATAAAGGCTTCTTCCAGATTCAGTTCAGTCTCACCGTCATGCATTTCAACTACTGCGGTGATTTTACCGTAAAACATATCATCGATATTGGCACTCATCGCCAGTTCAGTTTCACCTAAACCAAAGCCATCTGGACTCTCGGCTAATGGGCGCTCTCCCGTCTGATAATATCCATTTAACACACCACTGATATTAGGGTTGGTCAAGCTCGAGTCTTCTGCAAATAAGCTAGGCGAAACGAGCGCACACGCAAAAGCCACCAAAGAAATTCGGGTATTTAAAACAGTCATGATATCTCCAAAATACAACTAGCACTCGACGACTGACATAAAGTCATTAAGAAATACAATAAGTTAAAATTTTAAGTTGATTTAGAGAGCGAAGGGAGGCGCACGACTGCGATAAACACTGACGTGTTCAAAAATAGAGGAAGGTAAAATAAATTCGACCACATCGAAATGCTGTATAGCTAAATTCAGCGTCAGCGGATGGGTCAATAAAATCTTGTTGAGTTGGTGTTGATGGAAGCACAGGGTACAGTGAGTCTTAGCGCCATCATCAAGATGGGTCACACTATGGGCTGAGGCAGCAAGAGACAGCAATATCAGTACGGCAGCAAGCCATATCGAAATTGTGCGTCTAATGTGACTTTTAAGTCTCACTCAGTCGTCCCCATAGTTAAAAAGTTGCATAAGTCTATGTCAGTGCCATAGCAAGTTGCAATAAGGTAATCGCTTTGCAAAAGGTTACAAGATATTTGAGGTACCCAGTCTTACCAATAACTTCTTGTTTCAATAGCGGTAGGATCTTGCCAGGACACAGGTAAAAAAACGCATTTAAGATTAGCTTAAGTGAGTGTAACTATAGTGTATTTAGTTTTTATGTCTGCGAGCACAATGACGAAATCAAGCTCGATATGGCTCCGTTTTATCCACCTAAAGGCAACTATTATGCTAGCATTTTTTCGTGAAAACTTAGGGCTTATCTTAGGGATAGTCATCTTCAGCGCGGTGATATTTGGTGGTATTTATTACGTTGAGCACTCCTTAACGAGCCAAGAACAAGTCGTGCAGTAAACAAAGACTCATTAAGCGCGGCTGCAGTTCCCCCCTTAAACCCTCTTCGTTGCATTTTGAGCGCCTGCTAAAGGCGCTCAAATGATGTTCGTCTCTGGAAAATTGTACCGCTGATTTTCCTATCCATGACGAATCCACTTATTAGCCTAACGATACTTCTGTCTTTGATCGCTATCATCGACTTGCTCGGGCGCTTCAATGGTGATGACTTGATCCATAAAATGGCTCACAAACAACAACATCAACGAAAAAATCATTACAGGGATCGCAAAATACCGCACAGAGGCATCAAAGTAACTGTATCCCGCCGTAAACACACTCAAATAAAATCCTAATAACTTGAGTTTAGCCAATGTTGGACTGCGGCCTAACCAAGCCGAACAATGGGGGCAACGCACTTGAGCGTCGAAACCTTTGCCTCTTTGCTGGCTAATGTCACTGACCTTGATGTATTGATTACAATGGGAACACAACATGAAAACACGATTCCTAAATAACGATGAGCAAGTTTACCAGATACCGACTAGAGTTCGGCCTGTAAATACCCAAAATGTCGGAAAAAGCAGATAAAGCACCACACTCAAGGTTAAGCTCAAATCAACCCCACCCTAAAAAAGTTTAATTCCAAGGGCTATTTCACTCACAGATATTTTACAGTAGATCCGGCAACATCTATCATACTCAGACATATTTCTACTTAAGATCACTCCTATGCACCGCTACCTCGCTTTCGTGTTTGCCCTGCCTAATACCACTACTCAGCCTTTCATCCCAAGCGCAAACTGAACCTGTCGCTGCAACCGAAAGCCCATCAAGCACTCCTGTAACGCTCAAGGCAGAACTGGCAATGCTGCAACAGGCTATCGATACGGATATACGTAAACTAAAAAATGCCAAAGGCGAATTGAAGACAATTGTTGAATATCGAATTCAAAACAAAACCTTACAGTTACGTAATAAGATTAAAGATCTGCTCGAAGCAACGCCAATCGACAAGGCTTTTCTGCAGCCATTAATCCAAGGACAACTTAACTACATCCAACAAATTGATGCTTATATCGATGACAACATTAGTAAATTGGAACAGCAATTAGGTTCAAGCACAGATGATGCGACTCTGCTGGAAATATCAAAGCGCGAATTAGAAAAAGACACCTATTACAAGCAACAACTCGAGACGCTCACTTGGCTCGAACAAGTTGGCCAAGATATTAGCGAAGCACAAAAATCACTGATGCAAATTTTAGTTGCTCGTGCCGATACGCTAGAAAGTTTAGTGACTTATACCCAGCAGCAACTACAAGCAGCGATCGATACCGCAACCAATGCAGGTAAAGATGTCACTTCGGCGCAAACCAGCCACGTAATGATGCTAAAGGAACGCTTAGCACAAAATAGTCAGAGCTTAAATATCGACATCAGCCTACTCGACGCCTTAGGCCATGATACCGCCGCGCTGAAAAAGACACTCTTTAGTGTTTCAGGTGATATCACTCAAGATGTGTTGAACTTTGATGTGGCATCAAGTCTCGTTGAGCAGTGGCTAAATACGGCACAAGAACAAGCGATTAATCACGGCCCAACCGTCGTGTTTAAGTTATTTGTTTTCTGTTTGATCTTGTTTATTGCGGGTCTCGCCGGCAAGTTAGCCAAACAGATAGTGAAAAATACCGTTAGCAATTCTAAGTTGAATTTAAGTAAGTTATTACAAGACTTCTTCACCTCGCTATCAGGTAAAGCCGTCTTTACTATCGGGCTGTTAATTGCCCTTTCACAGCTTGGGATCGAACTTGGTCCCTTGCTCGCAGGCTTTGGTATCGCGGGTGTTATTATTGGTTTTGCCCTGCAAGATACCCTGTCGAATTTCGCCTCAGGCATGATGATCTTAATTTACCGTCCCTATGATGTGGGCGATTTGATCAACGCCGCTGGCGTCACCGGACGCGTCAGTCACATGAGCCTTGTCTCCACCACGATTAAAACCATGGATAACCAACGTCTTATTATTCCTAATAATAAGATTTGGGGTGACACGATTAACAACATCACAGCTGAGCATCAACGTCGAGTCGATATGACCTTTGGGATCAGTTATAGCGACAGCATCGAACAGGCTGAAGCGATTCTCAAGTCCATCGTCGAAGCGCATCCTAAGGTACAACCATTACCAGAACCGACGATTAAACTACATCTATTGAGCGAATCTTCGGTCGACTTTATCGTTCGCCCTTGGGCAAAACCGGAAGATTACTGGGAAGTGTATTGGGACATTACCCGCGAAGTGAAAATGCGCTTTGACGCCGAAGGGATCAGTATTCCCTTCCCACAGCGTGATGTGCATATCTATCAAACTACGAAATCACCGCTTTAAACCAGCGTTAAACGAGAGAAGAAGGGCGTTGCAATGAGCTCGCCCTTATTTTTATCTCTGGCCTATCAATCTCTGTATCAAGTGTTAGCCTAAGCCGACTATCTCACCTTGCACATCAATATCAATTTTTAAGTAACCCGGTTTTAGCCCAAGTCCTGGCATAGTCATCACATTCCCCACCAAGGCGGTGATAAACCCCGCACCAGCATGCAAGACTAAATCCCGCACTGGGATCTCAAAGTCCTGAGGAACGCCCTTTAAGCTAGGATCGTGACTAATAGATAACGGCGTTTTGGCCATACACAGGGGCAAATGTCCATAACCTAATACGGTCAGCTGCTGCGCCTGTTGTTTGGCCTCGATAGAAAGGCTAACGCCCGCTGCGCCATACCCCACCTCGGCTAAGGTGGATAACTTAGCCTCCAATGAAGCTTCATCTGAATATAACAGCTTGAACTGACTCTCGGTTTCAGCGGCGCGAATCACAGTCTGCGCTAAGGCGACAGCGCCCGCCTCCCCTTGGCTAAAAGCATCGCTGATCTCACAGCCAAAGGCGCTGCTCGCGTTGACGGATTCAGTTAGCCATTGCAACTCGGCATCAGTGTCAGTGGCGAAACGGTTAATGGCAACCACCACAGGAATACCATAGCGAGCCACATTGTTGATATGCCAGTTTAAATTTGCAAAGCCTGCTTCGAGTCGAGCATGATCTGGTAGATTGATATCTGACTCAGACACTAAACCACTATTGGCCTTCAGCGCTTTTAAAGTAGTGACCAGCACAGCGGCAGCGGGCACCTGACCCGATTGACGCACTTTGATATTACAGAACTTTTCAAAGCCCATATCTGATCCAAAACCAGCTTCAGTCACCACAAAATCCGCCAGTCTGAGGGCGATATCATCAGCAATAATGGATGAATTACCGTGGGCAATATTGGCAAAGGGTCCCGCATGGATCAGGCAAGGTGAACCATTTAAAGTCTGCATTAACGTCGGCTTTATCGCATCCGCCATGATGGCCGTCATCGCACCAGCGACACCTAAGTCTTCGGCGGTAATCACTTGCCCTTGAGTATTTAATGCCAGCACTAGACGACCTATTCGCGCCCGCATATCCGCCAAATTATGACTTAAGGCTAAAATCGCCATTAACTCAGAGGCGGCGGTGATATCAAAACTGGAGGCGTACTCTGGGCCATTATTATCGCCTAAGCCCACCTGGATTTGCCTAAGACAACGATCGTTGTGATCGACCACTCGGTGCCAACGGATCTCACTGGGATCGATATCCAAAAACGCTTGCCCAGATTGCGCCTCAAATTCCGCCTTACCTAAGCGCGCTTCATGAAATAGCCGCGCCGCAATCGCTGCAGCCCCTAAATTGTGGGCACTGCTCACGGCATGAATATCACCCGTGAGATGCAAATTCATCTCCTGCATGGGTACCACTTGCGCATAACCGCCACCCGCAGCACCACCTTTCACCCCAAATACAGGCCCCATGCTGGGCTGGCGAATACAGGCACAGGCCTTTTTACCTATGGCATTTAACGCTTGCGTTAAGCCAATGCTCGTCACTGTTTTACCTTCACCGTGAGGCGTAGGCGTGACTGCGGTGACGATAATCAATTTTCCTTTGCGTTGCCCAGCTAAACGCTGCAACACACTGAGCTCGACCTTGGCTTTAGTGTGACCAAATTGCATCATCTCTTCGGGTAATAGACCTAAGTCGGCGCCCAGTTCATTAATGTCTTTTAGGCTAGCGCGATTCGAAATATCCATATCTGTCAGCATGCGTCGATTTCTCCCTTTCAAATACGCTTTGGTTTAGTATGAGGGGTTGCTAAGCACAACACTCATTGAATAGGGCGGATATTAGGTGATTGGCTTTAAGATATATAGCCATCGAAAGGGTTAATGAGCGATTCCTTAATCTGCATCAAATAATCTGTCCTGCGTTCGAGCGGCTCAAGAGCGCCGTCGCCGCCAATGAGATCGAGCTCAGTCATTAGCAATGGTTCAGTATCTGGTAGGCATCTATGGGTCACAGCGTACCTTGATTTTTGTTTCTCAAAAGCAACAACCATAAACAACAACGGCGCCAGAAGGCGCCGTGGTTGTATGTATTATTGAGTGCGGCTTAAAACTGCACATCGCCACTTAAATGAGGTCGACGGCCTTTGCTGTCACGTAATTCAAATACCATATTATTAGCATTCTGCTCATAGCCAAATCCAACATCGGCAGGCATCAACAGTGGCAGTTTAAAGGTCACATCCACAGTAAATGGACGATCGCCAATACTTGGCATCAACTCCGCCAAACAACGGGCCTTAGACCACATACCATGGGCGAGCACGCGATCAAAACCAAAACGCTTTGAGAGCACAGGATGCAAGTGGATCAAGTTATAGTCACCAGATGCCTTAGCATAACGACGACCTAAATCTTCACTCAAACTCCAGCTTTGTGGCGTTTCCCACGCCATATCAATGGCTTTAGGTGGACGAACCCGACGTCCAGCAACATCGATACGATATAAATAGGTGGAAAGCGATTCCCAAACGAGTTCTTCACCCACAAACGCCTTAGACACAAATTCAAACTCTAAGCCAGAATCCGTCTCACGGCTTGTGGTCAAGGCACACTCGAGGGAGAAAGTCTCGTCAACCGTTACAGGGCGATACACTTGAATGCGGTTCTTTAGGTGGATCATCCCAAGCAGTGGGAAAGTGATGCCATCGTGGGTAAAAATCACCGCATGCAGGCGAAATGCCATCACGTACAAATAGGTTGGCGGCAGCACTTTACCGTCAAATTGAAAACCACACACCTGCGCATATTGGCTTACTTTAGTTTCAGACACAGTCACATGCGGCGCAGTCACCTTTATATAGGGCAGCGGTTGCTGATCCCAACCCGGCTTACGGCCAAAGAAGATCTTGCGATAAAGAGAAAACAGCGACGGCATCGCGTTCAATTCAACACAATATGCATTATTCAAGTCTGAGTACCTTTTAATTAACTATCCCTTGGCACATAAATGCATTGCCATAAATTACCCCGCACAGACGAGTAACGTCTGCTCAATCAAGTTGATAACGAGTGTAAAACAGGCAGTGCTGCGTCTTAATAAGGGCTGATGCTGACTCTCCGAATGGACAACTATACCCAAACAACCTGAAAATGCAGGATTCAGCGGGAATTTAACGCACTTTAGGCAAGGCCCTTTATTGCTCCTGCATAAATGGCATTCACGCCATCCATGGCGATTGCGGTTATTTGCGGACCTAGCGGGCTAAGTTCAAAATAACCAACACAGCATAAAGTGCGTTAAAACCCGCCGGGACGGAGCGCCTAGGGCACTTCACTTCCGTGTTGCATCAATTCAAAAGGTGGCCGACATTCTGTCATTGATGCGCCTTGAATTGAAGCATCCTAGGCGCTCTGAAACTCGTATCTTCAGGTCGCTTGGGTATATAGAGTCAGGTTTGGCGAAAACGGCGTGATTATAACCCAGAGCACAGAGTTCTGTGTATCCCTAAGTTTAGTAGGAATAATTACTACTAATAAAATCAATAGATTAAAAATTAACGATGCAAATTTATCCATCTCAACTCGGCAATAACATCTCCAGAGTGCGAAAAATTTACGACTGTGCCACACTATCGTTCCACTCTCTTTAACCTAGTTATCACGTGCAAGATAAGAATTTTGACAAGCTCGCGCAAAAATTTGCGAAAAACATCTATGGTACGCCCAAGGGCGAAATACGTGCTGCAGTGCTATGGCGCGACCTCGTCCCCGCGCTGGCAAAACTGGGGGATAAAAAACTCAGAGTATTAGATGCGGGCGGTGGTTTTGGTTATTTTAGCCAAAGATTAGCGCGCCTCGGCCACGAAGTTGTACTCTGCGATATCTCTGCTGAGATGCTGGCTCAAGCCAAAGAACAAATTGATGCCTCACCAGAACCATTAGCTATCCAGCTTATCCATGCGCCTATCCAAGCATTATCGGTCAATAACCATGGCTATTTCGATATCATACTGTGTCATGCGGTCGTTGAATGGTTAACGGATGCTAAGCCCACTGTAGCGGGTTTACTTACTATGCTAAAACCCGGCGGATTATTCTCTTTGATGTTTTACAACAAAGAAGCCATGCGCTTTCATGCTTTAGTGTCGGGCAATTTCGATTACGTCGCCGCTGATTTAAAAGTGAAGAAGAAAGTGCGACTAACTCCCACTCATCCGCTTTATATTCAAGAAGTTAAAGATTGGTTTAGCGAGTGGCGAATGTCGCTCATCAGCCAGTCTGGCGTGCGTGTAATCCACGACTATTTGAAAAAGAGTCAGCCCGCGGATTTCGACTATCACAAGCTGCTACAAATGGAGCTGGAGTACTCGCAACGCGAACCCTATATTTCCCTCGGCCGATATGTGCACTTTTTAGGGCAAAGCTCTGCAGTGTGAGCGCGCGTCGTTACAAACGCGCTGCCTAAACGATTACTGACAAGTCTGTTTCCAGCAGGCGCTAACTTTGGCGCCTGCTTGTTCTAGCAATTGCACCACGCTTTTATCCCCCACCACATGGCCAGCGCCAACCACCACAAACAAAGGTCAAGTCACGTCAGTCGAGCCCATTAATTTTATAATGCCATCGGCCATCACATGGTTTCGCTGCCAGAGGATTTTCTCTAGCATTTTAGTGTCGCCCTCGCCGCCCATTTGCTCCTGCATTATGGAATCAAGCTCAGTTTCATTACCTGAACGCCAAGCCGTTATTAACGATAAAAGCTCCGCATCCGATGCGCTAATCGCCTCACGCACCATAGACCACTGCTCTTGACTATTAAAAGACGCTAACAATTGAAATTGTGACTCGGCGGTTTCCAACGGATACACAGGCAAAGTCGCATATCGAGCCATCAACTGCATATCAACGCCATAATCCGTGCTGTAACCTAAGTCGTTATAACGCAATAAGTTAACTTGAGTAGCCTGCAGCCAAGGTGCGAAAGATTGAATCGACTGGCAAACATTTGCCGTGGCCGCGCAATAGGGCGTCATGCTCTCGACCGTTTGCTTATCTCGGCTCTGCCAATCTAAACCCTTAGTTTTATCGGCGCGGCTGTATTGTTGCAGTAAAGCGGTGCTATCGACTTTATTGATATCGACTTCTACGACTAAGCCCTTAGCTTTACCCAACGCGGTTTCAATTTGGGTGGGTAAAGGATAAAAGTCGGCACGTCCAATATGAATCGAACCCAGCAAATACGCGCTCTTGCCTTGCCATTGCACTTGATAAAATGGTGGTTTATCGGTTTCTGCACCCACCACTTTTGCGCTCAAACCCGCTAACGCCATAAAACAGATTGATGCAATTAGTCGCCATTGGCTTGTTGCCATATCCTTTGCCCCTTATAATTCCTGCAAATTTTGCAATGAGACGCTGTTATGCCACATACCAAGGTTATAGAGCAACTGAAAGAAAATCTTCAAATCGCCTATCGCCAAGCCATAGACGCCGACGCTAAGTTAGATGAGCTAAAGAAAGCTGGCCATGGAAACTTCACCAGCATATTCACGGCAGAACAAGGTTTTATCGCTTCGAGTAATCGCTTTCTGCCCTATGTGCAAGAGTTGGTCGATGACTTAACTCGCATGGAAGAACATCAAACGCTCGATCCTAAAGAACTCGAAACCTATGTGCGTCAGTTAGGCGCATTACTGCAAACGTTGCAGGCCTTTAAGAAGCAAAGCTAAACCGAGATTAGGAGCTGGAACTCACCTTAGATTTCAGCTCTTTCCATGGCATATCCAATCAAGCCCACCAACACAGATAGATAGCACTAAGCTTCCCCAAAACTGTCATCATTTTGTCATTTCTAAGTCATAGACTCCGCTCACATAGACGAAGGGGCTGACGTAATGACAAGTTTAGATCTGGCTAAAGAGCTCGATAAAATAATCTCTAAAGCTGCAATCAGTCCCTTATTTCAGCCAATTTTCAATATATTAGAACATAAAATTCATGGTTTTGAGGCGTTAAGCCGTGGCCCTGAACACAGCCCGTTATACTCCCCAGTCCCGCTATTTCAGACCGCCGAACATCAAGGTAAATTAAGCGAGCTAGAAACCCTTTGTCGCCGTATTTCACTCGAGCAATTTAAGTTGCGTCAGTTTCAAGGCAAGCTGTTTATCAATATCTCGCCCAAGGCATTGTTAGATCCCGCCCACCCCAAGGGCATGACCTTACAACTGCTGCAACAACTTGGCATAGCGCCATCACAGGTTGTGATTGAACTGTCAGAGCAATATCCCGCCGATGATATCGATTTACTCAAATCCTGCTTAAATCACTATCGTAGCCAAGGTTTTTTAACGGCGATCGATGACTTAGGTGCAGGTTATTCGGGTCTGAGACTCTGGTCAGAATTGTCACCTGACTATGTCAAAATCGACCGTCACTTTATCCATCAGATTGATTCGACTCCCGTCAAACAGGAATTTGTCCGCTCGATTGTGGAGTTATGCCAAAGTTTAACCTGCAAAGTGATAGCCGAAGGAATTGAAACGCAAGAGGAATTAGCCGTACTCAAACAACTGGGTATCGTCTATTGCCAAGGCTACTTACTCGGTCGTCCAGAAGTGCTCCCCTGCCGCGCGATGAAAGCGACCTTAGTGCCAAGCAATACTCAAATTCAACCTAGATACAGCGAATCGGCCGAGAGCCTGTGCACGAGCGCCATAACCGTAGTGCCTACACTTAAACTCAAATTTTTAAGTGACACCTTTATCTCGCAACCTGCATTACAGGCGGTTGTAGTGGTCGATAACCAGTTGCCACTCGGTATTATCAGCCGCGCGACCTTACTTGAACTCTTCAGCACACCCTATGGTCGCGCCTTACATGAAAATCATGCTGTGAGTGAAGTGATGGACCCGCAAGTCATCCAGATTGAGGCCAACGAACCATTATCCATCGTAAGTCAATTACTGACCTCAGAGAGTGCTAATACGGTAGCGCAACAGTTCATTATCCTTCGCCGTGGTAAACTACTCGGCATAGGCCATACCAAGGATCTGCTACAAAGGATCACAGAGCACAGAATTAAGATGGCGCGCCATGCAAATCCTCTTACAGACTTGCCGGGTAATGTGCCCATTCAAGAGGAATTAAAACGCCTTAAGATCCAAAAGAAACATTTTTATCTAGCCTATTTTGATCTGTGTAACTTTAAGCCCTATAACGATATTTATGGATTTTGCCGTGGCGATGAAGTGATTTGTGAAGTGGCGAATCTGTTACTGAAGTATAAAAGCGACAATTGCTTTGTTGGCCATGTCGGCGGCGATGACTTTGTCATTATCAGCACCTGTGAGCATATGATCAGCCGTTGCCAGCGAATTCTAGCGGATTTTGAAACCCATAAGCATTTATTTTATAGCGCAGATCACTGGCTGGCCCAGGAAATGCTCGCCGACGATAGAAAAGGTGAAGCCTGTTACCATCAATTGATCAGTCTATGTGTAGGCATTTTACCACCCGCACTCACCTTTAACGCCCATGAACACAGTCTATCGACCTTAAGCGCTAGGGCAAAAAAACAGGCAAAATCCGCAAATAACGGATTTTACCTGTTAGAAAATCATCTGATTATCGACACTCAGGCACTAACGGCATAGCTAAACAGCTTAAATCCTCAGCATTACCGCCCGATATGAGTCATTAAAGTTGTGGTGCAATCGTCTTCTTTAACCACTCGGTTAACATTTTGGTTTCATACATAAAAGGTTTATCATTTAAAGATTGGATCCCACCCATAAACCCCATATCCGACAGTTTTTCATCGCCCGCGATAATCACTTTATCGTTTTCCATGACTTGATAAGAAAAAGTCATACGTGGCGGATAAATGTCTTTGATAATGCGTAAATCATTGGCGGTCGCACCAAATGTTGGACGCATATCACCCGCAAGATCAACATCGGTAATGGTCATTTCAAGCTTTTGATTTGGTTTTAAAATCTTCGCGGCTTCTTTATTGATGTTTTCAGTTAAGGTCTCAAATAAGCGCTTCTCATAACGGGATTGGAGCTCCCCTGATGATTTTATATCGCGATAATCTTTAGGACTTTGCCAAACAATTTTAACCACACCATCTTCGGTGACGGGATCCACAGGCGCTTCATCGGCCGCCCAAGCCGCACTGCAACTTAATACACCTGCGAGTAAAAGGGACTGAATTTTCATGTTTGCCTCCAAGGCCTAGATAACTTTCTGAGAACCACAGTACAAAATCTAACCTGAACTAGAGCTTAACGCAAAACGGATATAAGTACAGCAAATGTTCCGTAAGCTTTTGTATAATTAAGTAAATATTATTTAACCACCACAACCAATACGTATCTTTTTGTATCGGAATTGCACCAAGTAAGTGCATAGTTATCAATTTGTGAACATTTCACGCGCATAACGACAAAAAAAGCGTTATCCTTCCGCTATTGTTTACATTGCCCACTTAATAAAAAATGAAATTCCCTGTTGTACCTGTGTTCATTCTTATCCTGTTTACCTGCGTCGTAAGTGCGATTTGGTTTATCTCCCCGAGTGACAAAAATACTGGCCCTAAAACTTGGTCAGCCTTTATCTACAACCATGGCTATGATTCAGGAAAGTATAAAAAAACTGATAACTTTGACAGCTATAATACTTGCCGCGATTTTGCACGCGAACAATCTGCCTTCTACGACAATGTGCCTTGGGAATGTGGATCTATGTGCCAGTTCGATACTCGTAAGCAAGGATTTCAATGCGAAGAAATGAAGAATGAGCACTAACTAACCATTCAGTATAGGTTCAATATTTATACAATAAACTCAGCTCCTCACAGTAAAACTCGTTTTCTTTACCGTCTAAGGATGCACGATTTAGAACTAACGTGTTAAACGTAATTTTTAACTTGGAGCTTACCTATGAACCTAAAAACGGCTTATCTATTCAACCCATATTCACGAAAACTCGCTTTATTGGCACTGCTGACAATCGGAACGAGTATCAGCCTTCCAAGCCATGCTGCACCATTGACCATCAGCCAGCAACAAGCTGTTACTGTTCATTTGAGTAAATTGGCTCAGGCGCAAAATGCGGCTGAACATCAAATGACAGAGCAGCTTAAGCAAGATTTTAGTCAACAATTAACCGCGCAAGAACATGAGTTTATGAGCGACATCTGCCCTAAATACGGCATGACCTTCGATGTCACTACCAACGCTTGCTTACGCTCGTAAGGTATTGCCAAGATTAAAATGGAAAACGGGCACTCAGTTCAGGGTATTGCAGCTTTAAATCCTTGGGCTTAGTGCTAAATTTTTTACCCACGGGCGTCGCCTTGCCCGATGGCATAAAGGGCAGTTCCTCACCGGTTCTATCTTCGTATAATTGCCCTGCGATAAGGTCGTATTCATCTACAAAAGGGTAAGCATAGGCATCTCGCTCTGGCCAAGCGACTAAACGTGCTAGGGTGTCAGGCTGATTAACCACACCTTCGAAAATTTCTTTACCAAGTGAAATCAAAAAACACCTAAACTCGGCAAAAGCATATTCAGAATCACAACCCGTAATAATGTAAGCCGCCCCCCAAACAGACCACAGATAACTACGGCGCATCTGCTGACCAAACATTTTATCGAAAGCTTTTAACTCTTCATTACTCAATTCGGCAAGTTTCTGCTTCAGTGCTTGAGTCAAAGACTCCTGTGATTGCGCCGCTTCTGTTCGCGTGACTAAACCCCAAAACTCAACTTCTGTCATAAACGTCACCTATTAGAGCCTCTAGCAAAAAGGCATATTCTACACGATATTACGGTTATACTGGACTCGGATTAGGGCATTTCCTACACTTGCTCATCTTCTTTGCTACTGGTGTGCACTTCAATCTATGCCTAAACGTCTTATACTACTGATCACGTTATATTGCCTCTTCAGCATTGCTGCACTTTGGCGTACTGTGATGACTCAATCCCTTGATGTATTCACCCTAGGTGTCCTCCCCGTGCTCGTTGGCATACTCATACGCGCGCCGTGGTCTAGCTTAGTGTTGAAAATTTATATTGGCATGCAAACCTTAGGATTCTCGGCACTGGGGATTACAGCAATTATTGCCTATCGCATTACCCCTGAGGATGTAAAAGTGGTTGTTTCTGGCCACAACATTCCTATGTTGCCACTCACAGTGAGCATTATTGTTATTTTACTCGTGCAGTATTGGATCGCATTTTCTAAGGTCACGAGACACTATTTGACCCGCCAAACTCAGTAATGGACTTTGTTGCTAAGCTGTTATCAATAGCGTAGCTTAGCGACCCAGTAAAATACTTACGACTCTTAACTTGAAGTAGACTATGAGCCATTTATCGCCCAGCGAACTTTCCATTCTTTTAGTAGAACCTTCAGAGACACAGCGTCGAATTATTATTCAGCGCTTACAACAAGAAGGCATTCTCAGCATTCAAACCGCAGAAAACATAGAAGCGGCTAAAGATATTATTGCTCGCCATAAACCTGACCTTATTGCGAGCGCCATGCATTTCGATGATGGCACTGCCATCGATCTCTTGGGCTACTTAAGGGCCAACGCTGACTGCAAAGATATCCAATTTATGCTGGTCTCGAGTGAGTGCCGCCGTGAGCAACTTGAAATATTCCGCCAATCGGGTGTAGTAGCGATTCTACCTAAACCCTTCAGTGCCGACCATTTAGGTACAGCATTGAATGCCACGATTGATTTACTCAGCCACGATGAACTCGACCTGAGTAATTTCGATGTACAAGATGTACGTGTATTAGTGGTCGATGATAGCCGTATGGCAAGAAACGTCATTAAACGTACGATTGGTAACTTAGGGATGAAGCTGATTACCGAGGCCGAGGATGGTGCGCAAGCCATAGCGTTAATGAAACACAATATGTTCGACTTAGTGATCACTGATTACAATATGCCGAGTGTAGATGGGCTAGCTTTGACACAATTTATCCGCAATGAAAGCCAACAATCACACATTCCCATCTTGATGGTGTCTTCCGAAGCCAACGATACCCACCTCAGCAATGTGTCCCAAGCGGGTGTAAATGCCTTATGTGACAAACCCTTTGAACCCAAACTTGTTAAAAAATTACTCTATCAACTGTTAGAAGAATAAAACCAGAATAAAACTTAAATCACGAACTGAGTAAATATTCTGCGCTTTACTGAACATCCTGTTGCACGCTAGACGCAAAAGGCTTTCCAAGTGCTAAACCTTATGGCATGTTAGGCACGCTTATTTCAAATAAATCTACGGAAAGAAGAGACAATAAAAATGAACAAAACTGAACTAATCGCCAAAATTGCAGAAAATGCCGATCTAACGAAAGTAGAAGCAGCACGCGCATTGAAGTCTTTTGAAGCAGCTATTACCGAATCAATGAAAAATGGTGACAAAATCTCCATCGTAGGTTTCGGTTCTTTTGAAACAGCGACTCGTGCCGCTCGCACTGGCCGTAATCCACAAACGGGTAAAGAAATTCAAATTGCTGAAGCGACAGTGCCGAAGTTTAAAGCGGGTAAAACCCTACGTGACAGCGTAAACTAAGTTATAAAATTCAATACAACGCCTCCATTGTGAGGCGTTTTTTTTGCCCAATCCCAGTGAAGCACTGAATGTTTTTTGCACAACAAAAGTGCGCCTCTGCCCCACAAACTGGCAAATAAAAACATTTCATTAACATTTAGAGTTCTAATACCTTGTTTTACATGGCATTGTAATAGTGGCATGTGATTAGCAAATCCTTCCTTAGAAAAAAACCAAGATGCACTAATGACCACAGCTGACTTTGAGTGTGCCAATGGTGAATCGATAAATAAGTCAATCGAGGGGATGAGCATGAAGAAATCACTGTACAGCGTTTTGGCCTTATCGACGGGAATGTTACTGGCAGGCAACGCCTTTGCAGCCGTATCAGGCAACATTGGCGGTACCTCTAATTATCTATGGCGCGGTGCGACCCAAACTAAAGATGCGGTCGCAATCCAAGGTGGCCTTGACTACAGCCACGATTCTGGATTTTATGCGGGAACTTGGGCATCGAATGTGGATTTTGGTGATGATACTAGCTACGAGCTTGATCTATATGCAGGTTATGGCGGCAGTATTACCGAAGACATCAGCTACGACTTTGGCTATCTCTACTACGCCTATCCAGACGCGCCGGGCAGTATTGATTTTGGTGAGCTCCATGCTGCTGTCACGTGGAAATGGCTCGAACTAGCTTACTCCCAAGTCATCAATGCCGGTGACGATCTGGCCGCCGATCCTTTAGATAATAAAGATCTCAGTTATCTTGCCGCGACGGTATCCGTTCCTCTCACTGAAAAGCTGAGTTTATCAGTGCACTATGGTTACTCAAACGGTGATGTCGTCCAATCTTGGTTTGGCGAAGATAATTATGCCGACTATAACGTGACTCTCAGCGCAGATACCAGTATAGGCACAGTGTCATTTATGGTCTCTGATACCGATCTCACCGATGATGCCAAACTAGTACTCGGATATTCCTACAGTTTTGATCTATAGGCTCTAAGCATAACAAAACGCCACCTTAAAAAGTGGCGTCGTTTTATCACCATCACCTACTAGGCAATAATTGACCGGTTTGTTTTACGGGCCGCAACCATTTTCTCAATATATTCAACAATGGGCTCAGTCACTGAAATCCCTGTTGTTTGCTCAATCCCTTCAATGCCTGGCGCCGAATTAACCTCAAGGATCAGTGGGCCACGGTTAGAACGTAAAATATCTACTCCCGCGACAACCAATCCCATCGCCTTCACAGCGGCAATAGCCATTTTACGCTCAACAGAGGTGATTTTTACCACCTCACCACAACCACCTAAATGCAGATTTGAGCGGAAATCACCCTCGGGACCTTGACGCTTCATCGAAGCAACAACCTTGTCACCGACAACAAAACAACGAATATCACTACCATTGGATTCTTTAATGTATTCCTGTACTAAGATATTCGCTTTGAGCCCCAAGAATGCTTCAATCACGCTCTCAGCAGCCGTTTTAGTTTCAGCGAGTACGACACCAATCCCTTGAGTGCCTTCGAGTAATTTAATGACTAACGGAGCGCCGCCCACCATATTGATGAGATCTGGGATATCATTTGGCTTATTGGCAAAACCCGTCACTGGCATGCCAATCCCTTTGCGGGAAAGTAGTTGCAGTGCCCGCAATTTGTCCCGCGAACGCGCAATGGAGATTGAATCATTCGCGGCATATACGCCCATCATTTCAAACTGACGAACAACGGCACAACCATAAAAAGTCACGCTAGCATGAATACGCGGAATGATGGCATCAAACCCAACTAATTCAGTACCTTCATAATGAATGCTAGGTTTAATAGAATTAATATTCATGTAGCAATTCAGCGTATTGATCACGACTGCTTCATGTCCACGACTTTGGCAAGCCGCGACTAAGCGTTGTGTTGAATACAACTGGGGGAATTGGGATAAAATACCTATTTTCATTGCTGAGTGACCAACTTAAGCATGAGTGAATAAACCGTTCTGCGGCACCAAAAGCACAGCGACAGAAAAAGGGGCTGATATTTGTCTATTGCTCAGTGTAAAGCAAGAAAATATTCCTCACCAGACGAAATCATTATGCTAATGAAATACTTCAAGACCTATCACACTCGAAACTCGGTTTAAGTTAACAGCGGCAAAATATACTTAGCCTCAAACTCCGTTGCATCTAAGGGACGAGAAAATAAATAACCTTGTAATACAGTACAATGGCGAGAAGTACAAAACTCAGCCTGCTCAATTGTTTCAACGCCCTCAGCTACTGATATGACATTAAACCCATGGGCGAAGTTAAGTAATGCAGCGAGCAAACGAGTGTCTTTATCATCCTTATCATAGGAAGCGACAAAGCTTTTATCGATTTTCAGCACGCTAATGGGAAACAATTTGATATGTTCTAAGGACGAAAAACCCGTCCCAAAATCATCAAGGGCAAAACGCACCCCTAACTCGGCGATTCTATCGAGCATTTTGGCATGTTCATGGGGATCTTCAATAAGGCAATTCTCAGTAATTTCAAGCTCTAATGCTACAGCAGGAAGTCCTGTCTTAGTCAGCGTATTCGCTATTTTATCAAACAGGTTCTCATTTCCAATTTGCGATGCTGACAGGTTAACGGCAATGGTAAATTCTCTCCCTGTTGGCTGTAATTGGGTTAACCAAACCTGTGCCTGAATACAGGCTTGTTCAAGCACCCAATCATCAATGTCCTCCATTAATCCAATTTCTTCGGCTATGGGTAAAAATTGATCTGGGGTGATAATGCCGTCTACAGGATGCTGCCATCGGATAAGGGCTTCCATCCCCACCAGCTGATGGGTTTTCGCATTCACTTGCGCTTGATAATGAACCTTAAATTCATTTCTTTTTAAGGCAGTACGCAAACTCGACTCGATATGATTACGGTAACGCACCTCTTTATCTAAAGCTTCTGAGTAAAACTGAATCTGGTTTCGGCCCATTTTTTTAGCGCGATACATAGCGATATCGGCACATTTCATCAGCTCAGAACTGTTCGAAGCCGCTTCATTATAAAAAGCCACGCCGATACTGGCACCAATAAGCACATCGTTATCACCGAGACAAAACACGTCCTCAAACACTTTTAACAATCGATTAGCCACAATCATAGGGAAATATTTATAATCATTATCAGTGACTAGCACGACAAATTCGTCCCCACCTAAACGGGCAATAATGTCGCCATCTCTTAGTACTTCACTTAATCGAGCGGCTACTTTAACTAAAAGAATATCCCCCGTCTGATGGCCTAGAGTGTCATTGATCGCTTTAAAATCATCTAAATCGAGTAAGATAACGGCTAAATAGTCGTGACAACGTTTGGCCCTTGCTATCGCTCGATTAAGACAAAGTTCAAAACCATAGCGATTAACCAGCTTAGTCAACGAATCGTGTTCAGCTAGCTCTTTTAGTTTTTGGTGACTATTACGTAACGCCAACGCCATTGAAGATCTTTGTTTCGCATAACGAATTGCACGAGTTAGTATCCGCGAGTTGACCTCATCTTTAAGCAAGAAGTCCTGTGCACCTAGTTCAATACAGCGCTGAGCCAGTTTCTCATCTTCATAGCGACTCAGCATAACGACTACGGTCTGGTCTTGCGTCATGGCATTAAGCTTGATCAACACTTCTAAGCCATTAGCATCGGGTAATAAATAATCCAATAGAATACCGTCAAAATGACGTTCTAATGCGAGATTTAAACCATCAAATGCACAATTTGCTTCGACCACATTAAAAGTCAACTTTGACTGTCTGAGTGCTCGGATGATCGCAGTTCTATCAACTTCATCATCATCGATCAGTAGTAAATCCATATACTCACCTTATGCGGATGGGAGCTCCACTATTCGCCAATAACCTTCAAGCATATTAAAAATATTGTTAAAACCGTCATTCATATCAGTTTTAACCATGTAACCAGCCACATGATGGCTATAGGCTTTCATCCTATCTTCATCGGTACTCGACGTGGTGAGCATAAAAACGACAGACGAAGAAAGAGAAGGATCTGAACGTATTCGCTCAAGGAACTCAAATCCATTCATTCTTGGCATATTAAGATCGAGCAAAATAAGATACGGACCTTTGATCGTGTCTAAACTCGTTAGAATAGTTAATGCTTCGATCCCATCTCGAGCACGCACTAAGGGATTGAGTAACCTCAATTGTCTCATCGCCCGCTGCACGGCCATGTAATCCACGTCATCGTCATCAACCAATAAAATGGTGACCTGTTGATAGTGATTTGCTGCGCTCATAGAAGCTCCTTTTTCACTATTTTCTTAGGCCAACTAAAGCAAAAACAACAACCTCGGCCCTGCGATTTGAGCTGAATCTCTCCACCTAAACTTTCAACTGTTTTCCTCACAAGTGATAAGCCTAAACCACTGCCTTCAACTTCATCCCTTGGTTTAAGTGTTTGAAACATCTCGAAGACTTTTTCATGATATGAGCTTGATATCCCCGGACCATCATCTATCACACTGAATCGATACTGCTGATCAACCGCATCACATGAAACCGTAATCACACCTGTACCTAAGTCATGGTGTTTTATGGCGTTACTGATTAAATTTCGTATAACTAATTCCAACAATGGTCTTACGGTATAAAAATTCGGAAATTCACCTTTTAGGACTAATTCAAATCCCTGTGGCGGCGCGACGAGCGCAAACATGTCTTCAACCAGTTGCCGACTTTTCACTTCAGTAGTTTCGGTATCGACACGACCAATCCGAGAAAACATCAATAGTCCATCGAGTAATAACACCATTCGATGAATACGACTTTGGATAAGCCCTAGGTATTTCTGTACATTTTCATTGGTGCTATCGACTAAATCCTCTGATAACCAAGAGGTTAGCTGCTCGATACCACGTAAGGGGGATTTCAAATCATGGGAAGCAATATAGGCGAACCTGTCTAATTCTTGATTGATACGCTCAAGCTCAAGCATATGTTCTGCACGCTGAACTTCAATGCGTTTACGTTCAGAGACATTGTTAATTGTCGCGAGAATAGAAATGCCATTACTAAAATGAATAGGCGTCAACCCCACTTCAATTGCGAGTCGACTGCCATCTTTGCAACAGCCAAACAGGTCATCCCGCATCGACATATTTTTCGCAATAGGCTGCACTAAATAGTTACTCATGTGCTGCTGATGAGCATCCCTTAGGGTTTCGGGCAATAACATATTGATGGAACGACCGAGTAACTCGTCTCTGGTATAGCCGAACAAACGTTCAGCATGGGTATTCACTAAAGTAATAAATCCAGATTTATCCACCATAAATAGCGCACTTGGAGAGGCTTCAATTACTAATCTAAAGCGTTTTTCGTTAGCAATTAACTCTGAAGTCAGTAAAGACTCCTTATATCGATTACGCGCCATAATTAACACTGAGTAAAACAATGCCAAAATAAAACCACAACCGATAAATTGGAGCCACATACCTTGGGTCTGTTCCGCTCTCGAGATAAAACGCGATTGTGATGAAATGTCTAAACGCCACAACTGCCCTCCAACTAAGTCAGTCTGCGAGTGATAAAACACATCCTGCTCATTCGGGGCCACTTTGCTGCTGGTAAACATTAAACTGTCAGCGCTTGCCTGCGGACTTTCATAAATGGCAAGTTTCAAGCCTGAGAATCGCTCCCCCATAATCCCTTGCATGAGGTCATCCATCCTAAACGCTGCATACACAAGTCCAAACACGTGCTGTTTACGCTCAGCCTCTGTTGTTGTGGTGCCTTGATAAAGCGGTAAATACATTAAAAAGCCCGCTTTAGCATCATCAGAAGTATCTTGAACTAATACGACTTTGCCAGAAACTGTCGGCAGTCCAGTGATAATAGCGCGAGTTATGGCTTTATATCGATTAGACTCGGAGCACATGTCATAACCCAAGGCCCTTTGATTACGCCAATCAAAGGGTTCTAAGTACACAATCACGCAATACTGATCACGCGTTCCTTCTGGGTAAACTTTATAGTCTTTAAAACCTTCAGCTTGAACTTGTTGGATGTGTGCACTTAATGCTTCAGGTTGAAGTAACTGAGCATAGCCAAAACCTTGAAAACCTGGGTAATACTCAGATAAATGAGCATTGATGACATAAGTTTGCCATTCCTGACGTGTCACATTACTCGACGATAATAATAAGCCAACGCCACCACGTAAGACTTGCTCATAAGCAAGCATTCTGCGATTCACGGCTTCTGTTAATTCTTGAACGCTATTTTCGAAACGCTCTTCACCTCTATCCCTAAGATATTGCTCAAGCACATACCAAGAGATCCCCATGAAAAGCAAGGCAGCCACTATCATCAGCCAGCTAGAGCTCAGCACGCTAAAGTAGATATTATTAGATGGGGGGAGTGATTTAGAAAACTGATCCTTGTCCATGTAAGCCAATTCCCTAGCAAACGATTAACAACAAACACTGGTACAAGTGTTGTTGTAATTATGACTAAATTCAAGTTTATCCTACTATTTAACTCGGAATTAACCCGAATATATCTATGACTATACCGTGCTCTTAATCACAAAATAAGCAAAAACTAAATTAATCAAATATTCAATTGCTGTCTCGGGCCGACGCCAAACAGCAGTAAGCTGAATCATCCGACTCACGGGAAGAATTTTTCACCCTAACTCACAAAATTATTTGCTTTTCTACCATACTCTTTTTAGTTAGAAAGTCGTTAGGAACAACAAGAGGAATTCGTTATGGCTCATATTACTGAAGTCGTGCCCAACGATACTGAACTTGAGGCAATGACCACACCAAGAAACAGCAAAGCCGCCGAGGCAATGCAGCATAGACGCGAAGTCAAAAAGCGTTTAGAAGACTACCTCGAGCGGGCGGAGTTAAAACGTGCATTAGGAGATGACGATTTTTTCTAGCCAATTCTATCTCGCTATCTAGTGGTCAAAATGATGGGATGATGATCTCAGTCGGTGATCATTTGTTTCGAACTCACTGAGTTTTGGCCCACTAAAATCGAATATCTCACCCAGCCAATAATGCTGGGTGTGACTCTGCTCTAGCTCACTAACCTCCAGATTTAATATCGCGTCATCACAGTCATTTTTACCACTCTTGTCGGCTTGAGTTTTGATTAACAAGCATTCAGCCTGAACACACTCAAATAACTCATCGCTGTCATGCTTTGCTCCAATCAATCTATTTTTATATCAAGAACAAAGCAGCTTTAATGTCATATCAATAAAATATTATTAAACAGATGTTTACTTATTTATGTCCCATAGACATAGCGCTATAATTGTAACAAGTGCACCAAAATGATTCACAAAATCGATAACAGCTAATTTATTTAATCGGTATATTTTCTCAGCTAGCCTGCGAATCAATATGAATAAATGAGGTTTAAGGCTATGATTAGCCACATCTCTCTCGCTGAAATTACCTGCAGGATATACGGGAATGTCTGAGTCGTTAGCCCAATATCAACAAGATCTACGCCGTTTTTCCGATGAATTAATTCGCATTCAAACGCCAATAAAAATCTTAGATGCCATTAAATGGCCGCGGGAAATGGAGGAACGTTTTCTCTCCAATAAGGGCACGGTACTTCCAGCTATCAAGCAAGAGTTCTATCAAAACATTGCTTTACCTTTTGATCCTGTTAAAACCCAAGCTGAGCTAGCCTCCCTAAAGCAGGACATCCATAGACGTTTGGGTAAACGAGACAAACTCGGCAAAATATTAGTGGCAAACGTCGATCAGTATCGCCTTGTCATCGATATGTTGGGGAACAGAGGCACGCCAACCTTTGGTAAGCTCAGCCAAGAATTGTACGGCAGTGCTAGCCATAAACTGCATGGCGATCGCCATACCTTGCGCCAGTTAGGCGATAAACTCAGCTACATTTTCTCGCTGCCCGCGGCGAGGCACATGAATAAACACCACCCTAAAATTATTAGCGCGCCAGAAGCGGTTAACGTGCTCAGCCAACGTTTAGAAAAGTACTTCCATAGCGATGATATGCGTGTACGCCTTAGTGACGGTATCGTCTCTGACGCTGCAGTCGGTGGCGACACTGTTAAGCTCAATAGCAAAGCAATGTTCAGTGAATCGGATCTTAATGTATATGAAGTTCATGAAGGTTGGGTGCATGTCGGCACGACGCTAAACGGCCGAGCTCAACCCCACGCCACTTGGCTCAGTGTCGGTTCTCCGCGCGTAGCAGCAACCCAAGAAGGTCTAGCCGTTTTACTGGAAATGCTGACGCTAAGCTCAAATCCAGGACGGGCTCGGCGAATTAGTGACCGTGTTGCCGCGGTCGATATGGCTGAAAATGGTGCTGACTTTATAGAGGTATTCAATTATTTCAGAGGATTGAATCTAAGTGCGACAGACAGTTACCGTGTCACCCAAAGGGTTTTCCGTGGGGGTATGGTGGAAGGCGGCAGTTTCTTCACTAAGGATATTTCCTATGTGCGTGGCTATGTGGAAAACATTAACTTTATCCGCAGCGCCATCACCTCAGGCCTTCCTGAACTCATTCCTATGCTATTCCTCGGTAAATTGGCGATCGAAGATATCCCCGTGTTATACCAAGCTTGCCAAGAGGGCATTCTAACTACGCCTAAATATCTACCGCCCATGTTTGATAACTTTAGTGGCCTTTATGCTTGGTTTGGTTTTGCATCAGGTTTAGCAGGAATCGATTTGAAAGGTGTACAGCGCCATTTCACTCGCTTATTTAAAGACGTACCAAATGTCGTCCCCGCCTTTGAGTTACTCGATGATACTGAATTTGACAACAACTCGGACTAATACAGTAACTAGATTGATTTAAAATAAAAAAAGCTCACAACTATGTGAGCTTTTTTATAAAACTAAACGCTAATCTTCGATAGAAAAACCTTCACCATTACATTCAAAATACAACTCACAGGCAGGATAACTCACTTTGCCACACGTGTAGAAGATAATGGCATTTCCACCCAACTTTTGAACTTGTACTTTCAAATCTTTTAAGGCTTCCACACTAACTGCGGCAGTGCATTTAAATCCAATCGATCACCCTGGGTCGCAATTGCTATAGCCTTTGGTTTAGTCTGAGGATCTTGGTTAATCACATCGACTAATCCATGCTGCGCCTCGGGTTCTCCATGGACTAAAATTAACGGCGGCTGGCCTTCAAAATGGTGATACCAACGTAATAACTCTGCTTGATCCGCATGGGCTGAAAGTCCACCCACTGTGTGTAACTTAGCCGCGACTTTAATGCTGTTACCATGAATAGACAGTTCCTCAGCGCCATCGACGAGGGCACGCCCTGGTGTTCCAAGCGCTTGATAACCACAAATAATCACATCACATTCTGGGCGCCATAAATTATGCTCTAAGTGGCTACGAATACGTCCACCGTTACACATGCCGCTCCCTGCGATAATGATCAATCCCTTATGCACGTCGTTCAGCGCTATCGACTCTTCGGTCGTTTGGATAAATTCGACATTCGACAACAGCGGATGCTGCCCAGGATGTTGGCGGGTAAAGCGTTTAAAGTCCTCATCCATCAGCGGATAATTATTAACGTAGACGCGGGTCGCCTCAATTGCCATCGGGCTGTCTAGGCAGATTTTCCAACGGCCGAGATCCCATTCTTTAGCATATAAATGAAATAGATATAATAACTCCTGTGCTCGTCCAACCGAAAAAGCGGGGAGCAATATATTGCCTTGGCTCTCGTTGACTGTCTTAGCAAAAATGGCTTTCAATTCGGCTAAGGTATCCGTCCAACTGCGGTGAAAACGATTGCCATAGGTGCTTTCCATTAAGACTAAATCTGCCGTATCCACTAAGGTAGGATTACGTAAAATCGGCATACCTGCACGGCCAAGATCGCCACTGAAGACGATTTTCTTCTGTGATTTGCCCTCACCTAACCACAACTCGACTAAGGCGGAACCTAAAATATGCCCTGCATCTGAGAGGCAAATATCCACATGGGGAATAACCCGAATCACTTGACCGTATTCCAATGGTACAAATTGGGTTATCGCAAGTTCAGCATCTTCAACGGTGAATAGCGGTTCTAGGGGGTCAAGATCATGTTTAGCACGCTTTTTATTGACTCTTTCGGTATCGCGGGTCTGCAGCATAGCCGCATCTTTGAGCATGATGGCGCACAGCTCTGCCGTGGCTTTATGGGTGTAAATAGGCCCATCAAAACCCGCTTTGACTAAGAGTGGTAAACGCCCAGAATGATCGATATGGGCATGGCTAAGCACGACAGCAGAAATAGACTCAGGATCAAATGCGAAGGGATCATGATTACGCAACTCATCAGATTTACCGCCTTGGATCAAACCACAGTCGAGCAATAAGTGTTCATGATCAACCGAGAGTAAATGACACGAACCTGTCACTTCCTCTGTCGCCCCTAAAAACTGCAATGTCATTCGCATGGTGTCCCTCCAAGGTGTTTATCTCATATAAAGATAGACTATGCCCTTATTCCTAAAACAAAAAGGATTAATTAGTCACGTGCGAGCAATGTCAACTTTAGCTGTAATGCTTAGTCATCAATAACCTAACAATGGGTACAACTGACCTTGACGTACCGTTTTGCCAGCGTTAGCAATAGTGCCATCGCGCAGCCATTGTTCGAGCAAAATCTGCAAAGGCTGTTTGACCTCTGCGGCCGTCATTCCAGCGCTAATACTTGGGCTATAGAGTAATTTAAGCAAAATGAAATCGAGCCCAGTGAGTAAGTCCTGCGGGGTTTTGTCGTTAAAGATGGAGGGAAATACTTTCTCTGAATCATTGGGTAAACCAAGCACTTGGGTTATCTCTTCCACTACGCAAGCCACTAACTTACCGTGCATTTTGGCTTGATCTACAGGAATAATAATCCAAGCACGTTCAATCTCTTGCCGTGAATTGAGAGCAAATTTTGCCATACACACAGAGCCATGGACATTTTTCGCCGAGCTCGGTCCCATTAAGCGCATCACCTCACTTGCCCATAGGGATTGACGGGTAAAAACTAAGTGCAGATTCGCCTCAGAGAGCGTATCTACCCGTTGAATATCGAGGCCAGTGATCTGGCCTAAGTGTGTTAAGTGCATCAACACTAATTGAGTGTGCAGCGCCTTATCACCCACTTGATGCTCAATAAACACTCGTACCGGTATGCGCCACTTACGCACGCTATGTTTAGCAAGGTCATACTCATTTTGTAGGGCGACTTCACTAAATGCTTGGGTGATATAAGCGGAGTTTTTCCAATCCGTAGCGGGCGTTAATACTTGGGTTAATCCGGGAGATATTTGAGCAGCAAATAAAGGTAAAACGAATAAACTTAGCGTTAGAAAAAGCCCTAAACGAAACAGACGTGCAGTAAAAAATAACCAACTGTAGAAACGTGTTAATACCCTAAGCCACTTTTGCATTGGCACTCATCCCGCAACTTGACGAGGTTACTGAATCAAAATCATAGCAGTGATACTGATAAAAGAAGTCGAAATCTGCAAACAATCTCCTACGACATAGACTTAATAAACTCGCCCAGAGAATGCAATGCCGACTAAACCGTTGCCAATAAAACCCCATAATAAAATTACTACACAAAGCATCAATGCATTGTTTTTAAACACATTATATTTAATATCATTAATCGTATACTGATGATATTACACCACCATTGCCAAGGATTCAGGATGACAATGGTGTGCATTTTTAGCTTAAGCGCTTTCTAACGAGCATACTCCGTGCAACTATTCAGCGAGTCAGCGAGCTCTAGTCCCTTAACCACCCCTCAACTTCATCGCGCGTCGGTACTGAGCCGCTATGTATGAGCTCACCATCGATCACTACCGCAGGGGTTTTCATCACTTTAAATTTCAATAGGCTTTGAGGATCTGTGTCCTTTTTTACAATAACATCTACACCCATTTCTTCTGATATGTCCGCAATCATCTCAGCGGTTTTGCTACATTTAGCGCAACCACTGCCTAATACTTTGACTTGTTTCATGTTACTTCCTTAACGAACTGTGCTGCAAAATTAAAAATTTCAACCTACTGTCATACTCGCAGCCACATATAGCAAGGTAAATTTCCAGCCAAGCAAACTCATAGACAAGAGTATGGCAACATCTATAGCTCAATTCAGGCCACAATAAGATAACTGCATTATTAGTTGCATTGCATTGATTGCTATTAATTTCTATATATAAATATAAACAAATATTTATATACCATCTGTTATAAACACTACCAAAAAACTAAAAAAGTACAGCCTAGTTTTTCATAAAATCACAATACTCTAGTTAATTTCACGACTCAAAAAAATAATCTTGATAACACAACAAATATTAATACAACCTAAATTAGATGTTTGGTGGATATAGCTAAAACAATCAATATTTTACTTGATTATTATTTAGGTATTTCCCCGTCATCATTTATCCACACATCTCGTGACCCATATCACTTATTACAACATTTAAGATTGATCCTACATCACTAAACACTAGTATCTGCTATGTTGCGGCTGCGACACGATTTATCAACATATTATAACAATACGGAAACCTCCCTATGACCTGGACTCAAACATACACACCACTCGGTAGCTTGTGGCTAACCGCAATGGTTGCTTTACTGCCTATTGTGTTTTTCTTCCTAGCCTTAACTGTGTTAAAACTTAAAGGCTATATCGCTGGGGCATTAACCTTATTAATTGCCTTAGCAGTCGCGATACTCGCCTACAAAATGCCTATTAGTATCGCGCTTGCTTCTGCTATATATGGTTTTAGTTATGGGCTATGGCCAATTGCTTGGATTATTATTACCGCAGTATTTTTATATAAAATCACCGTTAAAACAGGTCAATTTGAGGTTATTCGCTCGTCAGTCATCTCAGTCACGGAAGATCAACGATTACAAATGCTATTGGTTGGCTTTTCATTTGGAGCCTTCCTCGAAGGTGCTGCTGGTTTTGGTGCACCTGTTGCTATTACAGCTGCGTTACTTGTCGGGCTTGGATTCAATCCATTGTATGCAGCAGGACTTTGTTTAATCGCAAACACGGCACCCGTCGCCTTTGGAGCTATGGGTATCCCAATTATCGTAGCAGGTCAGGTTTCATCACTAGACCCATTCCATATTGGACAACTCGCTGGCCGTCAGTTGCCAATTTTATCGATTATTGTCCCCTTCTGGCTCATCGCAATGATGGATGGCATCAGGGGAATACGTCAAACTTGGCCCGCAACATTAGTAGCAGGCGTTTCATTTGCGATTACCCAATTTTTAACCTCAAACTTTATCGGCCCCGAATTACCCGATATTACTTCAGCGTTAGTCAGTCTAATTTGTTTAACGTTATTTTTAAAAGTCTGGCAACCAAAAGAAATATTCACTTTCTCAGGAATGAAACAAAGAGTTACTACCCCTAAATCTACTTTTTCTAATAGCCAGATATTTAAAGCATGGTCTCCCTTTATTATTCTCACAGCGATTGTAACCCTGTGGAGTCTTAAAGATGTACAACTGGCATTAAGTTTTGCCACTATCAGTATTGAAGTACCTTACTTACATAATCTCGTTATCAAAAGTGCACCTATTGTCGCTAAGGAAACCCCTTATGCAGCAATATATAAACTTAATTTATTAGGCGCTGTTGGAACAGCCATTTTAATCGCAGCAATGATCTCAATTGTGGTCCTTAAAATGTCAGTAAGTAATGCACTGACATCCTTTAAAGACACTTTAATTGAATTAAAATTCCCGATATTGTCGATTGGATTAGTATTAGCATTTGCCTTTGTCGCAAACTATTCAGGTCTATCTTCAACCTTAGCACTCGTGCTCGCTGGCACTGGCGTAGCATTCCCCTTCTTCTCACCATTCTTAGGTTGGTTAGGTGTGTTTTTAACAGGTTCAGACACCTCATCAAATGCCCTATTTGGCGCGCTGCAAGCCAATACAGCAAACCAAATAGGTGTAACACCTGAGTTATTAGTCGCCGCAAACACTACGGGAGGAGTAACGGGCAAAATGATTTCGCCACAATCTATTGCCGTTGCTTGCGCTGCAACGGGATTGGCGGGTAAAGAATCAGATCTTTTCCGCTTTACGCTAAAGCACAGTCTATTTTTCTGTACTTTCATTGGCGTGATCACAGTACTCCAAGCATACGTAGTCCCTTGGACATTAGTGTTTTTCACTAAATAAAGCGATATCTAAGATATATTAAAAGCCGAGTGATAAACCACTCGGCTTTTTAGATTGGAATGGATATAAAACTCACTCTGCGATGAAATTCGAATGGGTTCAATTAAGCAAAGTAGCAAGGCAGCTTTATTAATCCCAGTGAAGTCATACAATCAAAGTCTAGGTTGTCATTCTTGTCGTAGATAAATACTCGGTACATTGATGGCAAATGCAACTTAAGCCAGCAACTTCACCTTGTCCTTACTAATACACCCTTTAACACTAAAGAGTTAAAGTGCAATAGTTCCAGCTGCGGCCATTAGTCACTTGCAGTATCAATGAGCTCCATTCGGATAGAGATCTAAATACTGGCTCGATAGCGTTAATCAACACTGCAAGCTCCTAATCGTTTATCTCATGGTTAAACAATCACTTGATGATAGGTTTCCACATGGTATGACTCGACTAATTCGGGCATAACTTGGTGGAAATAGTGTTGAATCGCATCTTTAGCGCAGTGCTCATCAAAGGCGGCAATATCGACAAACTTCTCTACAAACGTCACGCGGCGTGGTTCATCACGGCTCACATTGAGTTCGTAACGAATACAACCCGCTTCGCGGCGCGTATCAGGAATAAGGCTCGCGAGCGCAGCTATTAGTGCTTCGGTTTTGCCCTCTTTAGCCAGAAAACTCGCCACGCAGGCAATTTGCTGTTGATTGATTCTATAGTCCGTTGAAGTCGACATCTCGGTTCCTTATTGGCTTAATGATGAATACTTATGTGCCTAGCTTTTGTTGATCGCTTATGTTGATAATTGATGTAGATAACTCATATTGATAGCCGCTTATGCTGATTAGTAGCGCATATCTAAATGGGGAATACCATCTTCTAAGTACATCTCAGAGCAGGCGACAAAGCCGAGTTTTTGATAGAAAGCTTTGAGGTAATCTTGGGCGCCAATTTGGATCCCAGCATCGGGCCAAGTCGTCAGTGCCGATTCAATGGCTTGCTGCATTAAAGGCATGGCTAGCCCTTTGCCTCGACCCGCTGGCGATACCACCACACGGCCGATACTCGCCTCTGGATAACTCAATCCCGGCGGCAAAATACGCGCGTAGGCAAGCAGCTCCCCGTCTGACGATAAGCCGAATAAATGCTGGGTTTCTGGATGCCTATCTTTATCGTCAAGCTCTGGATACGCACAGGCCTGCTCTACCACAAACACATCGACTCTTAACTTCAATATGTCGTATAGGGTATTGGCATTTAATTGATTAAATGTAAGATTTTGCCACTGCAAACGATATCCCTCTGCAAATCATCGAAAAAGAGCTTTGAGTCTACCACAGCATAAAGACCATAAAAAAGCGCCTTAATCCGTAAGGACTAAGGCGCAAAGCTATTGCGCAAACCAATAGATCTGGGGAAATCTATGGCGACAACAGGATAACGAAAAACGTTATTACTCGACCATGGCATCGTGGGCCACAGGCCCTGTCGGTTTACGGATCAGCAACACAGCGAATACGGCGATAAGTAGCAGAGCGCCCATGATGTAAAACACATCGTTATAGGCCTGAATATAGGCTTGCTGACTCATGGTTTTGCCCAGCAAAGCTTTCGCCTGCGCGGCGGCGGTATAGGGATCTGAACTTCCCGCCTGCAACATACTTGCGCTTTGGGCTAAATAGTCCTGCGCCTGCGTGCTCACTGCGGGTAAAGATTCATTAATATGAGCCAAATGCCCGCGCGACAAAGTGTCAGTCAGAGTCGCCACCAGCGCGATACCAAAAGCACCACCTAAGTTACGCATCACGTTTAATACCGTCGATGCCGAGGCATTTTCATGGGGTTTTAAATGCATAGTCGCAAGCATACCAATAGGCACCAGAATAAAAGGCTGACCTAAGGCCCGCACGACTTGCGAAGCGATCATCTGCGGTCCGGCATAATCTGCGGTCATCTGGCTATTCATGTAATAGCTAATGGCGAACATTAAAAAGCCAAAAGCAGCGAGATAACGACTATCGAAGCGCTCCATCAATTTCGGCACTAAGGGTAAGACCAATAGCTGCGGAAATCCCATCCACATAATCACACCACCAATTTCTAACGGTGTGTAATCATGGACTTGTGATAGATAAAGCGGGATCAAATAAATAGCACCGAATAATGCCATGCCCAGTAAAAAGTACGCCACGGTGGAGAGCACAAAATCACGCTTACCGAGCAGGCGCAAATTTACTAACGGTTCTTTGCGCCTTAGCTGGATCCAAACAAACAACACCAGATTCACGACGGCAATAATGGCCAGATTACGAATGAGTTCTGAACCAAACCAGTCCTTGCGGTTACCTTCTTCGAGCACCACTTCAAGGCAACCCATACCCAGCGCCATAGTGACTATGCCCGCCAGATCGACATTCTTCAGCTTATCCCAAACGACCGACTGCTTCTCTAAACCGTAGGCCAACATGGCCATCACCAACAAACCCGGTGGCACATTGATATAAAACAGATAATGCCAGCTAAATTGCTCGGTCAGCCAACCGCCTAAGGTCGGGCCGATTGAAGGCGCAAATGTGGCAGTCACGCCAAATAATGCCATGCCGACAGCACGTTTGTTATCGGGTAAAAACTCAAGAATAAGCCTAAAGGCTAACGGAATCAGTGCACCACCAAAGAAGCCCTGTAGCGCCCGAAAGGCGATCATGGCCTCTAAGTTCCACGCGATTGAGCAAAGCACAGAAGCAAAGATAAAAGCAGCCGTGGTCCATAACAGATAACGCCTGACCGACAATCCCGTACTGAGCCAGCCAGAGAGCGGGATCGCGATCATTTCAGCCACCAGATACGCGGTTGAAATCCAGCTGCCTTCTTCGAGCGTTGCCCCAAGGCTGCCTTGAATCTCCTTCATCGATGCATTGGTGATTTGAATATCGAGGATCGCCATAAAGGCGCCGATCAAACCACCAAATACCGCAATCCATGAACGGCGACTGCCACGTTCATAATCGCTAGGCTTTCTAGGTACACTGATGCCCTGCGCCTCAATATCGGCAGACGCAGTGATAGAGCCAGTTGCGCTCATACTAACGACCTGTATTTGCAGCGATTGCCGATATTGCAGTACCCGACGCCGTATCCACTTTCACGACCGCACTTAAGCCCGGTAGCATGTGTGCTTCTTCCTCAGATAAATCTAAGCGAATACGCACGGGAATTCGTTGGACGATTTTAGTGAAATTACCTGTAGCGTTTTCCGCTGGCAATAGACTAAATTTGGCTCCGGACGCCGGTGACAGACTATCGATAACACCTATAAAGGTTTTGTCGGGAAACGCATCGAGACTGACCTGCACCGACTGTCCTGGTTGCATATGTTGGATCTGGGTCTCTTTAAAGTTCGCCGTGATCCACACTGCCCCATCCGGAACCAAACTGTAGAGTGCTTGGCCGGGTTGCACGTACTGCCCCACCATAGCGCCACGTTTACCAATCACCCCAGAAAAAGGTGCGGTCACACGGGTATCATTTAATTGAATTTTCGCCAGTTCTAAAGTCGCATCGGCCTGCTCTACTACTGAGCCCGCCTGATCTAATTGGGCATTAAAAACCGCTAACTCCCGTTGCTTTGCCACTAACACGGCTTGAGCTTCATCGAGACGGGCGGCGGCAGAATCAAATCCGGCCTGTAGTTGATCGACATCATCTTGGGAGCTGTAATTACTGACTTTAAGCTTTTTTGAACGGCTCAATTGTTGTTGTGCCCGTATTTTATCGGCCTTTGCCGCTACCACGCCTGCGCTGGCTTGAGTGATTAACGCCCGTTGCAACTCCACCTTTGCGGCTAAGGTTTGCAAGTCCGCCTTCGCACTCGCCTGTGAGGCTTCGGCTTGACTCACTTTGGCACTAAACTGGTTATCTTCTAGCTGAGCTAATAACTCACCCTTTTGCACATGCTGGTTATCAGTTACATCGCTTAACACAACGTAGCCAGGCACTTTCACGCTGATATGGGAAATATCGGCCTCAACATAAGCGTTATCCGTGGTTTCGATAAAACGTACCTGTGTCCACCAGTAATAACCGCCTCCCGCAACTGCAGCGAGTAACAGTGGAACGGCGATAATGAGTTTACTTTTGGACATGAATGACTCCTTGATTAGTGATATCTAGTGTACTACTGTCTCACTAAGTTTATTAGTCAGTAAAAAATCAACCCACTGTTTCACAGGTGTAACAATGATGGATCTCAATCGCGTGCAAATTTTCGCTCAAGTGGTCGAGCAAGGTAGCTTTACTGGCGCAGCTAAAGCCCTTGGGCTCACTAAGGCAACCGTCAGTCGCAAGATAGCCGAGCTCGAAGCCGATACCGGCACACAACTGCTTTTTCGCACCACCAGAGCCCTAAAACTCACCGAAGCAGGATCGAGTTATTACAACAGGATCAATAAGATCCTCAGCGATCTGCAGAGCGCCGAAAATCAGCTCAGCGCCCAACAGCAATTGATTAAAGGCAATCTAAAAATTGTCTGCCCAATTGAATTAGGCCAATTGTTTTTAGGGCCGATTTTCGCGCAGTTTTTAACGCTTTATCCCGAAATCACCATAGAGGCTGAACTCACCAACCGTAAGGTCGATGTCATAGAAGAAGGTATCGATCTGTTATTTCAAATTGCCGATTCGGGTGACACTCGCTTGCAAAGCTATGCCTTAGTCAACGCCCATAAATCGCTTATGGCAAGCCCAGCTTATTTAGCTGTCCATGGAACGCCCAAGGTGCCACAGGACTTAGCCAAACATAAAGCGATTCGCTTGCAGTCGGCGCATATCGAAGGTGCGTGGAAATTATTCGATGGCAAAACTTGGATTGTCGCCGAGCCCAAGACTCAACTGACGGTAAACAATGTCACCCTCTCTCGCGAGGCCGCCATTGCGGGGCTTGGGATCACAGCGGTGCCATCCATCATAGCCCAAGTCGCATTAGAAAAAGGCGATTTAATCCCGCTACTAGATGACTATCCAATGGTGCAAACTAAGGTAGTGCTTAGCTATCCACAGCGGGCGTATCTACCGCGAAAATACCGCGTCTTTATCGAATTCATCTATAGCTCCCTATTTAAACGTTGGGGATCGCAAGTCTTAGAAGTCCCTGATTTTATCGGCCATGCCGATCTAGATGAATAAATCGAACACCCAAAACAGTAACAATTGTTACTTTGTAAAGTGAAAATCATTGCCTTGAGGATAAATCCTCTATGTCAGAATTGCCTTAATCCATAAGCCCCTATAAGCTTGGCAAGGTAACAGGCTGCAAAAGACCTTAGGTTTTCCTGATACAGTTTGCACAATAAAATTTAACATTTAATCTCAATTTTGGAGGAAACCTAATGAGCTTAATTAAAGAGTTCAAGGCTTTTGCGTCCCGTGGCAATGTGATCGACATGGCCGTTGGTATCATCATAGGTGCCGCATTCGGCAAAATAGTCTCGTCCTTCGTGGCCGATGTCATCATGCCACCGATTGGTATCATCCTAGGTGGTGTGAATTTTAGTGATTTGAGCATAGTGCTACAGGCAGCTCAAGGTGATGCGCCTTCTGTGGTCATTGCCTATGGCAAATTCATTCAGACTATTATCGACTTTACGATTATCGCCTTCGCCATTTTTATGGGTTTAAAAGCCATTAACACCCTAAAACGCAAGGAAGAAGATGCGCCTAAAGCGCCACCAGCACCGACCAAAGAAGAAGAGTTGCTGTCTGAAATCCGCGATCTATTGAAAGCTCAACAAGAAAAATAATCTCAAACTTAAGTGTCACGCATAAAAAACCCATCTCTAGAGATGGGTTTTGTTTTTACATCAGCGAGATAAGTGATTACTCAACTTCAACATGCACAGTTTCACTGTAATCTTGCACTACTTCTGCCACCCGAATGCGATAAGAGTTAAACAAACAAGGCACTATACCCGTTTGCTCGGCAATACTGTGGGCCATCTGATTGCGCCATTGGGTAATAGAGGCTTGGTCCTCCCAGAACGACAGGCTCAGTACTTTGCCATCGTCGGTTAAGCTCTGAAAACGTTCGATCGAGATCAGCCCCGTACGACCTTCTAAATATTGGCGCATTTCAGCCGCCACGTGCAGATACTCTTCCTTTCCTTCCTTTGTCGGGATGACTTCAAAAATTACCGCGATCATAATGTTCTCCAGAAATGAATGTCCTTAATGTCGACTCTAAGACTAGCCCATCTATCACTCTTTAGCTCACTGATTTTTAGAGTTTTAGTCAATGTGATAACCCTGTCTACAACGAAGGCAATAACCCGAAACATAACAAGTTATTGCTCACGATGACGGCTTACTTGTGATTAATCTGTAGCGAATCAAGCTCATCAATGCACTTATCGCCGCGATATAGCCAGCGATACAAGGTCGGCAAGACGAGTAAGGTCAGCGCCGTCGAGCTAAACAAGCCACCGATAATCACCACTGCCAAGGGCTTTTGGATCTCACTGCCGACACCCGATGACAATAAAATCGGGATCAAACCTAAGGCCGAGGTCAGTGCCGTCATCAATACGGGTCGCAAACGCCCAACCGTGCCCTCATAAACACAATCATAGAGTGCTTCGCCGCTTTGCCTGCGCTGATTAATCGAATCCACCAGCACCACACCGTTGAGCACCGCAACCCCAAATAGAGTGATAAAGCCAATAGAGCTAGGCACAGATAAATAAGTGCCACTGACATACAAGGCCACTATGCCGCCAATCAAAGCTAAGGGCACGTTCGCCATGATGAGCAACACTTGCTTGAATGAACCAAAGGAGAAGTACAACAACAAGGCAATCAAGGCGATAGAAATCGGCACCACTAGCATTAACTTTTGCTGCGCTCGCTGCTGATTCTCATATTGGCCGCCAATGATCACTGTATATCCCGCTGGCAAATCCGCCTTTGGCACTAGGGCATAAATATCTTTTACAACCGAGCCCATATCGCGCCCCGCCACGTTGGCCTGCACCACAACACGGCGCTGCACATCGTCACGGCGAATATTCGGCG
This sequence comes from Shewanella sp. SM55, assembly GCF_025654025.1. Classification (NCBI taxonomy): domain Bacteria; kingdom Pseudomonadati; phylum Pseudomonadota; class Gammaproteobacteria; order Alteromonadales; family Shewanellaceae; genus Shewanella; species Shewanella sp. SM55. The sequence continues at coordinate 14,749 of NZ_JAKKRS010000003.1, read as the reverse complement.
GCGCCATTTCCACTTCGACGCTGGCGACTTCCCCTAAGCGCACTGTGGCGCCATTTGTACCACTGAGTAATAAGTCTTTAATCGCATCAGGGCTTTGGCGAAACTCGGCCGCGAGTCGCACATTGATGTCGTATCTGGCATTGCCATCGATCACTTGCCCTGCACTCGCGCCACCAATACCTTGGCTGACGAGGCTCATCACTTGATCAACACTGATGCCGTAGCGTGCCAATAGCTCGCGTTTGGGGCGCACGACCAATTGCGCCTCGCCGCTCACTTGCTCAAGCGACACATCCACGGCACCGGGGATTTTCGCGACGAGATCGGTAAGCGCTTGGCCTTTCTGTGACAATACTGCTAAATCAGGGCCGAAGATTTTAATCGCTAGCTGGGCTTTTACCCCCGAAAGTAATTCATCTACCCGAGTCGCAATCGGCTGCGAAAAGGTCAACAAGAGTCCGGGGAACACGCTGAGCTTTTCCTCCATCAAGCGTTGCAGTTCCAAGCGCGAGCTTGCCGACTGCCACTCTGCTATCGGTTTCAAGCCAATATAGACTTCAATATTACTCACAGGCTCAGGATCGCCGCCCAGTTCAGGCGCACCAATGCGGCTCAAGGCATATTCCACCTCGGGAAATGCTAGCAAAATAGCCTCAAGCTTAGGTGCGACTTGGAGCGAAGTACCTAAACTCGCCGTCGGTGCCAGCGTCACCCTCAAGTTAATCGTGCCTTCCTCCAGTTCAGGCACAAATTCGGTACCCAGCCTTGGTAGCAATAATAGACTCAAGCCGAACATCACCAAGGCGCTGAGCATCACCACCTTTGGCCTAGCAAGCGTTGCCGTGAGTAGCTTGCGATAAGCGGCATCCAGCGGTGCTAAAACCACACTTTGTTTGAGCACCACACCGCGCTTAAACAGATACACAGCAAGGGCTGGCACGGCAATCAGCGCCACCAGCAAGGCCGACATCATTGCCAAAATAATACTGACCGCCATCGGCTGAAACAGTTTGCCTTCAACGCCTTCGAGGGCAAACAGCGGCGCAAATACGACGATAATAATGGCAGTGGCGAAGAAGATTGGACTACATACCTCTTCCGCCGCGAGCATTATCCGAATAACCATATTCGATTCGCTGACATCACCACAGGCTTTAGCACCATCCTCCTCACTGTGATAGGGATCATCCTCACCATCGGCACGCGCCCTCGCCTCGGGTAAATGGCGGCGATCCGGTTGGGTTAAGTGTTTGAAAATATTCTCTACCATCACCACAGAGCCATCGACTAACATACCAATCGCCACAGCTAAACCGCCGAGCGACATCAGGTTTGCCGACAAACCATAATAGGACATCACCATAAGTGCGAGTCCGATAGACACTGGAATCGACAGCAGCACCAGCAAGGTCGCGCGGATATTGACGAGGAACAACGCCAAGATCACCACGATAAACACAAAGGCCATTAGCAGCGCATCGCGCACTGTGGTCACAGCCTTATCGACCAGATCCGCTTGGTCGTAAAACACCTCAAAGGACACGCCATCGGGCAAGGCCTGCTCAATAAGGCTCACCCGCGCACCAATATCGTCAATCGTCGCCTTAGTGTTTGCCCCCATGCGTTTGAGCACGACACCAGCCACCACTTCACCGAGATTTTGCACTTGGCCAGATTCATCGCGGCGCGTCATAGTCACTGCCCCGACACGGATCTCGCTGCCGAAATCCACCTGAGCGATATCGCCAATACGCACTGGCGTACCGCTGGCTTCGGTCAGAGGGATCTGCGCGATCGCCGCCAATCCCGCGTCTCCTGCGGGCAACATGCCATAGCCGCGCACCACAAGTTGCTCTTGGCCTTGGTCCATAAACCAACCGCCAGCGTTGCGGTTATTGCTCTCTAGCGCTTCGGTCACCTGCGCCATAGACAAGCCATAGGCACGCAGTTTATTCGGCTCGACCTGCACTTGGTATTGGCGCACATCGCCACCAAAAGACAAGACTTCAGTCACGCCGCCCACGGGCATCAATATCAACTTCACCAGATAATCATTTAAGCTACGCAGCTCGGCGGCATTAATGCCAGAGTTAGGTTCTGCGCGCAGAATATACTGATAAATCTGCCCTAATCCCGAGGTATTGGGGCCGATTTCCGGCACTCCGACGCCGCTTGGGATCATCTCCCGCGCCGCCTGCAACTGTTCAAACACTTGCTGACGAGCGAAGTAAATATCCGTCCCCTCGGCAAATACCACAGTCACAATCGACAAGCCGGTACGCGATAACGAGCGCACCTCAGTCACAGCTGGCAAGGCGTACATGGCCGATTCCACCGGATAACTGATAAGTTTTTCCACCTCTTCTGCAGCTAAGCCTTCGGCCGCTGTATTGATGGTCACTTGCACGTTAGTCACATCAGGAAAGGCATCGAGATTCAACTTAGGTAACATGGCCACACAGCCCACAATCACGGCGAGCAGAGCCAATACCACTAACAGCCGATTTTTAATCGCGGCTTCGATTAACTTTTGCAACATAGAAAATCTCCAAAATAAGGGCGCTCATATTAGTGGGCGTGAATATCAAAGCCCGCTTTCGCCTGCTCGGATGCCAAGAAGAACGCGCCAGCCACCACGACCTTGAGCTGTGCCTGTTGGGCTTTTTCAAGCTCAGGTCCACGCACTAGACTCAGACCACGTTGACGCTGCACCACTTCTACCTCAATGGACTCGAAGCCATCCTCATCTTGAATAAAAATCTGCCAATCGCCATCGCCGCCACGGGTCAACGCCGTATCGGGCAGCACTATGCCACTGCCGTTTGGATCGGTAGTAGAGCCAGCAAAGTAGAGTTCAGCAAATTGCCCCGCATGCAACACATGATCAGGATTGGGCATACTCACCAGCACTTGCTCGGTGCGCGTTACGCTGTCGAGTTCATGGGAGCGACCGATTATCTTACCTGCCAACGTCTTATCCCCTACTTGCACTAAGGCTGAACTGCCAACCTGGATATGCGTAGTTTGAGTTGGGGTTAACTGCGCCTCCACCCATAAATAGGATTCATCGGTCAGTTGCATTAAGGGCGTGCCCGCGCTAAACACTTGACCTAGCATGGCGATATCCTGCTGCACTCGGCCGTCAATTGGCGCTAAGAGTTGATAACTGCCTATGGCTTCTGGCGTCGATTCCAGTGCACGAATTTGCGCGGGCGTCATCTTAATTGCCTCTAAAATCGCCCGTTTAAGTTCGGCATCCACCTGCGCCTGCATCCGCCGACTGACGCTAACCGCACCTTCACTCATGCGTTTGACTCGACTCCATTCGGCAGCGGCATTAATGTAGTCCGCCTGTGCCTGCGCAACGGCTGCGCCACCCAAGGTAAGTAAAGGCTCACCTTTTTTCACTTCTTGTCCCGGCACCACATGGCGCGCCAACACACGCACATCGAGCTGCGGCGCAAGGGTCGCGGTTCGATCGCGATCCACCACTAAGGTCGCCGTCGCCCTAATATCGAGATTCAAATTGGCGAGGTTCAAGCTATCGCTCGACAAAGGTAACAAGCTAATCCCCGCCAAGGCTTGCTGCGCTTCGGTCAATTTCAACGCCTGTTCGCCGTGTGCATCCGTCGGCGCCGTTTGCGTTACCGAATCCCCGCTTTCCTTAACGACAGGAGCGTGATCACCGCCAGCCAATACGGGCTGAGCGAGAAATGCCAGCGTGCTCAGCACGAATAATGCGAGCGCAATTTTTGATAGGTTAAACCGACGCTTTTCAGACGTCGTTACAGCATCCAGTTGAAGGACATTTTCGTGGTGAGTATTTGAATTCATTATTGTGACCTCATGGGTTTACTGTGCGTGCGGTGGTATTAGATGTTATCGAAGGGACTGAGTTGAGCTTTTCGATAAAAGGCATAAGCTGGCCGCTTTCGCCCATCCAAGTTAACCAACTTTGATAGATAGCCGTTTCTAGGTTTAAGCCCACCAAATAACTGGCGGCTAACTGACGACGGCTCTGTAAGTACTCGCTAGTACTCACATCCCCCGCCTGCCATTGTTGGCTTAAGGATTTAGCGGCTTTAGCACCTGACACTTGCACTAACTCACGCCAGTCTTGGTAACGTTCAAGTAAACGCGGTAACGCATAGAGGAATTGTTTCTGCTTAGCGGTAAGCACTCGCTCACGGGCAAGATAGCCTTGCTCCGCGATAGCGATGCCCTTATCGGCCACTGCCTGTAACTCACTGTAGTTATTGCGAACTTGTAGAGGAATCGACACGCCGACACCGAGCTTATTGTCCGTGCCTTCCTTTTCAGCGCCTAGGCTAATAGTCGGGTCAGCCGAAGCTTCCGCTTTGACTTGCATGACATTAACTCTGGCGAGCAGCACTTGCTGATAAGCACTCGCCAGTGCTGGCAAGGCTGATGTAGAGGTGCCCAACTCGGCCGCTGGCGCTTGCTTAGCCTGAGTCACAAAGAAATGGATCTCTTTGATAAACTCACTAAAAGCGAAATTATTATCCCCAAGTAATTCAATTACTTTGCCATCGGCCACTAAGGCCACCTGCTCGGCTAAGGCGTAGTCGGCAGTATTAGAGGCGACTTCGAGTTGTATCAATTGCAGCTCGACGTTAGACAAATCCCCCGCCGCCAATCGCTGCTCAGCAATATTGAGCTGCGCCTTGGTAAACCTTAATTGCTGCTCGGCAAAGGTCAGCGCCTTACGGCTTTGCGCCTGTTCTGCCAAGGCCAGTAAGCGTTCGGCCAACATTTGGCTACGCTCTAACCCTATGTCTGCTAAAAGGATTTGCGCTTCAAGCTCGGCACGCTGTGTCGCCACGCCGCGCTTGTCACCCCAATCGAGGGTTTGACTCAGCCCTAAGCTATAAGCATCTGTATCAGCATTTTGATAATTAAGCCCAAGTTCTGGGTTATACACAGCGCGATCTGCCGCCTGAATGGCCAGTTTGGCTTGTTGCTGCCTTACTAGTTGCACCTGAACTTCAGGTAACTGATTGAACTGTGTAAGTAACTCAGGCAACCATTGGCCAAAGTTGACATGTGCCGTGTCGGTTTCTTTGGCGGGTAAACCCAGTGATTGCGCCTTAAATGCCTCAACTTCAGAGGCATTGATTTCAGGGGCATTAGCCTCAGAGGCTTTGGTTTCAAGGACCTTGACTTCAAGGACGTTGACTTCAAGAGAATCATTTTCTGCCGCGAGGGCAAAGGCTACCAATCCGGCGGCCAATACTAATCCGCAGCTAAACAAGCCCGATCTAAACAGACAAACTAAAGTACGGGCGAGAATCGTTTTTTTCATCGCAAATCCTAACAATATCGAATGTGGATCGGCTGACTTTTGCGCCCAAAGCGAAACGGCTAGATGTGAGCTTCATTTACATAGCTCAATGCAAAGCAATCATATCGTTCTGGGCATGGCAAATAAGCGCCGATCGAATCATCCCGCCAAGCAATACAGTAACGGCTAAAAAGCCAATGACGGCTCCAACAGTTAACGCTGCGAGCATCAGTTCAAGCGTATCTTTTGGGGGATGAACATAACGGACTTATCACGCGGCAAAATAGAATGAGATCCAATCAGATGAATCAATCGTCCTAGGCCGAGAAATAAGCCGAATATTGGAGAATTAAGCGATAGGAGGGCGGTATTTAGGTAAATTTTCAGGCGGGAAATAGGATACATCGGTAGGCAGATAGACGCTTTCTAACGCCTGTACAGGCTGACTCACTGCCTGAGATAACAACGCCACATGACCGCCATGGCATTGGCAGTCGAGGCATAGGTCAAAATCTTGTATTTCAGTGGTTTTCACTAAGTGGGAATGCAATCCGCTGCTTTGGTTTTCACCCGCGTGATGACTGGTGACACCCGTGGAGTCCGCAAAGCCTAAGGCTTGCTCGCTTGGACAAACGCAATCGACACATTGGGCCAAAGTGGTCACTTGAGCGCTAAATTGCAGATGGGGATGATTCTCAGCTTCTTCCGCACCATTGCCCGCATGTAACTGATGCGCACCCATATTCGCGCCAGCAAATTGCAGCACGATAATGGCTATCAGTAGGGTCACCATTCGAGTAAAAAATGGCTTAGCGGTAGAATTCAAATATCACCTATAGCAAATAACGGATAACGGATAACGGAACATCTGACCCGTATGATAAACATAAGTTCACAGCTCGCAAGCAAAGTCTTTCAAGCTGTGATCTCTAAAGGCTAACGCTGACTTAAACACTCAGTGCTTATTTAAATGCACAGCACTTATTTAAATACACAGTGCTTAGCATAATCAGCGGCTTCGTTAGCAGTCCAATCGCCAGACGGCTTATTTTTCATCTGTTTACACCAAGCATCACTGCCCACTTCTGGCGCGCAGGCACTCAGTCCAGCGGTAAATGCCAACACTAACGCAATCGCACTGACCTTAGAAACTGTCAGCGAAGAAACAGAGCCCGATTTCAATAATGACATACTTAATTCCTTGTAAATATGGCCTAAATTAGACCATTAAATATTCGAACGCTTAGTGATCCAAGCAATCGCTTTGGCTTTCTGTTCGAGTGGAAACCAAGCCACTTCGCCCTGCATAAAAGGCCCGAGTAAGCGCACCGCATTTCCTACCCAATCAGGGCCGCCCACAAACACTAAGGCTTCAAAATTCGGTAACTGGACTTCACCACTACCGGTCAGCGACTCAAATTCCCAGCCTTCGAGTAACACATCTGCCTCAATATACAGGCAAACTTGGCCCCAATCCTTACGATAACTTTTAATCGCAGGCTGTAAACGGGTCCGATAATCGGTGGAGGATAGTCGGCCACTGGCAAAAAGACTGATAACACCCTTAGCAATATCGGGGATTTGGCATAACATAGAGGCACTCCGAATCGAGAACACTTTTGCAGGCAATGGCTTTAGCCAATGCAGCGGCAAAGAATGCGCCCGATGATAACAAATCTATTGGAAAGCCATAAGTCATTATTGATGGCTTCTCAATCCATGCTGAAAAATGCCTAAGTTTGCCATGATAAAAATCTCAAACAGTGTGGAACTTCAGGAAAATGAAATCGAGTGGCAATTTATCCGTTCGAGTGGTGCAGGCGGCCAGCACTTAAATAAAGTGTCCACCGCTGCGCAGCTGATTTTCGATATTAAAAGCTCATCATTACCCGAGTTTTACCAAGAACGCCTGCTCAACAAGGCGGATCACCGCATCACTAAAAGCGGCAAAATCATCATCAAATGCCAAGCGAGCCGCAGCCAAGATGCCAACCGCCAAACCGCCTTGGAGCAATTTATCGCCTTAGTTGCCAGTGTCGGTGAAGTGCAGAAAAAACGCATCCCCACCCGCGCCACTAAAGGCAGCCAAACGCGGCGATTAGAGACCAAGAAACAAAAAGGTGCCACTAAGGCCATGCGCCAACAGAAGAGTGACTATTAACTTAGGTGATAGTTAACTTAGGTGACAATTAACTCAACTGACAGCCAACAATGGCACAGGATTTCAAAGGTATAAACGGCTCGCACATGATCAGCTCACACACAATTGACTAACGAATAATGCAAAATCGATTTGAACAGGTTAAGTTAATGGCCTATGTAGAAAACTGAAATAAATTTATTCCAACTTTAATCCCAGCATTAATCCCAAGGCATGTCGTAAAGGAAAGCGCAATGAGTCACAAAATTTTGCTCGTCAATGGCCCCAATCTCAACCTCTTAGGCCGCCGCGAGCCCAGCGTTTACGGTCATCAAACCTTAGCCGACATAGTGGCGGAGTTAAACCTGCAAGCACAACAGGCGGGAGTTGAGCTCGAACATATTCAGTCCAACGCCGAATTTGAGCTAATCAATGCGATTCATGCAACTGATGCCAAGATGATTATTATCAATCCCGCCGCCTTTACCCATACTAGCGTCGCCCTGCGTGATGCCCTGCTTGGGGTGGCAATTCCGTTCTTTGAAGTGCATTTATCCAATGTACACGCCCGTGAAGCCTTTCGCCACCATTCCTATTTTTCCGATAAGGCGATAGGCGTGATTTGCGGTTTTGGTTCACAGGGTTATGAGTTTGCACTGGCGGCGGCCATTAAGCGGCTCAACCAGCCACAGTAAATTCTATTCAATAGCGTGCTTTGCAAGGGCAGATAAATGGCAATGGATCTTCGTAAAATTAAAAAACTCATTGAGTTAGTACAAGAATCTGACATAGCAGAACTGGCGATCACCGAAGGTGAAGAATCAATTCGCATCACCCGCTACAGCCCTATGCCAGCCAATGTGCAATCACAGCAAGCGATCCCCAGAGCACCTGTGGCGCCTTTGAATGAACAGGCAAAGCAAACAGGCATTTCGCCAAGTACAGAAGGTTTTGTGCAAGTCTCACCTATGGTCGGCACTTTTTACGCGGCGGCAGAACTCGATGATTTGCCGCTGGTTAAAGTCGGTCAACGAGTGAGCCAAGGTGAAGTGATCTGCATTATCGAAGCGATGAGAATGATGAATCCCATCCAAGCCGAGCGCGATGGCGTGGTCAGCGCTATTTGGGCCAAAGACGGCGATGAAGTGGCATTCGATCAGCCACTATTTACCTTAATCTAACCGCTCGCCTTCCCATGAATTGAAGCGCACTTGAGTTTAAGATGCGGTTTTCAAGCCAAGACAGCATTAACCGAGGTCACTATGATATTAATTACCGGCGCCAGCAGTGGTTTAGGCGCGGCGCTCGCATCGCTCTACGCCAAAGAGAATGAAGCACTGACACTCACAGGTCGCCATGCCGAGCGTCTGCAAACCGTCGCCAATGCATTAACGCCCTTCTCCAACAAAACGATCGCCGCGATCACCGCCGATCTCGCCAGTGAATCGAGTCTCGAAGCCCTGTTCGATGGCCTAACGCAAGCCCCTAAAACCGTGATCCACTGCGCGGGCAGCGGCTACTTTGGAGCGATTGAAACCCAAGGGGCGAGCGATATCCAAAGCCTGCTCAATAACAATGTCACCTCGACGATTTTGTTAGTGCGGGAATTAGTGAAACGCTATAAGGATCAAGCAGTCACTGTGGTTGTGGTCATGTCCACCGCAGCACTGGCCGCCAAGGCGGGAGAATCCACTTACTGCGCGGCAAAATGGGCGGTGCGGGGATTTATCGAGTCGGTGCGATTAGAGCTTAAACAAAGCCCAATGAAGTTGATTGCCGTGTATCCCGGCGGCATGGACACAGGCTTTTGGCCCAGTAGCGGTAAGGCTTTAGATACCTCAAGCTTTATGTCCGCCAATGAAGCGGCTAGCATGCTCAAACAAGCCTTAGTTGCCACAGAGCATGGTTATATCGCCGATATCACCATACAAAGGGGCTAAATGTGCGGATTCGAGACGCAGAATATGACCACTGCGTCTCTTCCTTAGCACTCGCTAGTCGGCGCAGTTCGCTGTGTTTAGGGTAACGACGCGACGGCTTTCTCTGTGGGTCAACCACCACATCAGCAGTCCCCCCAATGACAACAAAGACGCCGCATAACCTGTCGCGGCAATGCCTTGTCCAGACAGTATAACTAAACTGCCCACCCAAGGGCCAATTGCATTGGCAAGATTAAAGGCGCATTGCACTAAAGCGCCTGTCATGGCTTGCCCATCGGGTGCCACATCCATCAATCTGGCTTGCACAATAGTGGCGAGCCCTAACCCACAACCGACAAAAAATACCACGGGCATCAACGCCCAGTAATGTCCGGTCAAACTCGGGTAAATCGCTAATACCACAGTGCTTAACACTAACGACCAAAACGCCGCCGCTAAGGCCGACTTATCCGCCGCCCAGCCACACACTAGCGTGCCCAATGTTGCGCCAATACCAAATACCGCCATCATGATCGGGATCTTAAACGGCTCGACTTGTGTCACTTGGATTAAGGTTTCTGCCAGATAGGTATACACGCAGAAGATACCGCCAAAGCCAATGGCCGCGATGCCTAGCGTCAGCCAGACTTCACGATTTTTAAGGGTTTGTAGCTCTTTTTTGGGACTCGCATCAGCGGGCACGGCTTGATTAGGTGCTAAAAAATACACCATTATCGCGGTAATGGTCGCTAAAATCGCCACTATACCAATGCCCGAGCGCCAGCCCACGGTTTGCCCCATCCAAGTCGCAAACGGCACACCGATAATCGTCGCCAGCGTAAGACCAATAATCACCCGCGATACGGCGCGGGCCTTCATTTCTGGTGGCACTAAAGAGGCGGCGAGCAACATAGCCACGCCGAAATAAGCGCCGTGGGGCAAGCCGCTGAGAAAACGAAAAAAGATTAACCAATTCAATGATGGCGCTAACGCACTTAAGCCATTGGCCACCGCCATTAACCCGGCTAAGGCAATCAAGAGTGTTCGCCGTCTGACCCTAACGGCTAGCACCATGATAATCGGCGAACCGACCACAACCCCCAGCGCATAGGCACTAATGGCATAACTCACATGGGCAACCTCTACCCCTAAATCGCTCGCGATATAAGGCACTAAGGTCATGGAAGCAAATTCTGTGGTGCCTAAAGCGAATGTTCCGAGTGCTAAGGCAAGTAACACCCATAATGTACTGGCACCCTTATGCTGGTTTTGGGCAGCCTGATTTCTAACAGTATTCAAACCTCTTCTCCGCTATGCTATAAAACGACAACTAGCTGATAAATAACTAATAAAAGATAATAAAAGATGATAAATAAATTGGAGCCCACTAAGGGGCTCCAATTTCTCAGTCATTTACGTAATGTAAATCTATCTGACTAACTGTTCTTGATAGGTTTGACTGTTCCAGTCGTAGGCGTAAAGCGTGCCTTGCCACTCGTAAAGTGTACGACCATCCTGCTGCACAACCCTAGCATTGCTCGGCAAGCTAGACACACTGTGCGGTGCGCGTGGGCGCAGAGTCGCAACTGTTTTGCCTGTGCCGTTACTAGTTTGCGACACCAGTTGCCCAGTCGATTGTCCGGCCATATTTACAGGCATACTCGACACCATACGGCCTTCACTCGCAGAATACTGCATACTGGTTGTTACCCGTACAGGTGCAGAAATGGCCACAGGTTCATCGTCGTAGGCCATAGGAATCGACAAACCTATGCCCGAATAGGGCGAGTTCCAGTAATTTAGAGCGTAGGCGTCACGCGATGTATTCCAACCCCAATCATTGTTCCAATGGGTGTTCACACCATAACCGACATTCCAACCCGATCCCCACCCCGTAGCGAGCCCTAAACCCAGTCCTAAACCCCAAGGGTAATAAGGTCGATAATAGGGACGATAATGGCGATTATCTTTACGCACATGGCGGTTGTCGTAATAATTGTCATGACGATTGTTGTAATGACTATCGCCACGACTGTGGCTATCACGATGACCGTGACGTTCGTCTTGATCCGAATAGCCTCTATTTCCGGCCACCGCCACAGTCGGCACACTGAGCGCCCCCAAAAGTGAGATCCCCACGGCAAGCGATAAAACCAAGCACTTTAGCGACCGCTTATGCGCGCCATGTGATTGAGTTTGAACACACTTTTCTTGAGCAAACCATACAGGAATATTCATATAAACCTCGAAATAAAGGGCGTAAGCGAGATCTATCGCGACTTACTGGTAACCATTTTACGCTTCCTAAGCTTGAAGATCACTGAATTGGTTAACCCTAAAACAGAAAAATGCTATAGTGCGCGCCACACGGATTTTCACCGCAGAGGCTATTTCCACATGAGTTTTAAGGATTTACGCAGCTTTATTGATCACTTAGAAGCCAATGGCGAACTCAAACGCATTAGCTACCCAGTTGATCCTCATTTAGAAATGACAGAGATCGCCGATCGCGTATTACGCGCTCAAGGCCCTGCGTTATTATTTGAAAATCCCAAAAATCATCACATGCCCGTGTTGGTAAACCTGTTCGGTACGCCAAAACGTGTGGCCATGGCACTCGGCAAAGACGACCCATTAGCCCTGCGCGAAGTAGGCGAACTGTTAGCCTTTTTAAAAGAACCCGAGCCGCCACGCGGTTTTAAAGACGCGATCGCTAAGATCCCTATGTTCAAGCAAGCCTTGAATATGCCGCCAAAGACAGTGCGTAATCCGCCTTGCCAACAAATCATCAAAACCGGCGATGAGGTCGACTTAACCCAATTGCCTATTCAGCATTGCTGGCCGGGCGATGTCGCACCACTAGTGACCTGGGGCTTAACCATCACCAAAGGCCCGCGTAAGAGTCGTCAGAATTTAGGCATTTATCGCCAACAATTACTGGGTAAAAACAAGCTGATTATGCGCTGGTTATCCCACCGTGGCGGCGCGTTAGATTTTGCTGATTTTAAACAACAATTCCCCGGTGAGCGTTATCCGGTTGTGGTCGCACTCGGCGCCGATCCTGTGACCATTTTAGGTGCCGTCACCCCAGTCCCCGATTCCATGAGCGAATACGCTTTTGCCGGTTTACTGCGCGGTGAACGTACCGAAGTCTGTAAGGCATTAAGCTGTGACTTAGAAGTGCCCGCCACCAGTGAAATCATCCTCGAAGGCTATATCGATCCTGAGGAACTGGCGGAAGAAGGCCCCTACGGCGATCACACGGGTTACTACAACGAAACCGATAAGTTTCCAGTATTTACCGTTACTCACATCACTCAGCGTAAAGATGCCATCTACCACAGCACTTACACTGGCCGTCCACCGGATGAGCCTGCCATGCTGGGGGTCGCATTAAACGAAGTGTTTGTGCCGATTTTGCGTAAGCAATATCCTGAGATCGTTGATTTTTATCTGCCACCTGAGGGCTGTTCGTACCGCATGGCAGTGATCTCCATTCGCAAACAATATCCGGGACATGCCAAACGAGTGATGATGGGCGCTTGGTCTTTCCTGCGCCAATTTATGTACACTAAGTTTATTGTCATAGTGGATGAAGATGTGAACTGCCGTGACTGGCAGGATGTGATCTGGGCGATCACCACCCGTATGGACCCTAAACGCGATACCGTGATGATCGAAAACACCCCGATCGACTACCTCGATTTTGCTTCACCCGTTGCGGGCTTAGGCTCAAAAATGGGACTCGATGCCACCAATAAGTGGGAAGGTGAAACCAACCGCGAATGGGGCACGCCAATCGTGATGGATCCAAAAGTAAAACAAAAGATCGACTCAATCTGGGATGAGTTAGGCATAGACGACAGCCCAACCCTATAATTCAGCTTAAGCCATTACTCAAGTATCGGCTTTAGCCAAGAGAATAGGCCAATAACAGGCCTCTAAAGCGACACCTAGACACATACTGTTGAAGAAAGGTGCAAAGGAAGTTTGATGAAAACCATACGTTGTAAGATAGAGAAAGTTAACCCATTTAACGATGCCGTATATCAAGTATTGTTAAGGCCTGAAACCGCCTTCGATTTCCAAGCGGGGCAATACTTATGTGTTGTCATGGGTGAAAAAGATAAACGCCCCTTCTCTATCGCATCAGCGCCAAACGCCGAGCTGATCGAATTACACATTGGCGCCGCTGTAAGTGAAAGCTACCCAATGCAAGTGGTCGAGCGCCTGAAAGCCTGCGCTATTGACGGCAGCACTATCGACATCGAAGCCCCAGGCGGCGAAGCCCACCTGCGTCACGAAAGCATTCGTCCTCGCCTGTTAATCGCCGGCGGCACAGGTTTCTCTTACATTAAAAGTATCATTGAGCACCAAATCGCCCTCGGCCAACAAGTTGAAACTATGCTGTATTGGGGTTGTCGCACCCAAGATGCCATGTATTTTGAAACCATCGCCCGCGAGTGGCACGACGCTCACCCTTGGTTACACTTCGTGCCAGTTATCGAAGAAGCTCCCGCTAATTGGCAAGGCAAAACCGCTAATCTGTTAGCGCAAATCAAACAAGATTTTGTCAGCTTAAATGGCTACGACATCTATATCGCTGGCCGTTTCGACATGGTGGGTGCAGCACGGGAAATCTTCCGCGAGATTGGTGTAGAAGAAGCACATCTCTACGGTGATGCGTTCGCGTTTATCAAATAACGCGATAATTTGTATGCTTGGCTGGCTAACCTTTGCCAGTTGAGCTGCAAATAATAAACCCCAGTTTTTACTGAGGTTTTGTTTTTACATTACGCCGTATTTCACTTATTGGTGTGTTCTAAAGATCTAGAAATTTTCAAGTCAGCGAATAATGTAGTTATTAAGCACTGTCATTCCAGTGACTCGCCGTAAATATATCCCTATAGGCTCGACGGCGGCATCCATGCCGCCAACGGTCACTTACATGCCAATGCTTAATCCAGCCAACTATCCAGTAATCTGTATGCCTTTTTACAAGCACACACTCTGCAAATTTAACAATGGATGGCTCGTTAAATTATCCATGACTGAACTCATGCAATTTGCCTACTCGCCCAGCGGCAACTCCGAGGGGAGGTGTATTCTGTCACTTCGGCTTTAGCTGTTAATACCAATTGTAGTGGCACACTAATTTTGGCCACCTAAATAGAGGTGATATTATTACCTCGTAGATGACTTTAGGTGAACACATGAGATCGACAACCAGAAAAACATTTAGTGCTGAATTCAAACTTGAAGCAGCCCAATTAGTCCTCGATAAAAACCATAGCATCATCGAAGCTGCAAAGGCGATGAACGTAGGTAAGTCCACTATGGATAAGTGGGTGAGACAGTTAAAACTAGAACGCCAGGGTGGCACACCAA